>JAZRXY010000001.1:0-18824 GCA_045600465.1 Bacilli bacterium
CAGGATGAATAAGAAGGGTTCAGTAGTTCTACGCAGGGTCCTCATGAACTGTGCAGAATCTATTCTAATGTACAATCCTTCTTTCTATACGTACTATCGCAAGAAGAGGGATGAAGGTAAATCTCACCGCGTAGCCATATCTCATGTGGCTAGAAAATTAGTAAGAATCATTTATAAGTTAGAAACCGAACACATTGATTTTGACTTATCTTTTGTTAAATAGTTCCTAAACTTATTTAGGATTTTAGAGAAAGTTCGTAAAAAGAACTCTTTTTGTCGTATAAATCATTTTTCTCTTGACTTACTAATAGTTAAATCCTCCTTTCAAGAGAATTTAATTTTCTTATTTTTTTGGGAATTTAATCGCAGCATGAGCAGCAGCAAGTCTTGCTACTGGAACTCTATATGGTGAACAAGATACATAATCTAGTCCAACCTTATGACAGAATTCTACGCTTGCAGGGTTTCCACCATGTTCGCCACAAATACCGCAATGTAAATCTTTACGAGTTTTTCTACCTAAAGTTACTGCTGTATCGATTAGTTTTCCAACACCCTTTTGATCTAGTGTTACAAATGGATCGTTTTGGTAGATTTTATTTTCATAATAAGAATTTAAGAACTTACCAGCATCATCACGACTGAAGCCAAATGTCATTTGTGTTAAGTCATTTGTTCCAAAACTGAAGAATTCAGCTTCTTTGGCAATTTCATCAGCAAGTAATGCTGCACGTGGTATTTCAATCATTGTACCAACATGATATTTCATATTAGATTTTGCTTTTTTGATGCATTCATCAGCAGTCTTTGTAACAATATTTCTTACAAATTTTAATTCTTTTGGATCACCTATTAAAGGAATCATAATTTCAGGAGTTATCTTCCAATCTGGATGCTTTTTCATTGTATGAAGAGCAGCTTCAATAACTGCTTTTGTTTGCATCTCAGCAATTTCTGGATAAGTAATAGATAATCTACATCCTCTATGTCCCATCATAGGGTTAAATTCATGTAGTCTATCAATAACTGATCTTAATTCCTTGATGGTGATATTTAGTTCATTTGCAATTTCTTTAATATCTTCTTCTTTTTGTGGTAAGAATTCATGTAGTGGAGGATCTAGATATCTGATTGTAACTGGAAGTTCTTTCATTGCTTCATAAATTCCTTCAAAGTCTTTTCTTTGTAATGGAAGAATTTTATTTAAAGCAATTTGCCTTTGCTTTTTAGTTGTTGCAACAATCATTTCTCTAACAGCTTTTATTTTTGCTTCATCAAAGAACATATGCTCAGTTCTAGTTAAGCCAATACCTTCTGCTCCAAATTCGATGGCTTGTTTAGCATCTTTTGGAGTGTCAGCATTTGCTCTAACTTTTAGTGTTCTTATTTCATCAGCCCATTGCATGACTCTACCAAAATTACCTGAAATTGAAGCAGGGGCCATTTTAATTTGACCTAAATAGATATTACCAGTAGAACCATCTAGAGAAATGTAATCGCCTTCCTTAATAGTTTTACCATTTAATTTAAATTCCTTCTTAGTTTCGTTAATATCAAGTTCTGTACAACCAGCTACGCAGCATGTACCGATTCCTCTTGCTACAACAGCAGCGTGAGAAGTCATGCCGCCACGAGCAGTTAAGATGCCTTGAGCCTTGTACATACCTTCGATATCTTCTGGAGATGTTTCGAGTCTTACTAAGATTACTTTCTTACCGTTTTTAGCCCATTCACCAGCATCTTCTGCGCTAAATACTACTTGTCCACAAGCAGCGCCAGGAGAAGCAGGTAATGCAGTTGCTAATGGTTTTGCTTTCTTTAATTCAGAGGCATTAAATGTAGGGTGAAGTAATGCATCTAATTGTGAAGGTTCAATTTGAAGAAGAGCTTCTTTCTTATTAATCAACTTTTCATCATACATATCGCAAGCGATTTTTAAAGCAGCATGAGCTGTTCTTTTACCATTTCTAGTTTGAAGCATGTATAGTTTGCCTTTTTCAATGGTAAATTCCATGTCTTGCATATTCTTGTAATACTTTTCTAGTTTTTTAGCAGTAGTGCAAAATTGCTTGTATACTTTTGGATTGATTTTAGCAAGCTCATCGATAGATAAAGGGGTTCTAATACCTGCAACAACGTCTTCACCTTGAGCATTCATTAAGAATTCGCCATAGATTTTATCTTCACCAGTAGCTGGGTTTCTTGAAAAAGCAACACCAGTTCCGGAGTCATTGCCCATATTTCCAAAGACCATCATTTGAACATTAACTGCAGTTCCTGTTACATCACTTGGAACATCATTCATTTTTCTATAATAGATTGCACGTTCATTATTCCAAGACTTAAAGACTGCTTTAATAGCTTCTAGTAATTGCTTATTAGGATCATTAGGGAAGTCTTCACCTTTTAACTTTTTATAAAGTTTCTTATAGCGTTTAACAACTTCTTTTAAATCATCTGCATTAAGTTCTGTATCTAATTTAACGTTTTTTTCTTTTTTAACTTGATCAAGAATTTTTTCAAATGGATTATTTTCTTTTGTTACAAGTTCTTGAACAACGTCAGAATACATTTGAATGAATCTGCGATATGAATCATAAGCAAATCGCTCATTATTAGTTGCTTTTGCAATACCTTTAACAACATCTTCATTAATGCCAAGGTTTAAGACCGTATCCATCATTCCTGGCATTGAAATCTTAGCGCCTGAACGGACAGATACTAGTAGTGGGTTATTTGGATCACCAAACTTCTTACCTGACACTTTTTCTAGCCTTGCAACATTAGTTTTAATTTGCTTAATAATGTCATCACTAATTGTTTCATTATCTTCATAATACTTATTACAAGCTTGGACACTGCAAGTAAAGCCTTGAGGAACAGGCATATTAGCTAGCGTCATTTCACTTAAACCAGCACCTTTACCTCCAAGTACTTCTCTTATTTGTCCATCTTCTTTTTTAAAATCTCCAAAGAAGTAAACATATTTTTTGGACACATTATTAGCCCCCTTTCAAACACTTAAGTTATAGATAATATAACTTATGCTTTTTATTATTATACTAGTAATATAGTTTCTTTACAACTAATACATGTATGCTATAATGGAACTATCAATAAAGATAGGTGAAATAAGTGGATTACAAAGTAGAAGAAATAGAGTTCAATGAGAAACTTGTTAAAATCACTTTAGATTCTGGGGAAGTTAAGAAAATTGACCTAGAAACTTTTTTGCTTAATCCACTTGTTAGAAATCAAAGCGTTAGTGATTACGATTTAAAAGCTATTGATGATAATGTTTTAGAAAAGGAAGCATACAATTATTGCATCAAACTTCTTGCTAAACAAAACTATTCAAGTTTTGGTTTAAAAAATAAGTTAGCGAGTAAATATGATGAAGAAATTATCACTAGAACAATCACTAGATTAGAAAAAAGTCATTTAGTAGATGACGAAGCTTTTATTTCATCTTATTTTGAAAATAAAATAGCAAAAGCTTGGTCAATAAATCATATTGTTTACGAACTAGAGCAAATAGGATTTGATAACATTAGTGACAAGATTATCAAGCAATATGCTAGTAAAGAGTTCGATAGTTGTTTAAGGTATGCTAAATTTTACAAAAACAATCATAAAAAACTAGATGATAACAAATTAAAACAAAGACTGTATGATGAATTAGTGAAAAAAGGTTTTGAAAATGAAATTATTAGTGAAGTTTTTAAAACTTTTAATCTTTCATTATTTATCGACTACTAGGTTAGTTATGATATAATTAATAAAGGAAAGGAGGGGGAAAATGATCAAAGAGTTAGAGGCTCAACAAAGAATCGAACAAGTATTTTTAGTTATTGCAATGACTAAAGGTGTTACAAATGCGGGAGTACCTTATTTTAGCGTTACTTTGCAAGATAATTCCGGAACAATTGATTGTAGAAAATGGGAAGTAAATCCTAGTGATGAAGAGACATTTGAAGTAGGTAATTTTGTTAAAGTTAATGCAGATGTAGTTCCTTATCGTAATTCACTACAACTTAAAATTCTTTCTGGAGTTAAAATGTCAGAAGAAGATATTGAATTATCAGACTACATGATGGCAGCGCCAATTCCAAAAGAAATCATGCAAAAGAAGCTTTTAGGATATGTTGTCAAGATTAAAGACAAAGAAATTCAACGTTTAGTTGAAGCAATTGTTAAAGAAAAATTATCAGCGATTGCTATTTATCCTGCAGCTAGTAAAAATCACCATGAATATGTATCAGGATTATTACACCATACAGTTGGTATGCTAGATGCCGCAGATGCTTTATGTAATGTTTATCCAACACTAAATAGGGATTTGTTACTTGCAGGAGTAATACTTCATGACATTGGTAAAACAATTGAAATCAGTGGTCCTAAAACACCAAAGTATACAGTCGAAGGGCAACTTATCGGTCACATTTCAATTATGCATGCCTATGTTAAAGAAATGGCAGATAAACTAAAAATCGATGAAGAAGTATCACTTGTTTTACAACACATGGTCTTATCTCATCATGGGGAGTTAGAATATGGTTCACCAGTATTACCTAGAATTAAGGAAGCAGAAATATTGAGTATTATTGATAATATTGATGCTAGAATTAATATGATGGATAAAGCCTTAAATCAAATTGAAGAGGGTGAGTTCACACCTAGAATCAATGCCTTAGAAGGCAGAGCATTCTATAAACCAAAACTAAAATAAAAAGAGCATAAGCTCTTTTTTTTGTTATTGTGCTGATCCTAGAACATCTATAGGTGTAGTTCCTAGTAACAAACATAAACCCACAAATGCAGCGATTGTAACAACAACATATAAGATAATCTTGATTGCATCGTTTTTAATATGGGTTAAGATTAGATAGTTTACTAGAATTCCTAGTAGTGAGATTGCAAGTTTAATCCAACCTGCAAGTCCAGGAGCAATAATAGCATTTGAATAATCATAGCCTAGTTCTTCAAGTTTTTCTGGATTTGTAGTTAATAGAATTGTAATTAAAGCAGGTAATAAAACTAAAACTCTAGCAGGCATTGCTGTTTCTTTAAATAAGCGAATGTCTTTACCATCGATTTCTACCTTTGGGTTATCTAGCATTCTTGGAATGAATTCTATCTTTCTATCACGCTTGATATCTTCGTCGTAGTATTTAAAAATATTTGCTTCTACTTTTTCACAAGGAACATCGTTAACGCTAGCTTCTTTTCCACCTCTAAACATGTCTCCCTTGATGTAGAATTGTTTACCATTATCATTATTTGGCCATTTAAAATATATCTTCATAGTTGGTCTTCTCCTTAGTCGTATGCATATATAAATATAACATAATATTAATAGTTTAGTAAACTATTAGTTTTGTAAAACTAGTAATTGTGTTAGAATGAATATCGTGAGGAATATAACTATGGAATTAATCATTACACCTTATAAATTAAATGATTTAGAAACATTAGCAAGTGCTGATGCTTTTTTGCTTGGTAATGATAGTTTTGGGGTTAGACTAGCCGCTTCTTTTTCTAACAAAGAAATATTAGAAGCAATAAAGAAAGCTCATAAATTAAATAAAAAATTGTATGTTAATGTAAATAAAATATTTACTCAAAAAGAGATAGATAAATTAGAACCTTTTTTAAAGGAATTAAAAGATAATAGTGTAGATGGCATTTTCTTTAGTGATTTTGCAGTGTTAGAAATTGCTAAAAGATTAAATGTTGTTGATAAACTTGTCTATTATAGTGAAACTCAGATGGTTAATTACTTAGATGCTAAAGTAATCAATTCTTTAGGGATTAAAGATGTGATAATATCCAAAGATGTTACACTAGATAATATTGAAGAATTTGCAAGTCATTGTGATTTTAATCTTGGTCTTAATATTTATGGTTATTATCATTTATTTTATTCAAAAAGAAAATTAATCAGAAACTACTTTGATAAATATAAAACGGATTCAACTAAATATATTAAAAACACGAATTTAACACTAAAGGAAAGTCAAAGAGAAGACTTTTATCCAATCTATCAAGATGATAATGGGACCCAAGTTTTTAGTGGAGAGATTTTACTAGGAATAGATTATCTAAATAAGTTTATTGATTTAGGTTACTCTAAATTTATTATTGATGGTGTTTTTGAAGATGTAAAATATCTAAAAGATATTTTAGATTACTTTGTTCTTGCTAAAAACAATAAGAATAAAAAATATAGTGAAGAGATTAAAAATAAATATCAAGACCATAGTTATGGTAGTGCCTTTTATTTTAAAAAGATTGGGGTGGCTAACTAATGTTTAAACCTGAACTTTTAGCTCCAGCAGGAGATTTAGAAAAACTAAAAATTGCAGTAAAATATGGTGCTGATGCAGTCTTTGTTGGTGGCAAACAATTTTCACTTAGAGCGAAAGCTTCTAACTTTGATTTAAAAGATATCGAAGAGGGAGTTAAGTTTGCCCATGCTCATAATTCTAGAGTTCATATCACTGTTAATATTTATCCTCATAATGAAGATTTAGCAGGGCTAGATGAATATTTACTTGCCCTAGATAAAATAGGAGTAGATGCAATTATTGTTTCTTCCATCTATATTTTAACTAGAGCAAAGACGCTAAAGTGCAAATTTGAAGTACATGTAAGTACGCAACAAAGTGCAGCCAATTTAGAAACTATTAATTTTTGGAAATCACTAGGAGCTGATAGAGTAGTTTTAGCAAGAGAGTTAACGCTAGAGGAATTGCAAGATTTAAAAAGCAAAACAGAGCTACCACTAGAAGCGTTTATTCATGGTGGGCTTTGTTCATCATTCTCCGGAAGATGTACTTTGTCTAATTATATGACACTTAGAGATGCTAATCGTGGTGGTTGTGCTCATTCTTGTAGATGGTTTTATGATTTATATGAAAATAAAAAACTTGTTAATGATAGCGATAAACCTTTTAGAATGGGATCCAAAGATTTGTGCGCTATTAGTTACATTCCAAGTTTAATTGATATGAAAATGAATAGTTTCAAAATTGAAGGAAGAATGAAGTCGCTTCATTATATCGCAACAGTAGTTCAAGCCTATCGTAAACTAATAGATGATTATTGTGATAACAAAAAAGATTTTAATGTTAATGATTTATCAAAATATGTAGAAATGTTGGCAAAAGCCGAAAATAGAGAGACTACAAACGCTTGGTTAAAAGGTGATGTAACATCTGAAGACACTTTATATAGTAAGGATGGAGAGCAACCTCTTCAAGATTTTATTGGCATTATTAAAGACTATGATAAGGAAAGTGGCCTTGCTAGTATTGAACAAAGAAACCATTTTAAAAAAGGTGATGTCTTTAATGTAATGCAACCAGGTAAAGAAGAATTAAGTTTTGTAGTAAATGAAATCTATGATGAAGATAATAATGAAATTAGCGTTGCAAGCCACGCTATGCAAATACTTAAAATAAAAATCCCATTTGAAGTAGGAGAGTATTCAATTATTAGAAAAAAACAAAAAACTCGGAAATAGGGCTCTTAATAAGGGATTTTAAAAGGCTAATCACTTCGAATGTGACTAGCCTTACTTTTATAAACAGAATGTCATGTATGCAGGAATGCAAATAATTCCGTCTTCTCTAATGGATAAATTCTTGGGATGTATTATGTAAGATTCTGCTATTCTATCTGAATATTTTTCTCTAAATTTAATTAAAGATGTTGTTGTATAATTTTTAGATGATTTGACTTCAATAGGAATAATCTTATTATCGATTCGATTGCCACTGGAAATAATAAAATCAATTTCAATATCATTTCTATGTTTTTCCTCTGAAAAATGGTTGTAAAAATATAATTTATGACCATTTGCAGTCAGCATTTGAGCTACAACATTTTCAAAGAACATTCCCTTATTAATTGATAATTTGTCATGTAGTATTGAAACATAAACATTGATGTCATTCTCAACGTTTTCATTGAAGGTATGCGCTAATAATAAACCTGTATCTCCCATGTAGCACTTTATATATGATCGATTTTCATTAAGGGAAAGACCCACATTTGGATCATTGCACAAAAAGCACTCATTACAAATCATAGAATCTGAAAGCCAAAAAAATGTATCTTCATAACTGATTGCTCTATCAGAAGGATTAATTGATGCTATTTTTACTCTCTTTTCATGTGATGAAAGAAATCCTGGTATTTGATCGTAAATAGATAAAACTTTCGACTTATAATTTGAATCTATTTTTAGAATGTCATTTCGATATGTCTTTAGAATACGTCTCTTTTCTAAATCACATTCTTTAAATTGCTTGTTCATTTCTAAAAATTTAGATACCGCTTTAGGCATTCCACCAACTAGCATATACTCTTTAAGAAGAAATTGAGCCTTTTTATGCATTGAATCATGTAAGGGTATCCTTTTTTCAAAGCAATCACGGATATATTCTAATAATTTATGTTCTCCTAATGCCCAGGCAAATTCTTCAAAATCCATTGGGTACATAGTAATACTATCTTCTTCAGATGGAATTAGAATATTCTTTGTATTTTCTTTGATTGAAATTAATGACCCTGTTTCAATATAATCATATCTTCCATCTTTAACTAAGTATTTAATGGCTTCTCTTGCTTTTGGGAAAAGTTGAACTTCATCAAAAATAATGATTGAGTTTCGATCGAATAAATCTACTTCATACTCCATCGATAATAACATAAAAAATGTATTTAAATCATCTAATGAATTGTAAAACAAATTTTTCACAGTATCTTTTACATTTCCAAAATCAATCAAAATATAACTTTTATAATTATTTTTCGCAAATTCTTCTGCTGCTGTTGATTTACCGATACGCCTAGCTCCTTCAATAAGCATTGCTGTTTCGCCATTAGATTCATTTTTCCATTTCAACAAATCACTCAATATTTTTCTTTTAAAAAACATTTTAACCAACTCCTTAATCTTTTATACTATTACGCAATCTAATTATACTACAATTCTCTACAAATACGCAATGTATTTATTGTTAAAAAAAATACCTAAAACGCAAACTAATTGCGTTAAAATCCATATACACCATTATTATAGAAAATGATAGAGTCAAATAGAGCTCTTACTTTCTTTTTCTTATACAATCAACTAAGTTAACGATATATTACGATTCGTATGGTATCTTATATGGCAAATAATATGGTTAAATATATTGACATTATTTAATGATTAGTTTACAATAAAGAAAAAAGAAAAGGAGTTAGCTATGTCTACTGCAACTGTAAAAAGTACGATTAATATTAATAGATATTATAAAGAACAACTAGAATATCTTGTTCAAATTAGTGAGATAAAATCCTTTACAGAAGGAATAAATCTTGCCATTGAACAATTCATAAAAGAAAAACAAAAAGAACTTTATGCGATAGAAATGAAAAAAGCAAAATCAGATGAAGAATTTGTAAAAAGAACAGTTATAACTCAAAAAGAGTTTGAAAAAACTGATTTAGAAATGGAAAAGCTCATTTCTGTGGAGGACTACGAATGGTAAAAAAGTGGGATATTTGGTTTTTAAATATTGATCCAACACAAGGAAGTGAACAAAAAGGAGTACGTCCTGTTTTGGTAATTTCCAACGATGCTGTAAATGACAATCTGCCAGTATTTACATGTATTCCGATTTCTTCAGTAAAAATTGGTACAAAGATATATCCAACTGAGGTGTTTTTATCCAGTTTAGAAAGTGGTCTACCAAGAGTCAGCGTTTTAATGCTTCAACAAATCAGAACAGTATCAGAAGAACGTATCCGTAATAAAGTTACTACGATTACCGATATTAAAATTAAAGAAAAAATCAATAATGCACTCATAAAATATTTTGAGTTAGATTAACAACTTTGTTAAACGAAATTTATATCCAAATAAAAAATAGAGTAGAAATAGATCAAACTGATTAAAATATACCCAGCGAGCTGAACACTTTTTTATTAAGTGTCCATTTCACTGGGTACATTTTAGAAATAATATCCGTTTTTATTATTAGGCAAAGAATAAAATTAGTCGTGAAACTTGTTCAATAGGAATAAAGTGAGATTTTCTTACTTCAATTTTTTTGGGCAATCATTTATTAGAATTTCTTATTCATAAGGCCAAATTTCAAGTTTTATTTTTAACCTAATCTAGCTTTTATTTCAGCGTAAACTTCACTTGGTACGTATTGAGAAAAGTCTGCTTTAATAGTTGCTAATTCTTTAATTGATGAACTAGAAACATATAAGCTTTGAGCATCAGGGAATAGGATTACTGTCTCGACGTTTTTATTCATATTATGGTTAAAATGATATTGAGTTATTTCATTAGCAAAATCTGCTGTATTTCTAACGCCTCTAATCATTGCGCATGCTCCAACTTTTTCTGCATAACTTAAAGCAGTGCCTTTATGTTTATCGACTTGGACATTATCTAGTTTATCCACAACTTTTCTAATCATATTAACTCTTTCATCTGCACTAAAAGAAGCATCAGGTTTGTTTGGGTTAACACAAACCACAACATAAACTTTATCAAATAATCTAGAAGCTTTTTGCATAATTTCTGCATGACCTATTGTAATAGGATCAAAACTTCCTGGGTAAATAGCAATTCTTGGCATAATAGACTCCTTATACTTTTCTAAGTATTATTATTATTATTATTATCATAATATTTTATTGATGATAATTCAATTTATTTTCGTTGAGTAATGATACCGGAACGATAAGCTTTTAGTAATTCTTTCAAATAGAATATTTGATTTTGCATTTCTTTACCTAAATCAGTATCTTTAACTCTTAAACGATGGTCGGCGCTTTCGTAAACAACAGTTGTTGAAACAATATCTTGGTTGTTTCTAATAGCATTTTCTTCGCCTTTAAAAGGTTCATGCTTTGCAAGCCTTATGCCCCAAGAATTGTAGAACATTGTATATCCCGCAATTCCAGTTTTTCCTTGATATGCACTGCAAAATCCGCCATCAATTGCAATTAGTTTTCCATTAGCTCTAACAGGAGATTCCCCCTTACTAGTTTCTACTGGAATATGTCCATTTATAATGTGGCAAAGTTCGCCTGGATTAATGTTGAATTCTTTAAATATTTTGTTGCAGAATTCTTCTTTGTATTGAAAATCGTAATAGGCATTTTTTGGTTCTTCGTGTGTTGACTTATCAGCGATAAAAACTCTTTCAAAGGTAGTGACCTTTTTTCTACCGCATGTTGGAGCATCTTTACCTTGCCATAGCCACCATAAGAAATCTTCTCCAAAGTGTTTTTCTTCACTACCAATAGGAGAGTAGAAACCTTGTCTTGCAATCATATCACAATAATCAAGTAGAGCTTTACCAGAATAATTTTCTCCATTGAAATTAAATTCTTGGAAACTTCCATCATCATTAGTAGGAATATTGCCGTGGAATAGCAAGTTGTTGTTAACAGATTTATAGATGCTACCTTTTTCATAAATGAACTTAATATGTTCACGAAGTTTTGGAGAATGAGTAAAGGAATGAATCAATCTTTCCATTACTTGTTCTTCTTGATAACTTAATTTATAAGGATTTTTTTTATCGATTGTAGGGAAGTCAGTATCTTTCATTGGATAGACTACTCCTTCAATTTCTATTGTTCGATCTACGTAGTTAATTTTATCTAAAAGTAATCTATCATCCATGCAAAACTCAGGGTGGCGCATAATAATTTGGCCTTCCATTTTATACATGATGATATTTATTGCTTTACGCATTTTTCCAATAAGTGGGAAACTATTCATCGAATATTCATCTAAGTTTTCAGCCTTTGGATAGTAAACGCTATTGTCACTATAAGTATCATTTGCAAATCTCGCTAATGGAAGAAGGTTGATGCCATAGAAATCTTCGATAACATCAAGATTTGCATATTTTAAGGCATTATTTAAAACATTAGCGATGCATGCGCCGCTTCCGCTAGCAGCACCCATCCACAAGCAATCATGGTTTCCCCATTGAATATCAACACTATGGTGTTGCATTAAAGTTTCAATGATGATATCTGGATGCTCTCCTCTATCAAATAAGTCACCCAAAATGTGTAAAGAGTCAGTGATTAATCTTTTAATTAAACTGCACATTGCAATGATAAAAGATGGGGCTCTATCAATATCAATAATTGAATGAAGAGTCTTTTCAAAAAACATTTGTTTATTAGGATCGTTTAAATCTAGAGTTAATAATTCGTTAATAATGTAATCAAACTCTTTTGGCAATGATTTTCTAAGTTTTGAACGCGAGTATTTAGAAGCACATAATCTAGCTAGTTTAACTATTCTAGTTATGTTTTCGTAATACCATTTGTTTTGATCTATATTTTTTTCAAATTCTAATTTCATTTTTCGTTCTGGATAGTAAATCAAGGTAGCGAGATCAGAAATCTCTTCTTCACTTAATTCACTAGAAAACAAAATTCTTAATTTATTTTTAATGTTACCAGAACAATTGTTCATAATATGGAGGAAAGCTTCGGCTTCACCATGAATGTCACTAAGGAAATGTTCGGTTCCTTTTGGAAGTTCAAGGATTGCTTGAAGATTAACAATTTCTGTTGACGCACTTTGTACGTTTGGAAATGAATTAGATAACAATTTTAAATATTGTAATCTTTCGGGGCTAAATTCGTCAGTTTTTATTTCACTCATAAATATCACCTCACACATTTTTATAATACCTCAAAATGTTATCTATTTAAAAGTAATATTTTACTTTTATGGCTTTCATTATTAATCTTTCTAAGCTATAATAAAGTGGGGTAGGAGGTGAAACTATGGAAATAATTGATTATAATCCTCAAAAATTGCTCGAAGCATTACAACAAAGGGATGTTAGAAAACTAAGAGAAATTTTTGAAAACTATAACTTAGTTGACATAGCAGAAACATTAAATGAACTAAACAATCCAAAAGAAATATTGTTTGTCTTTAAAACTGTTCCACCGGCATTAACCGCCGAAGTTTTTACCTACCTAGATAGTGAAGTGCAAGAAAGCCTAGTTAAGGCTTTAAGCACTAATCAAATCGGAGATATTTTAGACAATATCTACACTGACGATATCGTTGATTTCTTGGAAGAAATGCCATCAAATTTAATGATGAAAATATTGCGTTCTGTCGACAAAGAAACTAGAAGAGAAGTTAACCAATTACTTAACTATGCAGAAAACAGTGCAGGTTCTTTAATGACAACAGAATTTGTTGAATTAAAGCCAAATGATACAAAAGAACAAGCAATTGCCAAAGTCAAAAAACAAGGAAGAGAAGCTGAAACAATTTCATATTTATTTGTTGTTGATAAAACTAGAGAACTAGTTGGTGCTTTAGGACTTAAGGATTTACTTTTTGCAGATGAAAATCAAACAATTGAAGACATCATGGTAACCGACATTGTTAGTGTTATTACAACAGAAGACCAAGAAGATGTTGCACAAAAGTTTAAAAAATATGACTTAAACGCTTTGCCTGTTGTTACTCATGATAACCGTCTAGTTGGAATTATCACGGTTGATGATATCCTTGATGTTATCGAAGAAGAAATGACAGAGGATGTCCAAAAAACTGCAGCTATGACACCTCTAGATGACGAATATTTAAAAACCTCACCATTAAAAGTTGCTGCCAATAGAATCGTTTGGTTAGTCATTCTTTTAGCATCATCAACTTTCACTGGGTTAATTATTAATAGTTTTGAAGAAGCTTTGGTAATTATTCCTGCTTTAACTATTTTTATTCCAATGATTATGGGAACAGGAGGAAATAGTGGAGGGCAAGCTTCAACTACCGTAATTCGTGGTATTGCTTTAGGAGAATTTGATAATTCAAACTATTTCAAAGTTATTGGTCATGAAATACTTGTTGCTTTGATAACAGGATTTACCCTAGGAGTTTTTGCTTTTGGTTGGATCATGTTAGAAAGTGTTTTACACATCATTAGTTTTGATAGCAGTGTTAGCCCTGTTATGATTGCATTTTTAGTAGGAGTAACAATTTTAATCACTGTTTTACTAGCAAAAGTAATAGGAGCTGTACTACCAATATTAGCTAAAAAAGTGGGGTTAGATCCTGCACTTATGGCACAACCATTAGTCACGACTATTGTCGACGTGTTATCTTTAATGGTATACTTTACATTGATAACTCAAGTTTTCAACTTGATATAGGAGGAAAAGATGGAAGAACTTCGTATTGCAAAGATTAGATACAGAATTCTTGCAACAATTGCTGATACAATTATCAACATCATTGCTGTTGCAATTATTTTGCTTGCAACAAATTCAATTTCAATTGTTACACTATTCTTTGGAAATACTTCTATCATTAACTTAGCAATCTTATTAAAACTTCTTGTCGTTGTTGTAATTATTGCAACATATCTAGTTGTTTACTTTACAATTGTTCCACTTTATACAAAAGGTCAAACAGTTGGTTATTGGTTATTCAAAATCAGAATCGTTCAAATGGATGGGAAGAATGTATCATTCACATCCTTATTTGTTAGATCAATGCTAGGAGAAATAATCCTTGATGTTATGACATTAGGGTTTGGCTTTGTTCTATCACTAATACTTATGTTTTATCGTAAAGATCATCAAGCATTGCATGATGTTCTTGCTAAAACAGTTGTTGTTGATGCATAGGAGGAATATTTATGGCAACACCACATAACAATGCAGAAAAAGGGCAAATCGCAAAGACAGTTTTAATGCCAGGCGATCCACTAAGAGCAAAATACATTGCTGAACACTATTTAGAGAATGTTACACAATTCAATACAGTTAGAAACATGTTTGGTTACACAGGAACTTATAAGGGTAAGGAAATTAGTGTAATGGGCAGTGGTATGGGTATGCCTTCTATTGGCATTTATTCATACGAGTTATTTAACTTCTATGATGTTGACGCAATCATTAGAGTAGGAACAACAGGTTCAATTCAACCTGATTTAAAAATCTTTGATTTAGTAATTGCACAAGCTTCATGTACAGATTCAAATTATATGAGCCAATTCCATCTTGATGGTACTTATAGTGCCATTTCAGATTACGGACTATTAGAAAAAGCAGTAAATGCTTGCAAAGAAAAAGGCTTTAGATATCAAGTGGGAAACGTTTTAGCGGAAGATACTTTCTATAACAATGACCCAGAAACATGGAAAAAATGGGCAGCACTAGGAGTAAAGTGCTTAGAAATGGAAAGCTATGCATTATTTGTTAATGCTGCTAAAGCACACAAAAAGGCTTTAACAATTCTTACAGTTTCTGACTCACTAATTTCTCATGAAGAAACAACAGCAGAACAAAGAGAAAAAAGCTTTACTAACATGATGGAAGTCGCCCTAGAAATAGCTTAATGAAGGTGACTTTTTGTGGGTAATCAAATTGCAATACTTATTTTAGTCATAATTGCAATAGCTTCAGTTATCTTTGTCTTTATTGACAAGGTTGAGGCTCTTTTTGTTGGACTCACAAAGAATTTAAGAATTAAAATGATTCTACGAAAATACGTAGAAAAACATGACTTCTTATATTTAAACAATTTATGTTTAAGAATTGCACCAAAAACATATATGCATGTTGACCATGTAATCATTGGTGATCGTTTTATTTATGTAATTTCAACAAAATTCTATTATGGATATCTATCTGGTAAGGATAGCGATAGTAAATGGGTTTTGTGTAGCGGTAAATCAACAGAAATAATTGATAATCCTTTATATGTAAATGAAAATAAGATTGAGTGGTTAGCTAAACTATTAAAAGTTAATCCTAGTATTTTAGTTAATGTTGTTTTAGTAAGTAAAACTGCTCATATAGATGAAACAGTTATTATTGATAATCCTAATTTTCACATTGTGGAAGAAAAAGATGTTACTAAGTTACTAGATACTTTTGAAGATAATAAAGATTACACTGTCTTTGCAAAAGAAGATTTAGAGAAACTAGCAGATTCGCTAAACACTTACCATAGAATGAGTGTTGATGATAAAAGGATGAATGAGGAAAGATGGAATCACTAAAGTACTTATATCGTATTGGACCAGGTCCTAGTTCTTCTCATACGATTGGGCCATCATTAGCGGCCAAATATTTTAAAAATAAATATCCTGAGGCTGACTTTTATAAAGTCACTCTTTTTGGTTCTTTGGCTTTGACAGGTAAAGGGCACTTAACTGATTACATTATCATTCATGAATTTGAACCTATTAAATGTGAGGTTATCTTTAATAATTCATTTTTACCAAAACATCCTAACGGAATGGCCTTTGATGCATATAAAGATAACAATAAAATTGGAGAAGCAACCATTTATTCAATAGGTGGTGGTTCCTTAGATATTGAAAATGAAAAAAAAGTAAAACCTGTAAATGTTTATCCAGAAGATTGTTTTGAAGAAATCAAAGAGTTTTTAAAAAACAATAAAAGAAATTTAGTAGAGTATGTTAAATATTACGAACCAAAGATTGATAAATATTTAGGGGAAGCCTTTGATACAATGTGTAGTTGTATTGAAAGGGGACTAACTAAAGATGGTAATTTACCAGGAGAGCTAAAATTAAAACGTGTGGCTAAAGAAATCAATAAAGAGGCAAATAAGATAAGCGCAGCAGCCCAAGATGAACATAAACGCATTATGCTTATCACATCTTATGCTTATGCAGTGGCTGAAGAAAATGCATCAGGTGGAGAAATTGTTTGCGCCCCAACTTGTGGTAGTGCAGGAGTTTTCCCAGCAGTTTTATACTATTTTTACCACGATTTAAATGTTAGTAAGAAGAAAATAATTGAAGCAATGATGGTTGGGGGAGTGTTTGGTAATGTCATCAAACAAAATGCAACTATTAGTGGAGCGCAAGGTGGCTGCCAAGCAGAAGTGGGAACGGCTTGTTCAATGGCGGCAGCAGGAGTAGCTCATTTACTAGGCTTAGGTTTAGATAGAATTGAGTATGCTAGTGAAGTAGCAATGGAACATCACTTAGGTCTAACTTGCGATCCTGTCCTAGGCTATGTTCAAATCCCATGTATCGAAAGAAATGGGGTAGCAGCCTTAAGAGCATATGATGCTGCTTTATATGGGAAATACATTGCAAATCACCGCAGTAATGTTATGATGTTTGATGATGTAGTTAATGTTATGAAAAAGACTGGATTACAAATGAATGAAGAATTAAGAGAAACTGCAATCGGAGGATTAGCAGAAGAGTATACTAGAAGAGAGAAATTTAAGAGATGGTGGAAGGAGAAACGAAGAAAAAATGAAAGCAATTATTAAAAGAGCATTTTCTGTTTTAGCAGAATACCAAAAAGAACTTTATGCATTCATGTTTGCCTTAGTAATTATATTTACTATTGTTTTTTCAGTTGGATTAAGTATTGGGTTAGGGGCTTTATTAATTTTTGTAGTTATCTTCCCATTCCAATTAAGTCTAACTTTTATTGCAAAACTTGCAGGAGATTATATGCCAATTGAGCCAAGAGCATTCTACTATGGCTACAAAATGTTTCCAAGTAGTTTAGTTTTTGGATCAAAACAATCATTAAAAGGATTCCTTATTGGACTTCTTTGCGCCCTAGGTGCAAGTTTAATTATGGCAGGCGTTATTATTAAACTTACTGAAATTCTAGACCCAGCTTTATTTAATGCTTTAATTGAAGCTGTGGGCTCAGGTAATGTTGAGGAAGTTTTTGATAGCATTATGAAAGTTGATTGGGTTCAAGAATTAAGTATCGCAACCTATGGCGTAATGGGGATTGTCTTTTTAATCTTTTATGCATTGTTTGGTATGAATTCAGGACTAGGAGCATATTTCTGCTTCAGCGTACCTTTAACTATAGATGAAGGAATAAACCTTTCAAGAAAGGTTTCTAAAGCCCACAAAAAACAATCAAGAGCAATGAATTTGATTTGTGTTTTAATTTTTGCAATTGGCGCGGCATTAGGAGTTACTTTCTATTTATTAACTTATGGAAGTATTTTTGTTAATCAATATGTTTGTGTTATTTTGGCTTCATTCATCGCCTCACTAATAATTGCGCCTTTGGATGTCGTTTATCAATTGGTTAGATATCAATTTGTAATTGAGTATGGTAAACAAGAAATGGACAATGTAGTCCAAAAGTTAAATGATGAAATAAAAAAAGCGATGGAAGCAAAACAAAATAGGAAAAACGAAAACGAAAATGGGTTGAAATAGTGCGGATATTATGTTATCATTATTAAGCACACTGGAGCAGTACTCAAGTTGGTGAAGAGGTATCCCTGCTAAGGATATAGATCGGGTAACTGGTGCGCGAGTTCGAGTCTCGCCTGCTCCGCCACTTGGTCCCTTGGTGTAGCGGTTTAACATGTCTCCCTGTCACGGAGAAGACCACGGGTTCGATTCCCGTAGGGACCGCCATTATTTTTGCAAGTGTAGTTCAGTGGTAGAACATCAGCCTTCCAAGCTGATTATGCGGGTTCGATTCCCGTCACTTGCTCCATTATGAAAGAATGACTTTGATATCCTATCAAGGCTTTTTTTATGCTTTTGGGGATTTGAACTGCGGTAAAATTAAGGCTCTGTGAAATAAAGTGTGTATATTTGTGTATTTGAATTGCAAGGTATGCAGAACTGTTAAATTAACTGTGTATGAAGGATACGACTAAAATCGTATCCTTTTTATATGGGCTCTGTGAAATAAAGTGTGTATATTTGTGTATTTGAATTACAAGATATACAAAACTGTTAAATTAATTGTGTATGAAGAGTACGAGTCACTCGTACTCTTTTTAT
>JAZRXY010000002.1:0-16321 GCA_045600465.1 Bacilli bacterium
TCAATAAAATGATTTTATTTTAATACATATTTCTTGCTGTTTCACTCTACTTATAGTGGAAGAGTACAAAATAAAAATGCCTATTTTCTAAAAAAATGGCATTTTTATTTAGTTATTAAATATATTCAATCGGTAGTAAATAAAGATTATCTCTTAATTTTAATTTATACTCCCCTCTACAAATAATAGCGCCTGTCCCTCTTTTTTTACTAACATCTTTATCCAACACCACAAATGCAGAGGCCATATCCACTTTAGGATTTGATGTTTTCTTGATTTCTATTGGATATAATATTCCATTTTCTTCAATAATTAAATCTATTTCACTTTCTTCATAAGTTGCGATACCATTACTTACTTTTTTTATTTTATCTTTACCACGATAATAATAAATACGATTTTTATAGTTTTTACCTGCGTTAGTATAAGATTTAATAATTTCATTCACAATAAATGTTTCAAAAAATGCCCCATTCATCGCCCCATTTTCAAGAGTTTCTGCTGAAAGCCAGGAAGTTAAATAAGCAGCAAGTCCTGTGTCTTTAAAATATACTTTTGGTGTTTTTAGGGCTCTATTTAAATGAGAATTATAATATGGCTCTAGTAAAAATATAATATCTGTTTTTTCTAAGATAGTTATCCAGTTTTTAACAGTTTCTGAGGAGACTCCTATATCTTTAGCAATATTATTGTAATCAAGTAAATTACCTGTTCTTGCTGCAACTGAAACCATAAATTTGTAAAAAGTATTGTAATCCTTTATTTTAATTAGTTCATAAACATCTCTTTCTATGTAAGTTGCAACATAAGAACTATAAAATTCCTCCCAATCTCTAGGATTTTCATCATAAAGTTCAGGATATCCTCCTTTATGAATTGTTTCCCATATATTAGAATATTTTTCTATTTCTTTTTCTCTACTATTAATATAATCTTCTGACGGAACAAAAGGTTTATTAAAATTAATATTATTTATTTCACGTAATGATAATGTAGTTAATTCTAAAATTGAGACCATTCCTGCAAGTGATTCTGACAAACCCTTCATTAACTCCCATTTTTGAGATCCTGAAAATAAGTATTGGCTTTTATTTGGTTTATCATCAATAAAAGTCTTAACAACAGAAATTAGTTCAGGTGTTTTTTGAATTTCATCAATAAAAAGTGGCGTTTTAAAACTAGACAAAAAACCATGCGGGTCTTCTTTGGCATTAGAATACAAAACAATATCTTTCATATTTATTCTTTTGATTTCGGGATAAACATGTTTTGTCATAGTTGTTTTTCCAACTTGTCTTGCTCCACTTATAGCCACTGTTTTTGCGCTGATAAATCGTTCTTTTAGTGTGTTTTCAATAGCTCGATTAATGTATTTCATATTATCACCTCTGACTATTTACAAGTACAACTTGATTATAGCCAAACATCACATTTTTGTCAATTTTAACAAAAAAACATCAAACGATGTTTTTATTTATTAAATGATAAAGAAACTTCATTCATTTGTCTTAATTTAACGCCTGCTTGAGTAAGCATTTTTCTAGAGACAATGAATTTTTCTTGATCAGCATATTTATCAGACATATAGACAATTTCTCTAATTCCTGATTGAATGATTGCTTTAGCACATTCATTACATGGAAATAATGAAACATATAATGTTGCACCTTTTAAATTTTGGGTGGAATTTAAGATTGCATTTAATTCAGCATGAACAACATATTGATATTTTGTTTCTCTATCTTCCCAAGGGAAATACTCATCAACTACTCCTCTAGGCATTCCATTATAGCCTACTCCAACGATTCTTTTATCCTCGTTAACAATACATGCTCCAACTTGTGTTGAAGGGTCTTTGCTACGATAAGCTGATAGTAGTGCTACACCCATAAAATATTCATCCCAATTAATAATCATAAGAAAAATCCTCCTACAATGTTCCTTTTTCTTTTAATATACTTAATACTTTATCAAAATATTCAGGTAATTCACAACTAAAAGTTACTCTCTTATTACTTCTAGGGTGAATTAGCGATAATGTTTTAGCGTGTAATAATTGGCCATTTAAATGTAAATTATCTTTTTTGCCATATGTTACATCGCCAACAATAGGATAGCCAATATAAGCTAAATGAACTCTTATTTGATGAGTTCTACCAGTCTCTAAGACACATTTAATTAAAGTATAACCATTATATCTTTCTAATACGCTAAAGTGAGTAATAGCATCTTTTCCACCATTTACTACTGCCATTTTCTTACGATCTTTAGGATGACGACCAATTGGAGCTATTATTTTTCCTTCGTTATGGTCAATCTCCCCTTTAACTAAAGCAATATATTCTCGATATGCTGTTTTATCCTTTAATTGAGCTGATAATTTTTCATGAGCCTTATCATTTTTAGCAACCATTAATAAACCAGATGTATCTTTATCAATTCGATGGACGATACCAGGTCTTATCGAATCGTTATTACTTAATGATTTAAAATGATATAAAAGCGCATTAACTAAAGTGCCACTATGATGGCCATTAGCAGGATGTACTACCATTCCTTGAACTTTATTGATAATGATTAAATCATCATCTTCATAAACTATATCTAAAGGAATATCTTCCGGTTCCACATTTAAAGAAGCATCAGGGTAAATAGATAAAGCTATTTCATCATTTTCTTTTAACTTATAAGAAGCTTTAACTAATTTATCATTAACTAAAATATCTTCATTATCAATCATGTTTTGAATTTTACTACGCGAAAAGCGAGGATAGATTTCGCTTAAAACCTTATCTATTCTTACTCCCACGTATTGTTCATCAACTTGATATGATAATAATTCTTCCATTTATTTTTCCTTTTTTTCTTGTTCTTCTAATTGTCTTTTAACTTCGTTATTTTCTTTTACTTCATCAATAATAATAGCAATGATTAATAAACCAATACCAATAACCTCTGCACAATCAGCAATGTTAAAGATTGGGAAATCATAACCAAAGATATAGAAATCTAAAAAGTCAGTAACTTTCGCAGCAATAATTCGATCGATACCATTACCAATAGCACCTGCAATAATTAAAGCAAGAGTTACACTTTCTAAATTAGTTCTTTCCTCTTTACTTGCAAAATAATAAATACTTATTCCTACACTAGCTATTACACTAATAATTGTAAGTAACAATGTGTTGTTATTTAAAAAGTTCCAAGCAGCACCTGTGTTATAAAGCAAAGTGATATAAAAGAAGTTTTTAATAACTTCAATTGCATTTTCTTTACCCACGATTAAAGAAGATCTAGCAACTGCTTTAGTTATTTGGTCAATAGCAACAATAAGAGCAATTACAATAATGTAAATTAAAAGTTTTTTAATAAATTCCTTTTTATTCTTCATGATTATCCTCACACTTCTTAGCTTTTTCGTAAGCCTTTCTACATCTTGGGCATAAGCCATCAACTAATTCTTCATCAAATCTATTCCAGCATCTTTCACATCTGTGTCCATTGTGTTTAATAACTTCAACTTTGCAATCATCATAACTTTCACCATTATTTGAAGTTAGTTCTAGTTTAGAAACGATAAAAAATCTTACTTGTTCGTCTTTAGTTAGCTTATCAAAGGCCTTTTTAGTCTCGCTGTTAGTTATTTCAAGTTTAATTGATGCTTCTTGCGCAGAACCAATTAAACCACTTGCACGGGCGTTTTCTAATGATTTTAAGACATTAGCACGTAGTGATAGTAAAATTTTATATTCATTTAATGCTTCTTCATCAATATGATCAACCTTTCTAACCATATCTAGCATATGGACGAAACCCTTAGAGCCTGGAAGATAACTATATAATTCTTCCATTGTGTGAGGAAGAATTGGTGCTAGTAATCTTAACAATGAATCAAGAACTTTATATAAAACAGTTTGATATTGTTTTCTTCTTACACTATCAAATTCATCACAATATAAGACGTCTTTTCCAACATCTAGATAGAATGAACTTAAATCATTAGCCATAAAGTTTTCAATTAATGAAGTAACGCTTAAGAAATCATAATTGTTATAAGCATCTAGACAAGCATTAGTAACGCTATATAGTTTATTTAAAACAAACTCATCAATTCTTTCTAATTTATCTTGGTGATCTAATTCATAATTAAATGTGCCAAAATTACCATTAGATAAATTACCAACTAAGAATCTGCATGTATTTCTAATCTTACGATATTGTTCAGCGATTTGTTTAATGATGTCATCACTGATTCTAACATCTTGTTGATAATCAATACTTGCAACCCAAAGTCTTAATACATCGGCGCCATATTGATTGATAATCTTATTAGGATCTACAGTATTTCCTAAAGATTTAGACATCTTATTACCTTTACCATCCAAAACAAAGCCATGAGAAACACATGTCTTATATGGTGAACAACCTTGGTATGCAGTTCCTATAATTAATGAGGAGTTAAACCAACCTCTATATTGATCGCTACCTTCTAAATATAAGTCTGTAGGATAGCCAAAGCCTCTTTGATCCATTACTGCGCTATGGCTACTTCCACTATCAAACCAGACATCCATGATGTCTTTTTCTTTGCTAAATTTATTATTAGGTGAATGAGGATTGCTGTAACCACTAGGTAATAAATCTTTAGCATCTAATTCATACCAAATAATACTTCCATGTTCTCTAAATAAATCAGAGATATGTTTAAAGACTTTTTCATCAAAGATAGGTTCGCCATCTTCACAATAAATAATTGGAAGTGGAACACCCCATGCTCTTTGTCTAGAAATACACCAATCTCCTCTTTCTTTAATCATATTAGAAAGTCTAGTTTCTCCCCAACTAGGAAGCCATTTAACATTAGCAATTTCTTTTAATATTTGTGGTTTAATTTTTTCAATTGAGCAGAACCATTGGTCAGTTGCTCTAAAAATAACTGGTTTTTTAGTACGCCAGTCATGAGGATAAGCGTGAGTGATAGGAACCATTTTTAAAAGTGCATGTTCTCTTTCTAGAATCTCCAATACTTTCTTATTAGCATCTTCATAGAACATCCCTGCAAGTTCTTCGCCACATTCTTTCATCATAAAGCCTCTATCATCAACTGGGCAAAATGTTTCTAATCCATATTTTTTACCAACAATATAGTCATCTTCACCATGGCCAGGAGCTGTGTGAACACAACCAGTTCCCGCATCGTTAGTGACGTGATTCCCTAAGATAATAATTGAAGTTCTATCATACATTGGGTGTTTTGTTGTAATTCCTTCTAATTCTTTACCTTTAAATATTTTTCTTAGTTTTACATTAGTGAATCCTAATAATTCACTTAAACTATCTTTAAATTCATTTAAGAAGATATAAACACCTTGATCTGTTTCAAAAACACCATATTCATATCTTTCATTTAAACAAATAGCAAGGTTAGCAGGCATTGTCCAAGGTGTTGTTGTCCAAATAATAAATGATTCATCACCATTTAAAACGCCTTTAGTGTCAACTACTTTAAAAGGAACATAGATGGAATAAGATGTGATATCTTGATATTCAATCTCTGCTTCTGCTAAGGCAGATTCACTAGAAGGAGACCAAAATACTGGTTTCTTTCCTCTAAAGATTAAACCAGATAAAGCAATCTTAGCGAATATTTCGATTTGTTTTGCTTCAAAGTCGTGTTGAAGAGTAATATATTTATTTTCAAAATCGCACATTAAACCAATACGCTTAAATTGCTTTTCTTGATTAGCAATTTGTTCATAAGCATATTTTTCACATAACTTACGATATTCAGGAAGTTCTAATTCTTTTCTTTTAATGCCTTTTTTAGCTAGAGCTGTTTCAATTGGTAGCCCATGAGTATCCCAACCTGGAATGTAAGGAGTGTAGTCTCCTAACATGCTATGATATCTAACGACAATATCTTTTAATGTTTTATTTAGGGCATGTCCACAGTGAATATCTCCATTTGCAAATGGTGGGCCATCGTGGAATCTAAAAGGCTTATTTCCTTTGTTTTTGTTTAATACTTGATGATAAAGATCACTCTTTTCCCAATTTTCTTGAATACGTGGTTCCTTATTTGGTAAGTTACCTCTCATTTCAAAGCCAGTTTTTGGCATTGTTAACGAATTCTTAATTTCCATAATTACTCCTCCTTATAATAAAAAAAGTCCCTTTTTCAAGGAACGTAAACTACGCGGTACCATCCTAGTTCATAGACTTCTCTATGCGCTTAATTTTCTTTAACGCAGAATTACGTTAGGGATTTCCTACTCTTAAAAGTGATAAATAACACTCTCTATTAAGGTATTTCACCACTACTACCTCTCTCTTGTAATAAAGATTTAAGTTATTCGTGTCTTTCTCAGCGATTTAAAATATATTCTAAAGACAAGAGTATTGTGCCACTTATAGTTATTTTTGTCAACAAAAAAGGTGGTATAACCACCTTGATTTTAATAATTATGTTGTTTTGGTTTTGGTGAGAAAAAGAATGCAGTTGTATTAATAGATTTAACTTCAATATCAAGCGCTAAAGCAACGCCACATAAAAAGTCGATAATTCTTTGGGCATCTTTGCAAGTATCTTGATTATTTAAAACTGATTCAAGATTAACAATAATCGGATTTCTATTAATTAATTCCATCGCAATTTTTTCGGCATCACCATAGCAATTTGGTGTATGAATATTGGAACCATTAATATCGCCGCCAGCAGTTCTAAATTTACGTTTACTTTCACTAGGTGTTTCAAAACTTTTTAAATCGTTATCAATATCTTTTACTTCCATTCCCCCACTAGGAGCATTACTAGCAAAACTATTTCTAAAGTTTATTTCGTTAGTTTCTTTGTCTTGTGTTGGAAATAAGAATTTTTTTAATCTATTTTCTCCCATAACTTTTACCTACTTTTTTCTTTTTCTTAAGAAAGCAGGAAGTAATGATTGTGAACTTTCTTCTTCTTGTGGTTCTTTAACAAATTCAGGTTTTACTTCTTCTTTCTTGATTTCACTATTAACACTTAAACCAACTTGAGGTTCAATCTTTGGATTATCAATATTGATTGGGGAAATAGGGATTTCTTCTGACATTTGTTGAGAACTTGGAACATTACCAATCTCTAAGTCACTTCCAAATCCTGTAGCAATGACAGTAACAACCATCTTATCACCTAAAGATTCATCATATGTAGTTCCCCATAAAATATTAATATCAGATCCTGCTTCTGTTTTAATATTTTCAATAACATCATTTGCATCATTAATAGTTAATGAACTTCCACCTGCTACGTTAACAATTGCGTTTTTAGCACCTTTAATTGATGTTTCTAGTAATGGACAATTGATAGCATTTTGAGCTGCTTGGTAAGCCATACCATCACCACTACCCATTCCCATACCAATTAGCGCTAATCCTTGACCTTTCATGACTGTTCTAATATCAGCAAAGTCTCTATTAACTAGGCTTGGTTTTAAGATTAAATCTGTAATTGTTTTAACAGAGTGAGCTAAAACATTGTCAGCTTCTTTAAATGATTCATTAATTGGTAGTGAACCATAATTTTCAGCTAATTTATCGTTTGATACAACAACAATTGCATCAACATTTTCTTGTAGTTCTTGAATACCTTGAACAGCATTACTATTTCTTAATCTTCCTTCAAAGCCAAATGGTCTAGTAACAATACCAATTGTTAAAGCTCCTAAATCTTTAGCGATTTTAGCAATAACAGGTGCGGCACCAGTTCCAGTTCCACCACCCATACCAGCAGCAACGAAAACCATGTTAGCTCCACGTAGTGCTTGTTTGATATCTTCTTCACTATCCTTGGCTGCTTTTTTTCCAATTTCAGGATCAGCGCCAGCTCCTAAACCTTCAGTTAGACTATAGCCAAGAGTAATTCTATTTTGGCATTTTGAAATAAGAAGTACTTGAGCATCAGTGTTTGCAACCCAAAAATCTACTCCTTCAATCTCTTCGGCAATCATTCTATTAACAGCATTGCAACCACCACCACCAACACCAATTACTTTAATGTTAGCAATAAATTCGTCAAATGCTTTTGGTTGAATATTTAAATTGTCTTCCATGGTTATTTCCTCCTAGCCATTAATAACGTCTACTTCTACGTCGTTTTCTTCTGAAATTACTTTGATAATTGAGCCAATTGCTGGGAAGTAGATTGCGTTACTTCCGCCAACAATTTCTAATAGTCTTGTTGATGTTTTAATATTTAGTACTTCACTTACCTTTTTAGCAATGTGGTAAGTGTTAGCAATACCTCCTGTTAATAATAAAGGATATTTTTGTTCTTTCAACATACTATCATAACATTTATAAAATGATAAGGCGATGTCCTTGATTCTTTTTTCACAAATTTCTGCGATTTGTTTTTCACTAATGTCTTGATCAGTCACAGGATTAGTGCAAACAGCAAGATCTACTGCTTCACTTGCATAAGCACCACCATACTTTTCTTTTAGTGCTCTAGCAGTTGTAATATCAACATTTAGGTTATTAGCAATATCTTCATCAATTAATTTGCTACCTAATTTGCTTTGACTATAGTTGCAAATTAGATTTCGATAAATAACTGATACTCCTGTGTAATTCACACCCACTTCAGCTATAACAATTCCGTTTTTTCTTTCTTCTTTTCTAGCTATTGCATAAGATAGTGCCACTGGAGAAGGTATTACATCAATAATTGATAGATTCAATTCATAGAAAGCATCAGCAATTGTTTTAGCAATACTTTTTGGCGCTGTTGCCACATAAGCTTTAAAGATTAATTCATTACCTTTGATTCCAATTGGTTTTTCTTGATATGATTCCCCATCAAGAATATATTCAATTGGATATACGGCAATTGGCATTTCATCACTTAATAGTTGATGCCCTGCTACGCCATTAATTAAATCCCTGAAATCTTCTTCATTTACTACACCATAGGTCCCTCGTTTTTTCCCTACATGAAGCAATGCTTCTTTTCTTCTAATGCTTAGATTATATGAAGGTAGTGTTAGGATAACCTTAGTTATTTCAATATCAACTTTTCTTGCTTTTTCTAAAAGGGTAATAATAGTTCTTTGTAAATCTTTAACTGACGTAATTTCTCCTTTGGTGAAACCTTTAGTTTCACAATTAAAAAGCCCTACCAATTCAAAGTTACCATTGTTATTGGTTCCAACTACTAGTTTAGAAAAAGTTTCCCCAATATCAATTGCAACATAAGTATTACTACTTTGTTCCATTTTTACACCTCCTAGTCATTGCAAGGTAATAAATAATCTGCTGATCGATAGATATAGCAGTATTTACCATCTTTCTTGCTTGGATCATCTTGCTTTTTGATCATGTTAGCAAGATATTTTAAATTCTTCATTGTAAGCTTATCGCTTAGAGTAGAAATATCGACTTGAAGAATTAGATTGTTTTCAAGGTCTAACTCGTTGCCTTTTAGTTCAACATCAACTACTGAGGAAGTAGTAGAATTCTTCTTCAAAGAAATAATAATATTTCTTACCTCTTTATTAGTATACCCTAATTCTTTAAATAATATAAGTGTTTGATTACTATTAAAGCTAGATAGATTTTCAATATAAGGGATATCACCAAACTTTGCAATGTGTTTTACATTATTTGCACGGTAATCTTTGTAACCTACTATTTCATTACCATTGCTTAAATAATATGTACATTCACATTCTCCATATGTGTCACATGTTTTATTAGATTTAGCAACCACACTTATTTCTTCTAAATCTACTTTTACACCAAAAGCCCCAACATTAACTGAGGCTGATTCAATATAATCATATTTTGCTAAATTTTCTTCGATTGTTTCTTTATTTAGTGACCATAAAAATTCTTTCGCTGATAAATTAGCGATAGATTCTAGATCGTTATTATCAAGCATTACATTTCCAGAGACGGAAACTACTCTAGCTTTTGATAATGGGGAAACCATATATCCAATAATGAGTGCCCAAACAACTCCCACTATGATTATTCTTTTGTTAGTTTGCTTTCTTTCTTTTGCTAAAGCTTTCTTGCAACGTTCTTGGAAGGTAGATTCTAACTTAGCATCAGAACCCATTCTAATATTGAAAAAATTCATAACTCTCTCACCTTTACTCTCTCGCGGCTAGCGTTATTCTTTATTTAATCCATTGATCAATTCTTGTTTCATAACTGCTGATGGATTCATTAATTCATCTATTTCTGCCTTTAATGTAGCATTACGAGTGGATAATTGTTGAATCTCATTAGTTAAAACGTGGTTATTTTGAGCTAGTTCCTTTGCTTTTGGTTGAACAAAAACAAATGCCAAGATGAAGACAAGAATACTTGCCCCAAACGCAATACGTGTTACGTAATCAAAATGACTCATGTTTCTTTTCTTAAGTTTCATAAATAATCCCCCTCTATAACTTTTCAATAATTCTTAGTTTTGCACTGTGTGCACGGTTGTTACTTGCCAATTCAGTTTCGGAAGGTAATATTGGCTTTTTAGTAACGAGCCTATATTCTAAAGGTTTATTCTCAACACTTGGCATAAACCTATTAGGATTAACAATTTTTGTGTATTTATTAAATACTTCTTTAACAATACGATCTTCTAACGAATGGAAACTTATCACACACATTCTTCCACCTTTATTTAATAACTTTAAGGCGTTTTCTAGTGAACTTGCCAAGATCTCTAGTTCGTGATTTGTTTCAATTCTTAATGCTTGGAAGGTTTTCTTAGCCGGATGCGTAGCTTGTTTATACTTTCCTGGAACACTAGCTTTAATAATCTCCACTAATTCGAATGTTGTAGTAATAGGTCTCTCGTTTCTACTTTCTACAATTTTATGGGCAATACTTCTGGCATATTGTTCTTCCCCATATTCGAATAAAATTTTAACTAATTTAGCTTCTGGATAAGTATTTACTATATCGTACGCGCTAAGAGTTTGACTTTGATCCATCCTCATATCAAGTTTTGCATCAAACCTGTAGGAGAACCCCCTCTTAGGAATATCAAATTGGAAGGAAGAGACACCTAAATCAAATAAAATTCCGTCTACTTTTGTTACACCGTAATTTTCAAGCCCTTCCTTAATAAACTTGAAATTGGAGTGTACCAAAGTAAAGTTGTTGAGAGAGAGAGTTTGTAGACGTGTTCTAGATGTCTCTAGTGCGAGCTCATCTTGGTCGAAACCATAAAGATGGCCCTTGTCTAAACGACTTAATATATGATAACTATGTCCTCCGCCACCAATGGTAGCATCCACATAGATACCATCACTTTTAATTGCTAAACCATCTATGCATTCGTTTAGCAATACCGAAATATGTTGATACATACTATAACTCGCTTAGCTTTTCAGCTATTTCATCTAGATTAGATGTAGCATCTTTTTCGTATGCATCCCAACGTTGTTTTGACCAGACCTCAATACAATTTGAAACTCCGATCAACACGACTTCTTTATCAATACCTGTAATTTTCTTTAGCTCAGCAGGAATAATTACTCTACCATGAGAATCACATTCACAATCGTAAGCATATCCTGTGAATACCCTCTTGTATTTACGGATGTCTGACTTGTTTTCATCCATGGTATCTAACTTTTCCATAAATTTTTGCCATTCTTCAGCGGTGTAGATTGAAACACATTTATCAAAACCAAAAGTCATAACAGCGTTTGATCCTAAGTTTTCTCTAAACTTGGCTGGAACGGTTAATCTGCTTTTGTCGTCAAGATTGTGACTGTATTTTCCAATAAACATGTTTTTTCACCCACTTTCTCCCACTTACTACCACCATTATACACAATACAACCCACTTTGTAAACAAAAAAATACACTTTTTTAAATTTTTTTGCATTTTCTTTTTCAAACACAAAAAAAGGGAAAATTTTCCCTTATTTTCGTTATTTTATACCAGTTATGTTTTATTAAAATTACACAAAAAAAGGTGCTATGCACCTTAATTTAAAAACATTTAAAGAATTATTGAACTTTCTTTCCATCGTAATATCCGCATTTTGGGCAGATGTGGTGAGGTTTAATCATTTCCCCACAGTTTGGACACTTAACTAAAGTGACGTTTGCTAGATGGATGTTTGCTCTTCTCATTGCTTTTCTTGTTTTAGATGCTCTTCTTTTAGGAGTTGCCATAATTCTTCACCTTCTTACTTGTTATTAAAATAATCTTTCAATTTGGCCAGACGCGGATCAATTTCATCATCCGATTTTCTTCTGTTAGCTAAATCATCTTCGCTCATGACTTGCCAATTTCCTTTTGATTCAGGGTATTTAGCCCCTTTCTTTATTACTTTTAGAGGAATTGATACCACGATTAGCTCATAGACTAATGAAATTATATCAATAACTCCGCCTTTTGCAATATCTAAATCTAGATTTTTATCTTCTTCATTGAAAGAAAAACGATCATCGTAATCTATATCAAAATGATAATCGACCGGTTCTAGAGTAATAGCGCAAGGAACTACCATAACTCCCGTTAACTTAAAGGTTAATCTAGTTCTCGATGTTTCCTTGTCATAATTACCTATTCCTTTAATTCTAACATCTTTTAAATCAATTAAACCCAAACCTCTGGCTTCTTTGATTAATTTAGGATCAAATGTAAGTTCTTCTTCAAAAGCGAAGTCAGGATGTGCGTTTTGATTAAGCCACTCAAGTGTCCACTTCATTCTTCACACCCCCACCTAAAAATGACAGATAAATTATAATTAATTTATACCATTATGTCAACAATGTTAACACTAGCAGATAGCAATTATGCTATAATTAAGACCTAAGGGGATGATAGTTATGAAAGCTACTGGAATAGTTGTAGAATACAATCCTTTTCATAACGGTCATAAATATCATATAAACGAGGCTTTAAAACAAACAAAACCAGAGGTTTTAATTGCAGTAATGTCTCCTAACTTTGTTCAAAGAGGCGAACCTGCAATAATGCCGAAGGATGTTAGAATTAAAGCCGCTTTAGAAAATGGAATCAACATCGTTGTCGAACTTCCTTTTATCTACGCAGTAGAATCAGCTGATATATTCGCACAATACTCAGTCGAGATATTAGAACGTCTATTTTGTACCTATATAGTATTCGGTAGCGAAACAGGTGACACAAAAGAATTCATGAAAAAATATAACAATAATGAGTTAATTACCTCTCCACGTCTAGATGAAGAGATTCAAAAACTAATGGATAAAGGATACGGATATCCAAAAGCATATAGCGAAGCAACCAAAAAGATAAAAGACTTTTACTTAGAAACACCCAATGATATACTCGCTAACTCCTATTTATCTACTATAAACAACCAAGAATATACTATTTTACCTGTTTCTATTAAAAGGAACGATGTTTTCAAAAATGCCCGTGAAATAAGGGGTTTTATCAATAAAAATGAGAAAATTAGTAGTTTTACTGCTATTAAATACGATAAAAAAGATATACATTTGTACGATAGTTACTTTAATCTATTGAAATATAAGCTATTATCTACCCCAATCGAGCAATTATCATCCATACATTTAGTCACTGAAGGTATAGAAAACCTTCTTTTGAAGAACATTAAGCAAGCTAATAATATGGAAGAGTTTATCTCGATGTGTATTTCAAAACGCTACAGTGGAGCTCGCATCAGACGTATCATTGCTCATATATTATGTGGTACCGATGCAAAGCTTGCTAGATCAATTCTTTCTAAACCTATCCCTTATATTCGTATTGTAGGTATAGATGGTAAAGGTAAAGAATATTTAAAATCAATTCGAAAGCGTTTAGAAGTTCCTGTATATGCTAAATTTGTTGGCCGTGAAGATTCTATAGCGCAAATCGAGAAACGCGCAAGTGATGTATATTACATGGTCGATGCAGAACCAGAAAGAACCAAATTACAAGAAAAAGAAATATTCATGTTTCCTATAATAAAATAACGACTCATGTCGTTTTTTATTAAGCCTATTTTCTTCCTTTGAATTATTTTTTATATAAAAAATAAATTCTTTATGTTATAATAAAGTGGTTGAGAGAAAAGGAGAGATTTTTTACTATGGATTTATTTGAAGTTATTCCTAATAACCTCTTTACTATATTAACAAGCAAAAACAGAAGTATATATGCTGATTCATTACTCATTATCAATAAAGCCTTTAAAGAAAACGTTTTAATTGATCGTGATGTTTTAACATCCCAATTAATAAACGAATTGCAAAACAATATATATGATATTGATATTGAAGCTGACCAAGATAAAGTTGAGGCTTCTTTTAAAGATGCAACTAACCTTGCTAAGTTTATTATTAAAAAACTAGCTGATACTGGTTGGATTGATATCGAATACGAATCAGAGAACCATTTAATTGAATATGTGTCACTTCCACCATATTCAATTCATTTTATTAAAATAATATCTGATCTAACAAACAACGAAGTAAAAGAATATGATTCTTTCATGTATGCGATGTATTCTTCGCTTTTAAATGCTGATAAAGATTATAAAGACTATCGTTATACTGCTCTTAATTCGGTTTATGAGAAAATGCTAGAATTTGAAGATTCACTTAAAACACTTTTTCATAATTTAAAAAGAAGATATACCAATCTAGTTTCCTTAAAAACAGTTAACCAAATTTTAAGCGAGCACTTTGATTCTTACCAAAAAGATGTCATTATGCAAATTTATCTACCACTTAAGACTAAAGATTCAATCACTAGATTCAAAGGATCAATCTTTAACATCCTAATTAATTGGATGAAAGATGATAAAAATATTGAAACAATAGCTGCTCAAGCTGTAGTTCAAGCTAAATATCACGATATCGATGATGCTAAGAATGCTATCTTAACTAAAATTAACTACATTGTTGATAAGCTAAATGACTTAGAAGAATTAGTTGAACTTATCGATAAAAGAAATTCTAGTTATGTTAGTGCTGCCACAAAAAAGATGCATCACTTATTAAACAATGATAAATCAATTAATGGTAAACTCACTAAGATAATCGCTAAGATTGCTCTAGAAAACGAGCGAGGTTATGAAACAACGAGTGATTTCTGCAAAGAAGTAATTAGTCTTCAACACCAAGATTTATTAGTTGAATCATCATTATATAATAGAAGTCAAGTAGAAAAGATTAAAGATGACTCATCACCTGGTGAAATTACTTATCTTGATGAAACTATCATTAATAAGTTAAATGAAACCTTCAAAGAGACAACGACAACAAGATTTTCTAGTCAAGATGTCATTAACTTCATGAAAGAACAATTTAATGAAGATAGCTTAATTAAATCCAGTGATTTCAAACTAAGAGATTCAGATGATTTAATCTTACTTATCTTCTCATTCATCAAAGCGTTCGATAAAAACATTTTCTACAGTGTTGATGTTAATGAAGGACAAGTTATCAATAATCACTACGAAATACCAAATCTAGAATTTAGAAAAAGGAGGAATTAGAAATGCTAAATGAAAATTATGAAAAACTTTCTGATAATGAAAAAGAAAGATTCACGAAAGTCGCTAACTACTTACTAAACAAAACTTTCGTTTTAAGAGAAACATATGAAGCAAAAGATAAAATTGGTAAGATTTCAACAGACTATCGTTTCATTGAAAGAAACTACGATATTTTTGAAACCTTCTTTAATCTAGCAGGATATACAATCTCTAAAGATGATAGTAATGGTATTATTCAAGTAAATAACATTTTTCAAACTAACATCGTAAGATTAGATAAATTTACTACTTTAATGCTATTAACATTAAGACAAATGTATGATTTAGAACAAGAAAAAGGTCTTGCTAAAAAAGTATGCTTTGTTAGTGTGTCCGATATTATTGTCAAAATGATTGATAATAAATTCATCACTAAAAAGCCAACTATTAAAGAGACTAGTGATGCTTTAAGAGTTTTAATCAAACATAATGTTTTAGCGCGTTTTGATGGTGATATTGAATCATCTAGCGCAATTGTTACTATTTATCCAACTATCGCTAGAATCGTTTCTAACGAACGAATTAATGCAATTTACAACAATTTATTTAAAGAAGAACAATCTTCTAACGAAGAGATTATTTAAGGAGGCGAAAAAATGAAACAATTAAAAAGATTACAACTAATTAACTGGCACTATTTTGCTTTCCAAACAATTAACTTTGATCAAATTAACTTTTTGACAGGTAAAAACGCTTCTGGCAAGACAACAATCATTGACGCTATTCAATTAGTCATTCTAGGAGACACAACTGGTAGATTCTTTAATAAATCTGCTACTGAAAAATCAAAT
>JAZRXY010000003.1:0-18425 GCA_045600465.1 Bacilli bacterium
CTTAGTGAGTTGCTGTTAATGCACGGACTTCTTACTCTCGTATAATCGCGAACTGATAAAACGTCTAGCGTTACTTAACTTATTAACGATGGTAGTAAAAAGCCGTGTCCTGAAAATCCTCCAAGCCATCTAGTGGCAAAAAAATGGGACAGGTACACAGCATATATATTATAGCCTAGAAAGGAGAAAGTTATTCAGTCACAAAACTAGGCTTAACTGAATAATACGAACTTATGAAAGAAAAAATAAAATCAATTGTCAGTAAATGTTTATATTTATTGTTATTTGTTTTCATTTCATTTGGTACAATGGCTTTTACTAAACCAAATAGTGGATTTAATGAAACAAATTTAGCAACTCATGATCATACTGGTTGGACGGAAGTAAGTGAATTGCCTTCAGAAGCAGGTAATTATTCCATATATTTAACTGCTGATATAACACTTTCTGCAACTTGGATTGTTCCTGTAGGTGAAACAAATCTTTGCTTGAATGGACACGTTATTACATATAGTGGGATGGTGGTCAAAGTTCCTACAAACGCAACATTAAATCTTTATGATTGCAACACAACAAAAACATATTATTTCACAAAAAATGCAACAACTGGTTGGAGTCTTGCCTCAGATCAAACAATACCAACAGATTACTTTGTAACAGGAGGCATCATTACTGGAGGTAATTCCCCTTGTGGCGGTGGAATAAATGTTGAAGGTGGAACCTTGAATATGTATGGTGGCAATATTGTCGGCAATAAGGCAGCTACGCAGAACAATAGCGATGGCGGCGGCATATATTTAAAAGGAACGTTTAATATGTATGGTGGAAGTATTGTTGGAAACTATGCTAAACATAATGGTGGTGGCATTTCCATGTTGTCTACGAGCAATAATACCTTCAATATGTATGGCGGTGAAATAAAAGATAATACTGCAGCATATATCGGTGGTGTGAATATATTTGGGACTGCTAGTATGGAGGGTGGAATAATAAGTGGTAACCGTACTATTGATTCTAACCAAGGCTCCACTGGTGGTGTGTGCGTAAATGGGGCATCTTCAACCTTTTATATGCATGGTGGTGAAATCTCTAATAATATCGCTCACAAACTGGGTGGTGGCGTATCAGTTCAAGGATATTTCTATATGGATGGTGGAATAATAAGTGGTAACCGTACTATTGAGGATAACCCGAACCCTAATGATGGTGTGTCTGCAGGTGGTGTGTGTGTTGATGGAAAAACAAATGTAACTAGTGTTTTCTTTTTGGGTGGCTCAGCAAAGATCACTGGCAACACTGTAGGTGCAGAAAATAGCACAGTGACTAATAATATACATTTAGGCACTAATAAAACAATCACAATTGGCACAAAAACTCAATCTAGTAATGGTAACGAGGTTTTAGTCCCAACTGAAGAAATGAGTGCTGGTGTAACCTTACAAAGTGGAACAGGAACATTTACAACAAATGGCACAGCAGATGATGTACAATACTTCTTTTCTGATAATACTAACTACAAAATTTTATTTAATAGTGAATCTAATTTCTTAGAGTGTTACCATCACCATGACGATATTAAATTTAGCCAATGGGCTGACACAACATCAATGCCAAATGATCCGGGCAGTTATATCTTAACTGCTGATATTACTCTTACTTCAACCTGGACTGTTCCTTTCGGGATACAAGCAGAACCTAAAATAACAAACCTTTGTCTAAACGGCCATGTTATTAAATTCACAGGTGGAACTGGAAATGTAATCAATGTTCCTAAATTCGCAACACTTAATCTTTATGATTGCGGCACAACATCACATGATGGTTATGTTGATAGTGGTGGCTTATGGCATCTTGGCGAAGGTGAAGGCACTGCACAATCAATAACCGGCGGAATTATTACCGGCGGAAACAATACCGCTTCTCCTGGCAATGGTGGTGGTGTTTTGGTTGACAAAGGTAATTTCTACATGTATGGTGGAAATATCGTAGGAAATTATGCAAAATCTGGTGCAGGTGTCCATGTTGCCGCGATCTCTACTGAAAGTGCTTTGTTCAATATGAGTGGTGGAACAATCAGCCACAATAAAGCAACTAGCGCTGGTGGAGGTGTGTATGCTACCAAATCTATCAACTTCATTATGACGGGTGGTGAAATCTCTTCAAACAATGTGGATACGGTGAATGGCGGCGGAGTGTTCACCCTAAGTGACATCACTCTTGGTGGCACAGCTAAAATTACAGACAATACTGCAAATAGCGCGACCAACAATCTACATTTGCATAATGACCCAAAAATCACTCTTAATAATCCAACAACAACTGGCGATAACAAAATGCAAATAGGTGTGACACTTTCAAGTAAAACCGGTGTTTTTTCATCAAATGGCACAGTAAATGATACAAAATATTTCATTTCTGATGTAGATTACACAGTTTGCTTTAATGAAGACCATAATTACTTGGAGCTCAAATATTCAATTAAAGACGTTGCATTTAATGATATTGATCAACCTGTTGCAACTAAAACTGCCCCACAAGCTGTAAGTGGAATAGCAACAGGTGCAAGATACACTGGAGAAATAGAATGGTCTCCAAGTTTAGTTAATGATAAATTTGCTTATAATACAACTTATACAGCAACAATTACATTAACAATAACTCCTTCAAATAAGGATCATGCATTTGCAGATAATGTTAATCTTTTTAAACCAACACAAGGCTGGACTAAATCAAATGAAAGCACAACTTCAAAACTTATCTATACAAAAACCTTTGAAAAAACAGGAGTTGATCCTAATAATACTAGTCATATAGTAATACCTCTTGATTCATATACATATACCGTAATATTTGATGCAGATAATGGAACAACAACCAAGCAATCTGTTCTAATGGGATCAAAACTTACTTCCCCTGAAATGCCTAGTAAAGAAGGCTACATCTTTGAAGGGTGGTATAACGATGAAGATAAATGGGACTTTGATTCTAATAAGGTAACAAAGAATATAACCTTAACTGCTAAATACGTATTAAATCATTACGATGTAACATTTATCTATGATAATGAATTAGAAAATCTAGTTATTACTTGTAATTATGGAGAAAAGATTGCTAAACCAATAAACCCTATTAAAAGTGGTTACGTCTTTGAAGGTTGGTTTAATAAAGATATTAAATGGGATTTTGATACTTTAGTTACTAGTGAGCTAACATTAACTGCTCATTATTCAAAATGTAATGAACATTCACTTGTAAAAGTTCCTTCTAAGCCTGCTACTTGCAATGAGTCTGGTTATAAAGAAGCTTATTATTGTTCTAAATGTAATATCTACTTTGCTGACTTACTTGGTAGCAACGAAATTGGTGATTTAACATCCTATAATCTTTGGAAAAATAATGAAGGAAAACTAATAGCTGGCCATAAAGTTCATAAAATTGTTGGAGTTATTCCAACATTAAATAATAGTGGCTATAAAGAAGCTTATAAATGTGATGAATGCAATAAATACTTTGAAGATGAAAATTGCACAAAACTTATAGGTGATGAAATAGCATACACCACTTGGAAAACTAATGATGGTTATCTTCCTAAATTAGAAGATAAAAAATTAACTCCTATGGCAATTGTAGGAATTTGTCTAGGTTCTATTGTATTATTATTAATAATTCTTTATCTACTTGGATATTTTCTACTATATCGTAAAGGAAAACTTGATGATAAGAAAATAAAAGTAATTTATAAAATGTTACCAAGTGGTAATAATCAATAAAGTCATAAATAAGTAAATCAAAAGAGGCGTATGCCTCTTTTGCTATTCAAGTAATATATCTAATAACATCATTATGATAAAACCAATTGCAAATAATGATAATGATATTGATTTGTTTTTACCTTTTATAATCTTAGGAGCTAACTCTACAAATACCACATATAACATTGCTCCTGCTGCAAAACTTAATAAGAATGGAAGTAATGCTGTTATATATTGCGTTAAAAAGACCGTTAAGACGCTAAATAATAGTTGGATGAAGCCAACAATAAGACCATAGATAAAAAGCTTAGATTTGGGCGTTTTATCATCTTTTAAAGGCATTGATACTACTGCCCCAACAGGTAGATTATGAATTGCTACCCCGATTGCAAAAGCAAGAGCTCCTGATATTGACATATTAACGCTTCCATAATATGCTCCAGCAAGCACTAAACCAATAGCAATACCTTCAGGGATATTATGAGCAGTTAATGCTAAAATAACCATTAATTTATTATTATGATCTTCATGTTTTTCATCGCCATGATGGTGAGGAATTAGATGCTCAAATAAAAGCAAGATAATCATACCTGAAACAATTCCAATTATAATAATCCAAATTGAAGTTGATTCTTCAATTGAAGGAATTATTGAACAAAATATTGTAGCAGCAAGCATTACTCCTGCTGCAAAGCCAACAAGAGCTTTATCAATTTTAGCATTTATTCTATCTTTTAAAAGCAAAATTAAAGCAGAGCCAATAATAGTACCTAAAAAAGGAATAATAATACCAATAATTACTTTAATCACTTTATTTCCTTCTTTCTTTTATCTTTAATGGCCCACTCAATGCTGAAGACTAACGACAATAATACTAGCACCAATGAGATTAAATGAAAAGTATCATATGATACATATTCAATGATTTCTCCCCCAAAAATGTTACAGAAAGCATAGAAAATTTGATACAACATATAAAGCCACATAACTGCTTGAGTTCCAATCTTTTCCCCACTAAGATTAACAGCATAAACTGTCGCAACATGTAAAATAAAACCATACCCTATTCCTCTAAAAACACAAAATACTACTTGATAGACTAAAGGCAAGTTAAAATAACATACTGCAATCTTTATTGCAATGCAAACCGAAGCAATTACAAAAGCAATACTAGGTTTAACATTTTTCCAGAACTTATTTAAAACTAGAAGTGTAATTACCTCAAATAAAACTAATAAAGAATAAATATATCCATAAGTGGCAGAACTTACATTATGAATTTCACTTAGATAAGTTCCATAGAAGTTATTTGTTGCAAATAAAGGAGCACTTAGTAATGCATCTAAAATGATAAAGAAGATAAATTTCTTATTTCTAAACAAAGCTTTACTTGCTCTAATAAAATCAACTTTTTCATTTTCTTTTCCACCTTTTAGTGTGATTGGTTTAATAAGAAAATAATTTATACCCGATAAAATAAAGAAGATTGTTGCTAAAATAAAGACAAAACTATAAGAAATAGTATTAGTTAATGTTCCACCCACACTAGTTGCAACAATATAAGCAATACTACCAAAAATTCTAATACTAGAATAAGATATTCCTTTATTATCGCTATATACTGTTAATAAAGAATCCATTATAGCATAATGACAACAACCTGATATCGCCATGATAATTGTAAAGATCAAAATTGTATTGTAATTGGTTGTTCTACTTATTAAAAATATTGCAACTCCCTCCACACAAGTAATAACTCCTAACAAGTTTTTTGTTACTCTAAATGAAGAACAAATCTTGGAATAAAGTGGGTTTAAAAATACCGCAAGTAATGGAGTTAGTGCTAATAAAAAACCAATTTTAGCTTCTAGAATTCCAGCATTAATTAAATACAATGAAAAGAATGGATAAAATAATCCATCTGCAATATATCTAATTGTGGTAACACTTTTATATTTTAATGTTTCTAAATTCATAATAAGCTACCTTCTTTAATTAAATAAAAAGCCTTGATTCATCAAGACACTAGATAAAAAAATGGTGCGGATGCGGGGACTTGAACCCCGATGCCGTGAAGCACTAGATCCTAAGTCTAGCGCGTCTGCCAATTTCGCCACATCCGCATAACTATATTGCACTATTCGTGCAATAAGTATTTTATCAAATAATTACCAATAAAGCAACAAATTTCTTATCTTTTAAGTAAAAAGTGAACTAGAGTATTATCTAATTCACTTATTCAATATTAAAGTTCTTTTAAAATCTTTCTTGCTACATAAATCCCACTAGCAGAAGCATGGGACAAGGAGTGAGTAACACCACTCCCATCTCCGATAACATACAAATTATCCAAAGCTTTTAAATCGTTATCAAGTTCGACACTCATGTTATAAAATTTTACTTCAACCCCATACAAAAGTGTGTTATCACTTGCCACTCCTGGAGCAATCTTATCTAAAGCATACATCATTTCAATAATTCCATCTAAAATACGTTTTGGAATGACTAGACTTAAATCACCTGGTGTTGCAGCTAATGTTGGTTTAATAAATCCTTCTTTAATTCTACGATCAGTACTTCTTCTACCTTTTACTAAATCACCAAATCTTTGAACAATCACGCCTCCACCTAACATATTAGATAGTCTAGCAATACTTTCTGCATAGGCATTACTATCGTTAAAAGGCTCGGTAAAACATTTAGAGACTAATAACGCAAAATTAGTATTTTTAGTATGCTTATTTACATCTTCATAACTATGTCCATTAACAGTAACAATTCCATTAGTATTTTCACTAACGACAACACCTTTTGGATTTACACAAAAAGTTCTTACTTTATCCCCATATTTCTTAGTAGTGTAAATGATTTTACCTTCATATAATTCATCTGTAATGTTTTCTATTATTTCTTTAGCAAGTTCAACTCTTACTCCGATATCAACTCGATTAGAATGAGTTTTGATTCCTAAATTCTTACATATTTTTTCCATCCATGCGCTACCACTTCTACCAACACTTACAATGCATTTTGAAGTTCCAAAATTGTGTTCATCTGTTTTGATAAAATAACCTGTACTAGTTTTTTCTATACTGCGTGCTGGCTCATTAAAATAAAAAGTAACTTTATCTTTTAATAGGTCATATAAATTTTGTAGTACTATGTTATTTTTATCAGTACCTAAATGACGAATATTAGCACCTAATAGGCAAAGATTATTTTGGAAACAAAGCGCTCTTATTTTTGAATTGTCTGTTGTGTACATTTTTGTTCCTTCTCCACCATAAGACATATTGATATCATCAACATATTTCATTAATTCTAAAGCTTTTTCTTCTCCAATATATTCATACAAATTGCCACCAAATTCATTAGTAATGTTATATTTTCCATCACTAAAAGCTCCGGCACCACCAAAACCACTAGTAATTGCACAAGTGTTACAATGAATGCAGTTTTTTATTTTTTTACCATCAATCGGACAAGCTCTTTTTGCTAGAGGGTTACCTGCTTCAATAATAGCAATAGACATTTTTTTGTTACTTTTAATTAATTCATAAGCACTGAAAATGCCACCAGGGCCTGCTCCAATAATTATGACATCATATTTCATATATTTTTCTCTTTTCTTTTAGTTAATCAAGTAGATATGCTAGTGCTAATAGATATGTATTTTTAAGGCCATCAACGTGAGTTCTTTCATAACCATGAGAATTTGCAGTACCTGGCCCTATTGCTGCATGTCTAATATCATATCCTGCTACGATACTAGTATCTCCATCACTACCATAATGAGGTGTGAAAACATCCATTACAAAATCAAGTCTATTCTTGATAGCTACTTGCCTTAATTCCTTTGTTAATTCATAGTGATATGGAAATCTTGAATCTTTTGCAAAAATGGATACTTTATGCTCATCACTTGTTTGATCAGGTCCAGTAGGCGCTATATCAATAGCTAGAAAATCTTTTACATCATCTTCTAAATAAGAAGTTCCATGACCTATTTCTTCATACATTGCAAAATAAGCATAGACTTTCCTGTTTAATTTAATCTTTTCTTCTTTTAGATATTTCATGATAGTTAGTAACACCGCAGCACAAGCTTTATCATCAATAAATCTCGATTTAATATATCCATTTTCATTTTTATAATTAGGTTTCAAAGCAATGTAGTTACCTACTTCAATTCCTAAGTCAATAACATCTTGTTTTGTTTTAGTATTTTCATCTAGAACAACACAAACATTTTTGCGGTAATCACTTTTTTCATGCAATTCCTCTTCTGTTACGTGTACTGAATTAGGGCTCCTACAAACTGTTCCGCTATATACTTTTTCATCAAAAGTATAAACATCTACATTTGCCAATAAGGCATATAATTCATGTAAACCTCCGACTGGACAGACATTAAGTGTTCCATCATTATTGATGCGTCTAACCATTAACCCAATATCATCAACGTGAGCACTGATAACTAAAGCATTATCGTTTCCACCTAAAGTAACAATTAAACCACCTTTATTGGTTTCTTTATAGTCATAGCCTAATTTATTTATTTCTTTTTCTAAATAGTTTTGGATATTTCTAAATTGCCCAGTAGTAGAATCAATTGCTAATAATTCTTGAAATTTGTCTAAACAATATTTTTCATCAAATGTATACATTTTTATTCACCATCACTTTTCTTAGGCTTTAAAATGCCTTTTTTCCTTAAAAAAGCAATCCAATATTTTCTCCATAATAAGATTTGGATAACAATAAAGAATGCTATTGTTAATATCAATACTAGAATAGGCTTGTCTGGAGCAATACCTACAAGTAATACAAATGGTGAGCCAAAAATCATTGCGCCAACACTACCAGAGACTAAGTCTTCACTAGCAGGTGTCTTAAAATCAGGATCTGCTTCTCTAATTAAAGCAACACCAGTTGAAGCAGTTCCAGTCATCATGCCAAACATTCCTAAAAATCCAGCAATTTCGTATCCTTTGAAGAAATGTTTTGAAATAAAATGTAGTGAGAAGAATGTGACTGCTCCTCCTGCTAGACAAATAATTACAAGTGGAATCCATAAACTTCCTAAAACATTAATATCAATAGCCATGATAGAAGCGATAATCATAAAGTCAAATACTGCCCCTGCGATACGGTTCATCATGAAATTTGAAATGTAAACACGATTGACTAATTTTTTAGCTCTAGCACCATTAACAATTTTTCTAACTAAAATTGCAAACAACGTTCCGAAAATAAAGTTAAATCCCCAAATTAATGGTCTAACTGTATTAAAACCAAAATTTCCCAATAGTCCTGGCTCAATTAATAACTTATCAAAGCCAAACATAAATAAATAAGTTAATAAGAATGTTCCCATTACAATTGCGATTTGGATTGTCATTTTATCAACTGAGTCAACTAGAGGTAATTCTCCTTGAACACCTTTCATTTCTTCAATATCTACTTTACCTTGATAAACAATTGAGTCATTAATTTCTAGTTTACCTTTTTTCCTTTGGATATTTAAATAAATAACCCCACCAATACAAGCAACAATAAAACCTATTGAAGCAATTGATAAAGCAAATGATTGTCCACCAAAAAAGCCATGCTGAAGTTCAAAAACAGATCCAAAGTTATTAGCTTGTCCTGGACCTTGACCAAATCCCATAGGTAGTAAAGCTCCAGCACCTGGCAATAAATCTGGGAACAAAATTAAACCTAGTGGAATTGTTAAAGCAAGACCAACAATTCCTTGTACCAAATAACTTGTAACAATGATTAAACCATTGTTTAAACCATTGGTGGCTAATCCTTTTTCTTTAACCTTCTTATTTCCATAAGCTGTTTTTAATCCTAGTGCGACAAAGCCAATTGCAATAGCGTGATAAGTGATTTTATCCAAGAATTCATTAGTGATTATACCATTAAACACGCCTAAACTTTTTAAGACTAAGCCAATTAATCCTCCGATAACTGCGGTCGGCAAAAGTGATTTTCTAATAAATGGCACCTTTCTACGTAATATTTGTGCAATTAGTAAAATTATGCATAAAATTGAAAATTGAATAACTACATTCCATGTGCTAAATTCCCAAAAAGCCATTCTTAATTCCTTCTTTCTTATTTTTTATTGCGTAATAGATAAAAACATAAATCAATGAACTAAATCTTGGTTCACCATCAATTTGATAATATAGATCACTAGTTTTTATAAGTAGCGAATGTTTTCCTTGTACGGACATTGAAGTAATATCTGCAAACATAATTTCTTTGTTTGATAACTCAACTCTATCATTAAATAACGATAATTTGCTACTACTTCTTTCTTCTTTATTTAAGTCATAGATTCTTACGTTGTCATCGTGAATTATTTCACCTTTTATTTTGTTAAAATCATAATTGCTAATATAATCCTTTTCAAAATCATACCATTCCTTGACATTCTTAAATTTCTCCTTTCCTTTAATAAGGGTGAAACTCATATCTTTTTCATAACTAACTTCATATCCACATGCGTTACATTTAAAAATATTCCCATTACTTCCCATGCTCATAAGTTTGTGACAATCAGGGCAAACAAATAATGCTCTTTCTAGATACTCTGCACGGCTAGTACAATCATATTCTTCATTTTCTACCCCATCTCTAGCTTTGACACTAATTCCTTCTTTGATGATATTTTCTAACTCTTCATCACTCATCTTCATATATTCATCTTTGGTGATGATTCTAGCAATTTCACTATAAAACTTTCCTTTTCTTAACGTGTTTCCCCATCTAGGTGCAACACCATATGCTCCTTTAAAATTATGAAGAACTATAGGAAGTCCTAATAGTTTAACAAGTCTAGCAATTGGGCTATCAATATATTCTTCATCTCCTGAATAAGTTGTATTACCAGATAAAAATAAACCTAAGCAACAACCTTTCTTTGAAACTTCTAACATTTTTCTAATTGTAACCAAATCTTTTTCATTTTTCTTTTTTTGAATAGGATCAAAGAAGAATTTTAGAAGTGGCGATAAAAATTTGTGCCTAAAAGCTGATTCACTTGCCACGTAATAGATTGGATTTTTTAGACAAGAAGATAATATCAATGGGTCAACTTGTGTGACATGATTTGAAATGATCAAAAACTGTTTTGGTAAATCATAGTGACTTGTTATTTTAAACCCATAACGCAACTTAAAAAATAGTTTTACAAAAGGTCTTACTATTTCCAAAATCACTTTATGTCTTATCTTTAAAGCCATCCTATTTCTCCTTTTTACCTTACTTGCTTATTATACCATAATAAGCATTAACTTACACTTATTTAATTGCTATTCATACTTATTTATTGGAAATTAAAAGTTGGTGCAACCCAACTTCTAAACGTTTTAATCTTCTTTATCTTTATTCTCTTTCATTTGTTTAATCAATTCTTCAATGTTTGATGCTAAAATAGCTGTAACATCAAGAAGAATTGGCACTTGCTTGTTAGTAATTTTTTTAGTTTGAGCTTTTAAATATATGGCGTAGATGAGCGCACCAATAAAACCAATAATTGGCAAAATAATTAATGGTAAGAACCAAAGTTTTGTATCTGCTAAAATCCAAGCTGAAAAGAATCCAACAATAACACCTATAAATGGGAATAAAATAAGATTCTTTAAACTATTTTTTACTTCCCATGATTGATGTTTTTTACAATGTGGGCATAAACCTTTAAATGGATAGTCTTTGTTTTCCATTCGTTTCTTTAACTCTTCTATTGATGCCTCAAGATTCCTTTGCGCTGAATCTTGCAAAGCTTGATTTGCAACCGATGATTTTGCTGAAACTCCAGTAACTTCATATTCACCAATGACTTCTTTCCCACAATGCTCACATGTATATTTATATTTAAGTTTCTTTTTTGCAGTATAACTATATTGTACTTGTCCCATATTTTCACCTTCTAACGTTTTTACAATAACATACACAAATGCGTAAATGCAACAATTTTTCGGGGCAAAACAAGGTTTTCTTATCTATTTTTATATTTTGTGATAAAATATAAAAGGTGATATTTTATGGAGCAAAAGAAAAGATCAGGTTTTAGTAGCCGATGGGGGTTTATTTTAGCTAGCGTTGGTGGTGCTGTTGGTATGGGAAATGTTTGGCGTTTCCCTACTATGGTATCAACTTATGGTGGCCTTTCTTTTTTAATCCCTTATTTTCTTTTTATAATAATAATCACTCTAACAGGAGTTGTCGGTGAAATTGCCTTAGGAAGATTAACTAAAGGTGGCCCTGTTAAAGCTTTTGGTAGGGCTTTTAAAAACATTAATAAAGAAAAACTAGGTAAAGGTTTAGGAATTATTCCTTTACTTAGCGCATTAACTCTAGCAATTGGCTATTTAGTTGTTATTGCTTGGGTTTTAAAATATTGCTATTTATCTTTTAGTGGCAACTTAGCTAATTTAGGCAATGATGTAGCCTTATTAGATAATTATTTTGCTAATTCTTCTAGTGGATTTGCCTCTTCTATTTGGATTCTAATAATGGGAGTTATTGTCTTTGTTATTTTAGTATTTGATGTTAGCAAAGGTATTGAAAAGATCAATAAAATATTAATGCCTATTTTATTTGCTATTTTTATAGGACTTGGAATTTATATTGCTACACTACCTAATGCAAAACTAGGTTATGAATATATTTTTACTTTAAAAGATCCATCAGCTCTATTAAATCCAAAACTATGGGTATATTCTTTTGGACAAGCTTTCTTTTCCTTATCAGTAATAGGTTGCTCTACTATTATTTATGGTTCCTATATGCCTAAAACCGCTAATATAAAAAACAGTTCTAAATATATCGCCTTATTTGATACCATTGCTTCTTTACTGGCCACTATTGTTATCATCCCTGCTATTGCTTTTGCAGGCGCACCACTAGACATTGGCGGGCCTAGTTTAATGTTTGTTTATTTAGTAAGTGTATTAAATACTTTGCCAGGAGCTATTATTATTGAAGCAATCTTCTTTGTTGCAATTTTATTTGCTGGTGTTTCATCTATTATCTCACTATTAGAAGTTCTCATTGATTATTTGATAGAAAGATTCAAACTAAAACGCGCTATTGCTGCTTTAATTTCTTGCAGCATAACAATAATTGTTTCTATCTTCATTCAAGGATTTACAACATCTTGGTTAGATTTTGCTTCAATTTATCTATGTCCACTTGGAGCATTAATCGCTGGAATTGCTTTCTTCTTCTTAATAAAAAGAAAAGATGCTTTGGCTGAAATTAATGAAGGCAGTAATAAAAAAGCAACCAATAAATTAATTGCTTTAGGAAGATATTTGTATTGTCCATTAACTGTAGTAGTAATTATACTTGGAATAATCTACGGTGGTATAGGATAGTAAAAAAGTTCAGTTTGTATGGCACTTTGCTATTAAATAGGTAAAAAAGTAAGTAAATACTTTTCATATTGCGTTTATTGGAAATTATTCAAAAAAAGAATCGACAAAGCGTACATTATTCATTCTAAAAACTTATCAATTAAAGAAGATGGCGTTATTTTTATTCCTGCATATATGACATTCTGTTTGTAAAAAAGTAAGGCTAGTCTCATTTGAATGGACTAGCCTTTTAAAATCCCTTATTAAGAGCTCTATTTAGGTTAAACTTTTTATTCTTTTAATTTATTTAAGTCAATTACCCCTTGTTTTTTAGCGACAAGTATTGCTCCTAAACTTCTAATCATTGAAGCAACTGCGGTATCAAAATATAGGATAATAACATTGGCTCCCATAATTAGACCTAGTTGTTCAACATTTAAACCAAGTTGTGAGAATAGAATTGTGACTGAGGCGATAATACCTCCTGGAATACGAGGAGTTGCCATTCCAATTTGAATAATCATAATATATAAAATTATTAACCAGTTAATTGATAAGCCTACCCCTTGCATACTTGCAGCAAAGAAGGCATATATAATAAGTGCAAAAATCGTTGATGGAGAGAAGAATGCATTTGATAATGGAATCCAATAGTTGGTAAACTTTTCATCGATTCCAAGGCGATTTGGTAGTGCTTCATAGAATTCTGGAATAACAGCTGTACTACTTCCTGTTGCAAAACTAGTAGAGACCATTGGCATAATTTTCTGCATCAGTTTTTTAATACTAACTTTTGTCTTTAAAGAAGTGACTGCTAATAAGCCCACTCCTAGAATAACTTGTAATACAACATCCACTACAATTAATTTCCAAATTTGTAATGAGTTTGAAAAACTTAAAGTTAAAGCAACCTTAATAACACTTAGAAAAACAACAAATGGTAGTAATTTAACAACTATTTCTAGAATAGTAAAGAAGAAAAATTTGAATTCATTAATTGCTTTCTTGATGATTGGAACTTTCCTACCGAGAATCAAAATAACTATACCACTCACAAATCCTAAGATAACAATTTGAATCATGTTTCCCTCAACAAATGGTGAGAAAATATTACTTGGAATACTTGCAAGTAATAAGTTTAAAATCTCAGCTGGATTAAATGATGTTACACTAATACCATTGTTAACAAAAACAATGATACAAGCAATAACTGCCATTGCAAACATGATTGTTGATATACCTAAAAAAGCTAACAAAATCTTTTTACCAACTTTAGACATTGTAGATAAATCATCCAATGCACAAATACCAACGACTAAGGAAATAAAGATAACAGGTTCTGTCACACCCTTAAGCATATTCATTAACGATGAATAAACAGGTGAAACATAGTTATCATTTAGTGTTAATGCAAAATCTGGTAAAACAAATCTTAAAATAAGTCCAACAATAATACCTAAAACAATCGCAGGTATCATTGGATACCCTGGTATTTTTTTCTTGATGCCAGATAAAGGATATGTAATAGAAATTATGTTTTTCCCATCTTTGTAGCGGAAAAGTTTTTGACCATCACCAGTATTAAATAAATTATCTACTAGTTCTAAATCAACATCTTCCTTTTGATCAAGATTAGGATGAAGAACATCTAATTCTTTACCATCTACATATAACTCAACAAGAATTGTTCCAAATCTTTCCTTATACTTGTATGAAAATTCAGCATCCACTCCCAAAGCATCTTGATATTTTAATAAAGCTTCTTCTAATCCTAAAGAAAGTTGAATCTTATTTTGTTTTGTTAATTTAAGAGGTTCAATAAATTCATTAATTTCATCAATGAATTTTTGAATATTAACATTACTTAATTTTAGACTATCCATACTCTCACCATCCACTATAATACTATATCATAAATCCATAAATAATAATATGGTTAAACTATCCTATAATTTCTTTTCTCTAGTTATACCAAAATATTCACGATCTTTACATCTACCAACTTCAACATAACCTAAGCTAGTATAAATATCTTCTAACTTTTTATTACCAACAGCAGAATCTAATCTAATATATTTGTGGCCAAGATTTTTAGTATGTACTTCAGCGTATTTTAAAAGTTCTATACCTGATCCTTTAAAGTTTATATCACTAGTAAGATGATGCACGTATAAAGCATCTTTATCTTCGTTCCAACGCTCATCATGATTAAATAAAGCTAATAAAGCAACAATTTGATTATTTAGTGTTGCTACTAAGATATCATCAATTATTTTTCCCCAGTAAACTAAAGGATATCTTTCCATATATTTTGTTTTATTCCATTGTTGAATATTTTCTTTATCCATCCATTTAATTCTTTGGTTAATAAGTTTAATGATATCTTCAACATCATTACTATTAGCTTTTCTAAATTCTAATCTAGTTCTTTTTGAGTCAAATAATTCCTTGTTAAAAGCTTCAACATTTTTAATAGCGTAATCTTGATGATATTCTTCTGCTTCATAAAAAGTTGTATAAGGTAATATTTCAATGCTTTGATACTTACCACATCTTAAAGTAATTTTTTCTTTTTGGATTTCATTAGTATAAAAGATTGCTAAAGTATAAGAATGCCCGCGATCAATAAATTGACCTTCACTATCATTAACGTCAACATTGTCTAAATAAATATCTAATATTTTATCTAAAGGAATAATATTCTCATCGTATTCTATTTTAATCGTTTCTCGATGATTAGTTTTTTGGTTTTTAACATCTAAATAACTAGGATTTATTTCACTTCCACCTGCATAGCCACTTCTTACTCTTATCCCTTTAATTCCATTATAAGCACTAGCGATACACCAAAAACATCCTCCTGCTAGATAGATTACTTGCATAACTAATCACCACCTTTATTTATGTTTATTTTATAATATATATTTATCTTTTGGTAGTTAAAAATAGGCTCACTTTGATTGTGAGCCTATTATCTTATTTTTGGGTAACTACTTCTTTTCTTTTTAAAATGTATTTAGTAACAAATAATGAAACTATCATAATAACGATACTTAATGGTAACATGATATACCAAGTTGGGATAAATCCTGCGATTAAGAAACAGACAAATGATACTACTGCCACATAAATTGCATAAGGCATTTGGGTAGAAACGTGATTAATGTGCTGACATTCTGCCCCCGTAGATGACATAATTGTTGTGTCACTAATTGGTGAACAATGGTCTCCACAAACAGCACCTGCTAAACAAGCAGAAATACTTAAAATCATTAATGGGCTATTTGAATCAATTGTAAAGATTGAAACCACAATAGGAATTAAAATACCAAATGTTCCCCATGATGTACCAGTTGAAAAAGCTAATGCGCAAGCAACAGCAAATATTACTGCAGGTAAGAAACTCATAAGTGTTGAAGCAACACCATTCATTGTATTACCAACAAAGTAAGCAGCACCTAGCTCACCTGTAATGGTCTTTAGTGATGTAGCAAGTGTTAAGATGATAATAGATGGAACCATAGCAACAAATCCCTTTGGAATAGCCTTTATTTCCTCGCTAATGCTTAAAACTCCCCTTAATGCTAAATAGACGATAATGATAATTAAAGCGACTAGAGCGCCTAAAGGAAGAGCAACTGTAGCATCAGTATTTGCAAATGCTTCCATAATATTTAGACCCTCTAATAAGCCACCATTATATAGTAAAGCAAATACACAGCAAACAATTAAAACAAGAATCGGAATAATTAAATCAATAACTCTACCCTTTTCATTAGCTGCAACTACTTCACTATTTTCTATTCTTTCGCCTAAGAATAAATCCCCATTTAAAGCAGCTTCTTCATGTTTTTTCATAGGGCCAAATTCAATTTTCATTAAATTCATTACAATAATAAAGACAATTGTTAAAATACAATAGAAATTCATAGGAATTGCTTTAATGAATAATGTAAATCCTTCTCCTTCCGGGGCATATTGAGAAACAGCAGCAGCCCAAGATGAAATAGGAGCAATCATACATATAGGAGCAGCTGTGGAGTCAATAATATATGCTAACTTAGCACGACTGATTTTTTGTCTATCAGTAACAGGACGCATAACAGATCCTACAGTTAAACAGTTAAAATAGTCATCAATGAAAATCAAAACACCTAATAAAAATGTAACTATAGTTGCTCCAACTTTCGTTTTGACTTTTCTTTGTGCGTACTTACCAAAGGCAGCACTACCTCCTGCTTTATTAACTAAAACGACAATGATACCTAACACAACTAAGAAAATGAAGATACCTGCTGTTCCACTAACAGAGTTAATTAAACCATCATTAACTGTCCTATCAAAAATTATTAGTGGATTAAAATCAGCTAATAAGATGGCACCTGATAAGATACCAATAAATAATGATAAGTAAACTTCTTTTGTCACTAGCGCTAAAACAATAGCGACTACTGGAGGGAAAAAGGCCCAAATTGAACCAACACCAATTCCTGCTCCACCACATAAGTCACAAATAACACCATCAACATAACCCGTCCCGTGACATAAAGAACAGATAATTTCCGCATGCACTACTCCGGTTGATGTTAAAATAATTAACGCAATTAAAATGATTAGACCAATTAGTGCAACGCGACCTTTTTTACTACTTAAAAACTTTTTCATAATAGCACCTCTTTTTAGTATTAAAAAAGACGACGCAAACAGCACCGCCAACATTTAAAGATATGTTAACGATAGCTCTCCGCATAAGCGACAGTTAATTGAATATTCTTCAATTACCCAACATAGATTACTTGGGAATAATCTACATTTCGGCGAATTTACCTTTACCACTGCTTATTTAACCCTTAAGCAGCTTATCATTAAATTCGCTCCTCTATCTTTTGTTTCATAATAGCAACATATCTTGATATAGTCAATATAAATATATTAATAATTTTTTTATACATAAAAAAATGGTGCTGACTATAGGAATCGAACCTACAACCTACTGATTACAAATCAGTTGCTCTGCCGGATTGAGCTAAGTCAGGTTCCTTATATATTATTTTATAATATATATTTGCATTTTGCTAGTTTAAATAATGAGGAATGTCTAGAAATAGACTACCTGATTTTCTAGATATATTATGGCGTGTTTAATATGATTTGTAAGCAGTTTAATAAAAAAGATTCTTGAGTTGCTTCAAGAATCTTCTTTATATGGAGTTGTTCTAAAACACAGGTAATAAGAAGCTATAAACTTATTAGGTTATTCGTGTTTTGGCAGTAAGTTAATATTGAATTTCTCAATCATCAT
>JAZRXY010000004.1:0-8934 GCA_045600465.1 Bacilli bacterium
AAACGGTGTCACATTCCCACTATTTGTCTGGTTAAGTGCTGGTATCGTTAACTTCTTCGTACCATCAGGTGGAGGACAATGGAACGTTCAAGGACCTATCGTTGCTCCAGCTGCTGAACAAATTATCAACGAAGAAGCTGCTCAAGGCTTACACAGATTAACAATGGGTAAGGCATTAATGGCAATTGCTTGGGGTGACTGCTGGACTAACTTAATCCAACCATTCTGGGCTCTACCAATGCTAGCTGTTGCCAAATTATCAGCAAGAGACATCATGGGCTACTGCGTAGTTTGCTTACTAGTCCTAGGTGCTATCATTGCTATTGGTATGGTTTTACCTCTATAGTCTAAGATTTAAAATTATTACCAATTAAAAAAACACATTAAGTATCGGATCTATCTACGGTACAAAAAATAGATGGAATACCTACCCATCTATCGCTCAATAATATGAGCAACTCTTTTAATTATCATTTATAAGGAGAGTAGTTGGTTACCCTACCAACTACTTTTCTTCATCAAAAAAAGAAGATTATTTCTTCTTTTTTCCTTTTCTAATTTGTTGCAAATCTTTAGAAATGTATTTAGCAGCATGGCATTTATTTCTTAAATATTCCATAGCAGCTCTATCATCTTTTGTTGCAATAAATACTTCATATACTGTTGGATCTTTTGTCCCATTCTTTTTGTATCTAATACAAATTTTTTCTTTAGCAATAGTTCCCTTTGGAAAAAATGTTTTAACGTTTTCTAATTCTTTAACTTCATTGAATTTAAAATTATCTTTGAAGAATCCTGATTGAACAAACATTCTACCATCTTCTTCATCAATTCTATATTCAACTTTTAAAACACCATATCCAACGACAACAACTACAAGAATTCCAACTAGTCCTGAAGTTATAGCCATAACAAGTTGATTGTTATTAATAATAATGTTAATAATTGCTAGTGCGATAAGTAATAAACCTAAACAAACACCACTATAATGGAAGATAAGTGTTCCAATCTCTCTACGAGGTTCCATTTTCATAATTTATCATCCTTCCTAATTACGAAAATATTGTAACATAATAGAGCAAAAAATACTATTGTAAGTAAAAATAATGTATAATATTGTATGTAGTCACTAGGAGGAAATATGCATGGATAAAAAGATAGCAATATTGTATTTTTCAAATAGCGGATTTTCATTAAGATATGCTGAAATGATTGCTAATAAAGTAAATGGTGATTTATTTGATGCTAAGAAGATGAAAAATCTTAATAAGGTGTTAGACTATGATACTATTGTCTATGTCGGCAGTTTAATGGCAGGTAAAATAAATGGCTTTCATATGGTAGATAAAAACATCTACGATATTGAAGATAAACACATTGTAGCTGTTGCAGTAGGATTAACTCCTCAAATGGAAGAAGTAAGAGAGCAAATAGCAAAAGGTAATTGCCCATTTGATTTTGAAGATAAGATTCATTTCTTCCAACTAAGAGGGGGAATGGCCATGGAAAAGTTAGGATTTGGCAATAAACTTTTATTAAAATCAATTATTAAAAGACTAGAACAACAAGCAATTAGAAATGAAGCAGAAGAAGAAATGTATCAAGCAATTCTTCATGGTGCTGATTATGTAAGTGAAGATCAAATAATCCCAGTTGTAAATGAAATTTTGCATCCTACAAAGATTAATATAAAAAAAGAAGAAATTAAGATAGAAAAAGAAGAGAAAGAAGAGGAGGTCGAGCCAGGTGTCTTGTTATGATGTAGTAATTATAGGTAGTGGCCCAGCTGGAATTGAAGCCTCTTTATTATTAAAAAGAGCTAATGTGAATCCATTAGTTATAGGAAAGGAAAGTGTTTCTTTAAAGAAAGCACCAAAAATTCAAAACTATTATGGCACTGGTGAAATAAGTGGAACAGAACTTCAACAAAAAGGAATCAAACAAGCTAGAGATTTAGGAATTGAAGTTCTTGAAGAAGAAGTTATTTCGATTTCAATGTTTGAAGATTATCTAGTTAAAACAAGTAGTAACGAATATCATGGTAAGACAATACTATTAGCAACAGGAGCAAATAGATCAATTCCTAACATCAAAGGTATTAAAGAATTTGATGGTAGAGGAATTAGCTATTGTGCAACATGTGATGGATTCTTCTACCGTGAAAAGAAAGTTGGGATTATTGGTAATGGTGATTATGCTTTAAGTGAAGCAGAATACTTATCTAGTTTAGCTAAAGAAATTATTATCTTAAGCGATGGTAAAGAAATTAAGGCAAATAATCTTAAGGTTAGTGTTAACTCAAAAAAGATTAAAGAGATTTGTGGAGAAGCTAAAGTTAATTCGGTTGTATTTGAAGATGGATCTAAAGTTGAATTAGATGGTGTGTTCATTGCTTATGCTATTGCGGGTAGTTTTGATTTTGCAAAACAAATAGGAGCAGAACTTGATGGCAATAAAGTAAAGACAAATGAAAAGATGGAAACAAGTGTCCCAGGGCTCTATATGGCTGGGGATTGCACTGGAGGTATTATGCAAATTAACAATGCAGTTTACCAAGGAGCCAGAGCAGCAACATCAATTATTTCTTATTTAAAAACTTTGAAGTAAAAGAGGCTTGTGCCTCTTTTTTACCACTTATTGAATACTTTTTCTGCGAATCCTAATTTATCTTTAAATTCAATTCTACTACCATCATCTAAGATTGCGACTCCACTAAATCTACCAAATACTTGGTGTTGACAAGATCTGATTAAAATGACGTTAGTATCAGCGAATCTATCTAGAATTGGGATGAAAGTCATATCTAATCTTCCATCACTTGATTTAAAATGCCATGTTGACATAAAGTCATCTTTTCCATTCTTTTTAGGAATACCAAAATCAATATTTTCAAATTTATGAACTTTACCATCATAGAAGATGACATTTTCGCTTGCAGCAGAAGTATCACCAAAGCCATAGCCAATGTTAAAGCCAAAGCGTTTCTTATCAATAACGGTTGATAGAGAACCCCAATACCAAGTGTTTTTATAAGTCCAAACTCCGCGACCCCAGTCAAGGGTTCCAGAAGTTACGCTAGGATTTAATTTAATAACTTTACCACCAACAAAGATTTGGCCTTTAGCTTCCATACAGTTAATTTTTTGATTGTAATAGAAGTGAGCATCTTTTTCAAATGGGGTAAGGATTGTTATTGATTCATCAGGTTCGTTAGAAAGTGTTAAATCAAATTTAATATCTTCTCCGTTTGGTGTGAAGTTTTTATAATAACCACTAAGTTTTCTTTCTAGGCCATCATTTTTAAATTCTAAGAAACCATTTTTGGATTCTAAACTTACATCACCAATTTTTGAAGTGTTAGGTAAGTTTACGCTACCCATAGTAAACCAAACAATGTCAGATTTAGTGATTTGTGATTTTTCTTTAAAGTTTAATAATGAAACAGATAACATTCCCATGTAACCATTGTCATCTATAGTTAGGGCAAGACCATAATCTTCGTTACCAACATAATAGTAATCCCATTCTTTAATACGCAACTTACTAGCTGCTATTTTTTCTTTATTGTATTGAATTAAATTATGTTTAGCATAACCTTTAACATTAAGATTTCCACTATCATCTAGTAGTTTACAAGATTTAATAATTTCTTTTTGCATAATTATCACCAGATCTTTCACTTACATTATACACTATAAACTAGATAAATAAAAAAGGAGATACCATTAACTATGTTAATGTGTTAAAATCTAAATGATGAGGAAGGTTGTTATTTATGCGGAAAATACTAACAATAATTAAATCTAGGGTATTTCTATATTCCTTTTTAATTTTACTTCAATTAGCAGTCTTAGTATTTGCAACAATCTATCTAGGTGAAAATTATCGTTACTTCTGGTATGGTTGTTCATTACTAGGAGTAATTGTTTCAATCTATATTGTTAACACACCATTAACACCTGAATATAAAATAGCATGGATTGTTTTGGTATTAGTTTTACCATTTTTAGGCATTCCAACTTATTATCTATTAGCTAATCGCAGATTCAATGAAGAAGACGTTAAAGATAAAATGGCAGCTTCATTATTAATTTATCAAAGTCAAAATAAAGAGGTAGTAGCAAAAGCAGAAAAAGAAGACTATTTCACTGCCCAAATGGCTAACTATATTTATCGTTCATCTAAGGGAAGTTTAAATATTGGAGACAATATTAAATACTATCCAATGGGTGAAGATCTTTATGTTGCCATGATTGATAAATTAAAAGATGCTAAAGAATATATCTTCTTGGAATACTTTATTTTAAGACCAGGTAAGATGCTTGATGGAATATTAGCAGTACTTAAAGAAAGAATAGAACATGGTGTTAGAGTATTTTTGCTTTATGATGATTTGGGTTGTGCTTATAAGCTTCCTAATAAATATCTAAAGAAGATGAAAGATATTGGGATAAACACTCAAAGTTTTGAAAGATATAAACCATTTATTTCTAAGTCACTAAATAATAGAAACCATAGAAAGCTTTGTATCATTGATGGTAGAATTGCTTTCACTGGAGGCATTAACATTTCTGATGAATACATTAATTTAACTAAACCATTTGGAGTTTGGAAAGATGTCGGAATTAGTGTTGAAGGTAACAGCGTAAAAGATATGGTTCTTACTTATATTCATATGTGGAATAGAGGAGCATCTAAAGAAGAAAAGATTGAAGGCGTAGATAAATACATCAAAGAATTTGAATATAAAGCATGCAGTGAAGATTATTCAATCTTTATTCATGATTCTCCTCATGTTAATAAAGCAATTCATCATCACTGCTATTTAAAGATGGTTGATCAAGCAACTAAATATGTTTATATTTCAACACCATATTTAATCATTAACCAAGAATTAAAAGATAGTTTAATTATTGCTTCCCAAAGTGGAGTGGATGTAAGAGTAATGATTCCAGGCATTCCTGATAAACCTCTTATTTATATGCTAACTAAAGCTTTCGCTGAACAATTAGTTAAAAATGGAGTAAAAGTATATCGTTATAAAAAAGGCTTTAACCATGAAAAAGCTTTTGTCTCTGATGATAGATATTTAATTGTAGGAACTGCAAATTTAGATTATAGATCACTATATCTACATTATGAAGATAGTATTTTTGCAAGTTCAAATAAGGTTGCAAGTGAAGTTAAAAATGATTATTTAAATACTTTAAATGATTGTGAAGAATTAACACCAAAGTTATTAAAAGAAAGTATTTTTACAAGGGCTTGGAGAGCATTACTTAGAATGCTAGCTCCATTATTATAATTATGGATAGAATTAAAGAGTTAATTAATATTGTTAATAATTCAAATAATATCGTGTTTTTTGGTGGGGCTGGAGTATCTACTGAATCCAATATTCCTGACTTTAGAGGGAGTAGTGGTTTGTATAATGCTACAAATCAAGTAATACCAGCAGAAGAAGTTTTATCTCACCATTTCTTTTATGCTGACACTAGTTATTTCTATAATTTTTATTTTAATAAAATGGTTTATGTAGATGCTAAACCTAATAAGGCTCATTTAGCGTTAGCAAAACTAGAAAAGATGGGAAAGCTAAAAGCGATTGTAACGCAAAATATTGATGGACTACATCAAGAGGCAGGTAGTAAAGAAGTATTAGAATTACATGGTTCAATTCAAAGAAATCATTGTGAGAAATGCCATGAGTTTTATGATTTAGATTATATGCTTAAATATAAAGGTGGCATTCCAACATGCTCTAAGTGTGGAGGAGTTATTAAACCTGATGTAGTTTTATATGAAGAACCACTAGATTATAATGTAATAGAAAAAACGGTCGAAGTAATTTCTAAATGCGATACTTTGATTGTGGCAGGAACATCATTAACTGTTTATCCTGCGGCAAGTTTTATAAGATACTTTAAAGGGAAGAACTTAATTTTGATTAATGAGAATCCAACACCGATGGATGAAAGATTTGATTTTATCATTAAGGAAAAAGTTGGAGTAGTTTTTGATAAGATTATGAAAGAATTAGGTGATTGCAATGATTAAAAAAATAGTAAAGATGTATTTTAGCCCGACAGGAAACACTAAATTAGTAGTAGGTTTAGTTGCTGATACGCTAGCAAAGACGTTAAATATTTCTTTGCAAGAAATAGATTTTACGCTAGCAAGTAAAAGAGAAGAAATCTATTCTTTTGATAATGAAACATTACTAGTTCTTGCAACACCAACATATGCAGGGAGAGTTCCTAATAAAATTCTTCCATTTGTTCAAAATAATATTAAAGGTAATAATACTTTGTGTGTTCCTATCACTACTTTTGGTAATAGAAATTTTGATAATTCTCTTATTGAATTAAATAAAGAAACTACTAACAATGGATTTAAAGATATTGCAAGTTGTTCAATTGTTTGTGAACATGTTTTCTCTAATAAACTTGCAAGCAATAGACCAAATAGTGATGATCAAAAAGATATCATTAATTTTGCTAATAAGATTTGTGAAAAGATTAAAAATAATGATTTAAGCATAGTAGAAGTTAAAGGTGATAAAGATTATAAAGCTTATTATCAGCCTTTAGGAATTGATAATAGACCTGCTATATTTTTAAAAGCTAAACCAGAAGCAGATAATAGTTTATGTAATAAATGCAAGAAATGTAGTGAGGTATGTCCTGTTTCTAGCCCAAAACTTATTGAGGGTAAAATTGAGTTTACAAGCATTTGTATTAAGTGTCAAGCTTGTATAAAAAATTGCCCAGTTAAGGCAATTGCTATCAAAGATGAAGCCTTTAATAGTCATGTTAAAATGTTGGAGAAAAATTACACTAGAGAAAATAAATCCGAATGGTTTATTTAGTTAATAGCACTGTGCTATAATAATATCTATGGAAAACGCAGTTAAAGTAGTTGCGAACAATCGTAAAGCATCCTTTGATTATTTTTTGATGGATCGCTATGAAGCGGGCATTGAATTAAAGGGTACTGAGATTAAATCGTTACGCAGAAACTCATGTAGTATTAAGGATGCTTATGTTGTGATTAAAAACAATGAGGCATTCATTTTAAACATGAATATTTCTGTTTATGAAAAAGGCAATATCTTTAACCACGAGCCATTAAGAACTAGAAGACTTCTTTTACATAAAAAAGAAATCATTAAACTTGGGTCTAAAGTTAAAGAACAAGGGCTTACTCTTATTCCAACCCAAGTTTACTTATCAAAAGGAAGAGCAAAGATAGAATTTGCACTAGCTAAAGGTAAGAAGATGTATGACAAACGTGATGATGCTAAAGTTAAATCAATCGATAAAGCACTTCATAAGAAAGTAAGAGAGTCTTATTAAATTATGGGGGTGTCAAGGTTTCGACAGGGGTAGAAGGATCTAGAACGCAGTCGGGTGGTGGCCGATAACACCAAAAGCCTATAAATGGCAATCAAAATTTAAGTTACGCTGCTTGCTAGTTTAAGCACGAATTAATGTCCCATATATTGGGAGTAGCGTCGCTATTTAAGAGTCTATCTATTGCTTTTAAAATAGTGTTATAAAAGTAGAGTAAGCCATTATGACTCCACTAAATAGTGGACCAAAATAATAGGGGATAGCAAGTGGTGAGGTTTGTTCGTTTATAGCCATTAGTGAAATAACAAACGAAAGAAACTGTGGTTGGTCTAGATTGAGCTATTTTTGGACGCGGGTTCGACTCCCGCCACCTCCACCAAAATTAAAAAGTAGACATTTTGTGCTAGTTCACAGGATGGCTTTTTCTTTTATATGCTATATAGTATATAAGTATTCATAATTTCAAAAAAATAATGTCTATTCCAAAAATATAAAAAAATAAAAAGTGGGAATATACTTTTGGAAATAAATGATGTATAACATAAGTACCAATAAATGAAAAATATTCAGAAAGTGGGAATAACATGAAATATTTAATTAGAAACAATTACTTAAATAAACTAATAAAATTACAAAACACACCAGATATAAAAGTAATCACAGGCATGCGAAGAAGTGGAAAGTCTATATTACTTAAAGAGTTTATGGATTATTTAAAAGAAAATGATCTTAACTCTAATATCATTTTTATTAATCTACAAGATATAGAATTTGAAGAATTGTTAGAATATCATCGTTTACACGAGTATGTTATGGAAAACTATAAGAAAGAGATGCATAACATTTTAATTGTTGATGAAATACAACTATGCAAAAAAATTGAATCAATACCTTCGCAGTCTTTTGTATTAATACAAGAGTAAGAAGTTTTTATTTTTCCCATAAAAGTTTTGCATATGTCGCATTAATTTCTCATATTTATATCAAAGATATAAAACTCTTCATTTCCCTATGCATATGTCGTAAAATATGTTATAATATATATAGGTATAGGCGGTGGATATATGAAATCAGGAAGAGGATATGTATACGATTTATACTTTCATATTATTTGGTGTGTTAAATATCGTAAACATATTATTAAAGATGAAGTTAAAGATGATTTAATTTCTATAATTAGAAAGATATGTATTGATAACAATTATGAACTAATTGAGATTAATACTGATTATGATCATATTCATCTTCTAATCGGATTATCTCCTCAAGATTCAATTCCTGTTGTTATGAAGACTTTAAAAGGTGTATCTGCAAGATTATTAAATTCAAGACATCGAGATATTATATCTAAAGAGTTATATGAAGGGCATATTTGGTCTCCATCGTATTATATTGCGACTACAAGTGATAACTTAAAAGAAAACATTATTAAATATATTCAAAGCCAAGGAGATTAATAAATGAAGAAAGGTATTGTAATTAGATTATATCCAAAAGAAGAGCAAGCTACATTAATCAACAAATCTTTTGGATGCGCTAGATTTATTTACAATACTCTTTTAGATTATGCAAAAGAAAATAA
>JAZRXY010000005.1:0-59460 GCA_045600465.1 Bacilli bacterium
GACACGTTGATTTATTCAACAATCTTGGCATTAGCTTAATAGATGAAATTTCAAGATTTAATGAACTATACAGAGAAACAATCCAATGACAATTTTCTATTCGTATACCTAATAATTGCATTTGTAGTGATATATATATAAGATAATGCAAATAGTCTTTATACTACTAAAAAGATGTTTCTTAGCATTTAAAGAAACATCTTCAATAAAATTATCTATGGTCGATACTTTTCAAAAATCATACAATCATATAATTTTCTTATTTTTTCTTCTTCCTTTTTAGACCTTAGCGTCCATGCAAATAACGTGGCTCCTAAAAACTTTTGAAGTCTAAGAGATAAATCACTGCTATATTGATGCTCATAAGCAACAAAATCTGGACGACACATAAAGTTAAGTAAAAAAGATCTTAAAGTAATGTTTTTAATAAAATTCCCTGCTGAATTCTTTTTAGAAAATCTTGATGAAAGAATTCCTCTTACTACATTAGATCTATTATCTTTAAACCATTTAACATAAAACGGATTAAATGATTCTACACACCACTTACCTTGATACTTATCAAGTGTTTTAGCAGCAACTTCACATACTTTAGTATCTTTAGACTCTCCTTTTATTTCTACTAGTAATGGTGTTTTACCATCTACAAGTTTTAATACTTGTTCTAATGTTGGTACGCCAATTTTATTTAATTCTTTAGCGCTTAGGCTAGATACTTTCTTATCAATATTAAAAACTCTTTTTAAAGAATAGTCATGATTAATAACCGCGATATTATCTTTAGATAATTGAACGTCAAATTCCATGCCATAATTGTTCTCTACAGCCTTTTTAAAAGCTTCTAGCGTATTTTCTATTACGCCATCGCCATGTAATCCTCGATGAGCAAAATAAATGCCTTTAAAAGCATTTGCACGCTTGCTAGTGCTTGGAAATATCATAAATAAATATAATGCGATAAGACCAATTACAATAATAACAATAGCCATAATATCAATCCTTCTAATCCAATATAATAATATGCTTTTTTATGACATTAAAAAAGGCCCAATTTTTTTGGACCTTTTATAATAGTTATTTAATTAACCAATTAAGCCAGCACCACTGTTGATTAAAACAAATAGTGGAATGAAGACTAGTGAAACAACACTCATAAGCTTGATTAGAATGTTGATTGATGGACCTGATGTATCCTTGAATGGATCACCAACAGTATCTCCAACAACTGCAGCTTTGTGTTCGTTGCTTCCCTTACGTCCGCTTGCTTCGATGTATTTCTTAGCATTATCCCATGCTCCTCCTGAGTTAGACATAAAGATTGCTAGTAAGACACCAGTTACTAGTGAGCCAGCTAGTAATCCAGCTAATCCTTCATAACCTAGAATAATACCAATAACAACTGGGCTTAATACAGCGATAACGCCTGGGATAATCATTTCATGTAAAGCAGCCTTTGTTGAAATATCAACACATCTAGCATAGTTAGGTTTGCTTGTTCCCTTCATAATGCCAGGATCTGCTTTGAATTGACCTCTAACTTCTTCAATCATTTCGAATGCAGCTTTACCAACTGAATCCATTGTTAATGCTGAGAAGATGAATGGTAGCATACCACCAATTAATAGACCAACGACTACTGATGGAGAAGCTAAGTTAAGTTCTGATGTAATATCAACACCAGCAATAGCGTTATTCATATTCATAATGAATGTAACGAATAATGCAAGTGATGTTAATGCTGCACTACCAATAGCGAAACCTTTACCCATAGCAGCTGTTGTATTACCAACTGAGTCAAGTTTATCTGTAATTTCACGAACTGTTTCTGGTAGTTCACTCATTTCAGCGATACCACCAGCGTTATCAGCAACAGGGCCATAAGCATCAACAGCAACTGTGATACCTGTAGTTGATAGCATACCAACAGCAGCTAGAGCGATACCATAAACTCCACTGAAAACGTAAGCGACAATAATAGCAACTGAGATTAATAGGATAGGAACTAATGTTGATAACATACCAACTGATAGACCTGAAATAATTGTTGTTGCTGCACCTGTTTCAGATTGTTTAGCAATTTTCTTAACAAATCTGTAATCTCCAGATGTAAAGATTTCTGTAACTGTACCAATAGCGATACCAACGATTAGACCAACAAGAACTGCAAAGAATGTCTTGTACCAATCGCCTTGGAAGTAAACGATACTAAATACTAATGCTGCAATAACAACGATTGCGCTTGCAACATATGTTCCTAGGTTTAGAGATTTTGCTGGGTCCTTGTCCCCCTTAACAAATCTACTACCAACGATAGCAGCAATGATACCACATGCTGATAGAATCATTGGGAATAAAATACTTTCTTGAGGCATTGTAGCATAAGCCCCTAATGAAACTGCTGAAACAATAGCTCCAACGTATGATTCAAATAAGTCTGCACCCATACCTGCAACGTCACCAACGTTATCGCCAACGTTATCAGCAATAACAGCTGGGTTTCTTGGGTCATCTTCAGGAATACCTGCTTCAACTTTACCAACTAAGTCTGCACCAACGTCAGCAGCTTTTGTATAAATTCCACCACCAACACGGCTAAATAAAGCGATAGATGAAGCACCGAAGCTAAATCCTGTAATAATGTCTGTTAATGAAACAAAGTCTGTTCCTGTTCCTAAACTAAATAGATAAGTAACTAAACTTAATCCTCCTAAGCCAAGACCAACAACGCATAGTCCCATAACAGCTCCGCCTGAGAATGCTACTTGTAAAGCAGCGTTCATTCCGCCTTTAGCAGCAGCTTGTGTAGTTCTACCATTTGCAGATGTTGCTGAACGCATACCAATGAATCCAGCTAAACCAGATAATACAGCACCTAGTAAGAAGCAAATTGCTGTACCCCAGTTAATTGCAATTAGAATAACTACAAAGATAACTGCAACGACGATAGCTAGAGTTTTGTACTCTCTTTTTAAGAAAGCCATAGCTCCTTCTCTAATGTAAGATTGAATTTCTTTTAGTCTTGGATTTTCAATTTGAATTTTATCTGTTTTATTTTTTAGATAAAATGCGAATAAAATGCCAAGAATGCTAACGACTGTAACAATCAAGATCATAATTAATGATTTCATATAAATTACCTCCAAATCTTGTTTACGCAAAAGATATTATAGTATTACAACATCTTTTATGCAAGTTACTTAAGTAACTTTTTACTTTTTTTACAAAAAACAAACAAAAAAGCAGCCATATTTATGGCTGCAATTCTTTTGTTTCTATTCTTCTTCGATTGCTTGAACTGGGCAAGATGATTTTGCTTCTTCTGCTGCAGCTACTAGATCATCAGGTACTTCTTCACCTAAGACGTTTTCTGCTAAGCCATCACTTGCTAGTGCAAATACTGCTCCTGCAACACCTGCACAGACACCGCAACCAATGCAAGTATCTTTTTTAACTCTGAATTTTTTTGCCATAATAATAGCCTCCTACTTAACATTTTTATTATTAATAGAATTAATAATGACACACTAATTATATATGAATATCCCTTCGTTATCAAATATTTATTATTTTTATTAACTACAAAGTAGTTAATAAACTTTTTTACAAATATGTAATGATTTTACAATATATGTTATAATTAACTAGCAAGCGGAGGTGGCAATATGAAAAAATTAATAATTGCAATTGATGGACCTGCTGGTAGTGGAAAATCTTCCATTGCTAAGTCTTTAGCTAAAAAAATAAATTATGACTATCTTGATACTGGAGCAATGTATCGTTGTTTAACCCTTGCAGCAATAGAAAAAGACCTTGATGTTTACAACGAAGATGCAATCAATAAATTGCTTGTTGAAACTAAATTAGACATCAGAGATTCAAAATTCTATGTTAATGATAAAGACGTTACAAGTTTAATTAGAACTCCCGCTGTTAATGATAATGTTTCTATTGTCTGTGCCTACCCTAATGTTAGAAATGGTATGGCTGATATTCAAAGAGAAATTGGTAAAAAAGGTGGTTATGTCTTAGATGGAAGAGATATTGGTACTTTTGTCTTTCCTAACGCAGATATTAAGATTTTCCAAACTGCTGATGTAGAAGTAAGAGCAAAAAGACGTTTCTTGCAACTAAAAGATTTAGGAACACCTCAATCATTTGAAGAAGTATTAGAAAATGTAAAAACAAGAGATAAAATTGATTCTTCTAGAGCTCTAGCACCTCTTAAAAAAGCCGATGACGCTATTGAACTTGATACTTCAAACTTAACTAAAGAAGAAGTTGTAGATAAAATTATTGAAATTATTGAAAATAAAGTAGGAGACGCTTACTAATGATTGAAGGGAAAGTTGCTATTGTTGGTAGAGCTAACGTTGGTAAATCAACAATCTTTAATAGAATAGTTGGTTCCCGTTTATCAATTGTAAGTGATGAACCTGGCGTAACTAGAGATAGATTGTATGGTAAAGCCATGTGGTTAACCAAAGAATTTTCAGTAATTGATACCGGTGGAATTGAAATCAAAGATGCCCCATTCCAAACACAAATTAGGGCACAAGTCGAGATTGCAATTGAAGAAGCCGATGTCATCGTTTTAGTATGCGATGCCCGTGTTGGGGTTAGTGATGAGGATAAGTTTGTATCTAGACTTATTCAAAAAAGTGGTAAACCTTGCATAGTTGCTGTTAATAAAATTGATGAAGGTCATATGCAACAAGATATTTATGATTTTTACTCACTTGGTGTTGGTGATCCAATTGCGGTAAGTGGACTTCATGGTATTGGTATTGGTGATATGTTAGATGCCATCATTAAAAACTTCCCTAAAAAAGAAATAGAAGAAGAAATAGAAGGTGAAATTAAGTTTTGCTTAATTGGTAGACCTAATGTTGGTAAATCTAGCCTTGCTAATTCAATCCTAAATCAAGAAAGAGTAATCGTATCCAATATTGAGGGAACAACAAGAGACTCTATTGATACTCCTTTTATAAAAGAAGATAGACAATATGTTGTTATTGACACTGCTGGACTAAAAAAACGCGGAAGAATATATGAAGCAGTCGATAAATATGCTGCATTGCGTGCTTTAAGCGCCATTGATAGAAGTGATGTTGTACTTTTATTAATTGATGGTGATGTTGGTATTAGAGAACAAGATAAAAATGTCGCAGGATATGCTATCGATGCTGGTAAAGCAATTGTCGTTGTTGTCAATAAATGGGACTTAGTTAAAAAAGATGAAAAAACTATGTCTAGTTTTGCCAAAAAGATTAAACAAGAGTTTAAGTTCATTGATTATGCTCCAATTGTTTTCTGTTCTGCATTAACTAAATCCAGAATTAATACAATTTTTGAAGCAATAGATATCGCATATGATAGTACAACTAAACACGTATCTACTTCTGTGTTAAATGCTATTATCATGGATGCTCAAAGAATTAATCCTGCCCCAGATTTCAATGGTGGTAGAATTAAAATCAAGTATGCTAACCAGGTTGCAATAAAACCTCCAACATTTGTGTTATTTGCAAATGATCCTGATTTCTTACATTTTAGTTACAAACGTTTTATCGAAAATAAGATAAGAGAAGCTTTCGGATTTGAAGGAACTCCTATCAAGATAATTTGCAGAAAAAGTGAATAATTAAGCCCATAAGGGCTTTTTTTATCTACTAAATACCCCGTTTTCTTGCATATTCTCTCCTTTATTGGTATAATAAGGCAAATATTCAGGAGGTATTTAATTATGAATAAAGCTGAATTAATCGAAAAAGTTGCAGAAAAAAGAAACGTTACTAAAAAAGAAGCAAACGTTTGCATCGACACAGTATTTGAAGTTATTGCTAAGGCTTTAGCAAATGGCGATGAAGTTAAAATCAGTGGATTTGGAAACTTCAAGGTTAAGAAAATTGCTGCTAGAACAGCTAAGAACCCTATGACAAAGGAAATTGTAAAAGTTCCAGCATCAAAGAAAGTCGCTTTCAAACAAGCAACAGCTTTAAAAGAAATGTTATAGTTTTAAAAAAGGAACCGCACGGTTCCTTTTTTGTTGCGCTAGTTTTAGCTTTGTTATAAAATAACTTTAATAAATTAAAGTTCTTATCATTATAGTAATAAACGAGGTGATTCTATGTATTGGCTTTTATTCCTTTTATGCATATTAATTTCTTTAGGTGCTCAATCTTTAGTCCAAAAAGCTTATAACAAATATATAAGTGTTAATGCCTCTTGTGGATTAAGTGGCGCTGAAGCTGCAAGTAAGTTTATGAGAGACAACGGCGTTTATGATGTAATAATTGAACTAGGTAGTTCTAGTTCTTTAAGTGATGCCTATGATCCAACAAGAAAAACTATTAGACTTTCTAGAGCAGTATATAGCGGAACTTCTATTGCTGCTATTGCAGTAGCATGCCATGAAGCAGGTCACGCTATTCAACATGCTAAAAACTATAAAGCTCTTGTTGTTAGAAATAAAATGCTCCCTATAGTTAATATTTCTAATAGATTTTGCTGGTTAATTCTTCTAGTTGGAATTATATTTTCAATCATTGATTTTATTAACATTGGTTTGATTCTTTTTGGTGTTGTAGCTTTATTCCAATTAGTTACACTACCCGTAGAATTTAATGCTTCAAATAGAGCGCTAAATTACTTAGAAAATGAAAGTTATATTTTAAATAAAGAAGAAACTGATGGCGCCCAAAAAGTTTTAACAAGTGCTGCTTTAACTTATGTGGCTTCATTACTAGTTTCTTTAATTCAACTATTTAGATTAGTCTTAATTTTTGGAGGACGTAGAAGATAATGAAGTATACCTTCGATGACGTTAAAGATATATTAAAAACTATCAATGATGCCGGATTTATTGCTTATCTAGTCGGTGGTAGCGTTAGAGATTATTTGATCTATAACAACTTTAATGATATCGATATTGCAACTGATGCAAAAGTCGAAAATCTTTCAACAATCTTTAATATCCCCCGCTACGATAAATTTGCCGCAAAATTCGGTACTTTTAAGGCTGTCATTGATGGTAAAAAAGTCGAAATAACAACACTAAGAAAAGAAGGGGCTTATGAAAAAAGAAGACACCCTTATGTAAGTTTTGTAAATGACCCTAAAATTGATGTTGAACGTCGAGACTTTACTATGAATGCTATTTATATGGACCAATTTAAAAATGTCCTCGATTATTACGATGGTCAAAAAGATATCGCTAATCGCACTATTAGGTGCATTGGTGATGCAGACAGCAAAATTAAAGAAGATCCTGTTAGAATATTGCGCGCAATTAGATTTAAAATGACACTAGATTTTTTACTAGATTCAGAACTTGAAAAAGCGATAAAAGATAACGTAAACTTAGTTGATTCTATCTCTACAGAACGTCAAAAATTAGAATTAAGCAAATTTATTAAAATTGCTCCTGTAAGTGAAATTAAAAAAGTGCTAGACTTCTATAACATAAATCTTGATAATTAATTATAATAAGTTGGGTGAATAAATATGCAAGTTAACAAACAATTATTAAAAACATTAAACTGGAGACATTTACTTCTAGAAAACTATCGTGACTTACTTTTAGATGAAAATCAAGTCATGATTATTTTGATGTGTGATTATTGCATTAGTAATGGTGAGAAACTTGTAACACCTGAAATTTTAAGCCTCAAAATGTCTTTAAAATATGATGAGATTGATAAATTATTAACAGGGCTTATGTCTAAAGGTTTCATTTTAATTAAAGAAGATGAAAATGGACATATGTATACTAGCCTAGATAAACTTGTTGAAATATTAAGTGATTCATTTGTTTCTAGTTTAGCTAAAAGCGATAAGTTAGAAAGAAATGGAAATGATGATAAAGAAATCTTTGATCTATTTGAAAATAAATTTGGTAGGCCATTATCATATATCGAACTTCAAACTATTCAAGCCTGGCTTGATGAAGGTTGTTCTAAATCATTAATTGTTAACTCATTAAACGAGGCCCTAGTTAAAAAAGCCTTCAATATTAGATATGTTGATCAAATTATTCTTAATAGAAAAAAAGAACAAGAAGCTAAAAACGAAGGTTACTCCACAATTAGTGATGACTGGAGACATGACATCGAAGAAACAATAAAAATTTCTTCATTGGATTGGATCGATGAAGATGACGAAAATAAATAAGGATGCCATTTTAAATTATTTTAATGAAATAGTTCCTGACGCTAAATGTGAACTTGATTTTAATAATGACTACGAATTATTAATTGCAGTAGTTTTATCTGCTCAAGCAACAGATAAAAGTGTAAACAGAGCCACTCCTTCCCTTTTTGCTAAATATCAAGATTTTAATGCTCTAGCTAAAGCTAAAGTTGAAGATGTTGAAAACATTATTAAATCACTAGGATTATCTAAAATAAAAGCTAAAAGAATTATTGATATTGCTAATACTATTGTTAATAAATTTAACGGAGTCATTCCTAATGATTTTGACACTCTTACTTCTATAAATGGAATTGGTAGAAAAACTGCCAATGTGATTTTGATTGAGCTTTATCATATTAAAGCTTTCCCTGTTGATACTCATATCAACAGACTAGCCCATCGATTTGCTATTGCTAGTTTCAAAGATGACATTGTTAAAGTTGAAAAGAAATTAGCAAAATTCTTTGAAGGAGAAGACTTTCATAAACTTCATCATCAACTTATTGCTTTTGGTCGTTATTATTGCACAGCAAAAAATCCAAAGTGTGCTGAATGTAAATTAAAATGTAGCAAGAAATCCGCTACATTTTAAAGATTATATAGTTTATCTACTGCTTTTAAATAATCAATTCTTATAATATATCCTTGAGGGACTTCTATCCCTCTTTTTTTAAATTCTTCATAAGGTATTGATCTTTTTGTTAAATTGTTAAATTCTTCTAAATCATCAGCATCAAGAATGTATACTTCATTTAATGTTTTAAAGTGCACAATGATAAAAGCAATACCGCCTTGTTTTTTTATTCTAATCAAATGATCAATTTGGTGAGCGTGAATATTTGCTAAAGGGAATGATGTTTTATTCAAGGTTTCTTTAGCTTCAAAATCTATATATTTAGCCTTGTAAATTCCATTATAATCTGTTGTTGAAGGTTGCTCAAAATAAGCTTCACTTATCTTTCCTTGTTTAAATCCGCCATTTTCAATATGAACAACTTTTATTGGTGTTGGTTTTTTATAAATGATTGCTTTATTTTCTCTGCGGTAGGCCTCGTTAGAGATATTTATTTCCTCTTCGAAAGCCATTCCCCTATTTCTGCTACCATCATTTGCTTTAATAACAATTTTGCTAGCCTTTATGCCATTTGGGTAATTTATCATTCTTTACTCCTCTTTAATATATTTTTATTATACCATAATAACTCTTTACAATTTAGCTTTATTTTGGCAAAATGTATATGCGGTTCTGGTAATCGCTACATTTGTAGAGGAAAGTCCATGCTCGCACTAGCTGTGATGCTAGTAGTGTTTGTGCCAGTTTAAAAAATAAAACTGGGTAGGTAGCAGTACCTAACGGCGAGAAAATACCTAAATTGTAAAACATGGTTAATTCTTGTAACGTGCCACAGTGACGAATCTATTAGAAATGATAGAATGCAACGCGGTAAACCCCTCAAGCGAGAAATCCAAATTTGGTAGGAGAATTTTGGAAGGAGAAACGAATCTATTCCAAAAATGTGCTTGCACATAGATAAATGATTACCTAATACAGAACATGGCTTATAAAACCGCCACTTTATAAAAGAGCTTTTGCTCTTTTATTTTTGTATATGCGCATGTTATAATTATAGGGTACAAAGAAGGTGCAACTATGAAGTGGTTTCTAAAATTAAACTTGCCTAACAAAATCACCCTAGCAAGAATGATTATCGTTGTTTTTGTTATTTTGGTTGCTTTACTTCCTGATGCATTAAATTGGGCTTGGCCTAGTTATAATATCTTCGGACTAGAATATAGCTTACAAAGAATAATCCTACTTGCCTTATTTGTAATTGGTTCTATTTCTGATTTCCTTGATGGAAATATCGCAAGAAAAAGAGGAATCGTTACAACATTTGGTAAGTTCCTTGATCCTATCGCTGATAAATTACTTGTTAATGTCTTATATATGATTCTTGCTTTTTGGCATGAAGTTCCGGTAATTGTAATAATTGTCTTCATCGTAAGAGATACCATTGTTGACGCAATAAGATTAATTGCAAGTGAAAAGAAAGTTGTTATTGCTGCTTCTATTTGGGGAAAAGCAAAAACTGTTGTTCAAATGGTAGCAATGATTGTAATACTACTACAAATTCCATATGCAGTAATTCTTGCTTACATCGCAGGTGTTATATCATTAATTTCTGGTATTGATTATTTTATCAAAAACAGAAAGTTTATCTTAGAGGGTGCAGATTACAATGGAAAATAACATTGTAGAATTGCTTACTAACAAACACCTTTCTCTTGGTGCTAGTGAAAGCTTTAGCGGCGGAGGTTTTGCTAACTACATTACAAACATCCCTGGTGCAAGCAATGTATTTAAAGGAAGTTTAGTTACTTACTCAAACGAAATGAAAAACATGCTTCTAAAAGTAAATGCCTCTACCCTAGATAAGTTTGGTGCCATTTCAAAAGAATGTGTTTATGAAATGGTTAAAAACACTAAAGATATTATGGGAGTTGATGTTGCAGTAGCTTTCAGCGGTAATGCTGGACCCGGAGTTAGCGAAAATAAGGAATGCGGATTAATTTATATCGGCTTTGCTTATAAAGATCAAATTTTAGTAGAAGAACACGTTATTAAAAAATCTCGATTAGAAGTTAAAAACTGGGCAATTGAATATGCTATTAACAAAATAATCGATTTAATAAAATAGAAGGGGTGAAATTATGAAAGAAACAAAAGTCACTACAAGTAATGACGAAAAATTAAATGAAACCTTAAAGAATATTCAAAAACAATTCGGTGATGGAGCCGTTATGAAACTTGGAGAAAGAACTTCAATCAAGGCTGATACTGTCTCAAGCGGTTCTATTGCTCTAGACTATGCTCTTGGCGTTGGAGGTTATCCTCGCGGAAGAGTTATTGAAATTTATGGTCCTGAATCAAGTGGTAAAACAACAGTTGCGCTACACGCAATTGCTGAAGCACAAAAAGCAGGAGGAAAAGCTGCATTCATTGATGCTGAACATGCTATTGATCCTGTTTATGCAAAAAATCTTGGTGTCAATATTGATGAGTTAATTCTTTCCCAACCTGACTCAGGAGAACAAGCAATGGAAATTGCTGATATGTTAGTAAAAAGCGATGCAATCTCATTAATTGTTGTTGACTCCGTTGCAGCTCTTGTTCCTCAAGCAGAACTAGATGGGGAAATGATTGATGCACAAATGGGTTTACAAGCTAGACTTATGTCAAAAGCTTTAAGAAAATTAACAGGTAATTTAAACAAAACAAATTGTACAATTATCTTCATTAATCAAATAAGAGAAAAAATTGGCGTTATGTTTGGAAATCCTGAAACAACAACTGGTGGAAGAGCATTAAAGTTCTACTCCACTATTAGACTTGAAGTAAGACGTAGTGAAGCAATTAAGCAAGGTAGCGAAATTATTGGTAACTTAGTAAATATTAAATGTGTTAAAAACAAAGTTGCTCCACCATTCAAAACTGCTCAAGTTGAAATCCTATATGGTAAAGGGATTTCTAAAGAAGCTGAAATACTCGATATGGCTGTCAACTTCGACATTGTTCAAAAATCAGGAGCTTGGTATGATTACAAAGGTGATCGTATTGCTCAAGGAAAAGATAATGCTAAAAAGTGGTTACATGATAACCCAACAATCTTTGAAGAAGTTAAATCTGCTGTCAAAGAAAAAATGTACAATAACGAACACGAATAGAAAAGAACGGATTTTCCGTTCTTTTTTCTTGCCACAGTAATTTTCTTTTTATAGTTGAGATTATATTTTAAAAGGATTAAAATATAGGTATGCGAGAAGATGAATAATTCTTCACGCTTCGTATATATAAATACGAAAAAAAGTTTTAATAGGAGGAAATTAAAATGATACTAGCAGAATTTAGTAGTATCGCGCTTCCTCTTATCGGTGGTATAGTAGGCGGAATTGTTGTTGGGATAATAATTATGAACATCATCCCACAAAGTAGCGTCAAAAAATCAAAAGATCTTGCTGATAAACTTGCTAAAGAAGCAGAAGCTAAAGCAGATCAAATTATTCGTAATGCTCAATTAGATGCAAAAACTGCAGCATACGAACAAAAAATTGAAGCTGAAAAAGAATTAAAAGAAAGTAGACAAGAAATATCTAATTTAGAGAACAAGCTTTTACAACGCGAACAAAATATTGATCGCCGTGATTTGGCTTTGCAATCTAAGGAAGAAGCTCTTGAATCAAAACAAACACAATTAAACCAAAAACTACAAGACCTCGATAAAAAAGAAGCCGATTTAGACTCACGTATTGAGTCAATCATTGCCGAACTTGAGAAAGTTGCATCAATGTCTTCTCAAGAAGCAAAAGACGAGTTATTTAAACGTGTTGAAGAAAAGTCAGCATTAGAATTTGCTGCTTACATCAAAAACGCAGAAGAAGAAGCTAAAGCAACAGTTAACGAGAAAGCTCGTGAACTTTTAGGCTTTGCAGTTCAAAAATTTGCCCAAGATGTAAGTAACGAAAGAACAGTTTCTGTTGTCGCATTACCTAGTGATGATCTAAAAGGAAGAATCATTGGTCGTGAAGGAAGAAATATTAGAACAATTGAACAACTTACAGGTGTTGATTTAATTATTGATGATACACCAGAAGTTATCACTGTTTCCTGTTTTGATCCTATTAGACGTGAAACAGCAAGACTATCTCTTGAATATCTAATCAAAGATGGACGTATTCAACCTGGAAGGATTGAAGAAGTTGTCGAAAAAGCAAAAGCTGAAATTCAAGAAACAATTAATAAGGCTGGAGAAGAAGCTTTATTTAAAGTTGGCATTTCTAAAATCAACCACGAACTTGTTAACCTACTTGGTAGATTAAGATATCGTACAAGTTATGGACAAAACGTTTTACAACACTCAATGGAGGTTGCTTTCCTAGCAGGAACAATGGCTTCAGAATTAGGCCTTGACCAACACCTTGCAAGACGTGCTGGTTTATTACATGACTTAGGAAAAGCTCTTGACTTTGAAATTGAAGGTAGCCACGTTGAAATTGGTGTAAGATATGCTAAAAAATATGGCGAAAATAAAGTGGTATTAAATGCTATTGAATCTCACCATGGTGATGTGCCTCCTACAAGTGTATATGCTCAACTAGTTGCAGCAGCTGATGCATTAAGTGCTGCTCGCCCTGGTGCAAGAAGCGAATCACTAGAAAAATATATTCAAAGAATTGAAGAACTAGAAACTATCGCTAAAAGCTTCGACGGTGTTGAAAGTGCATTTGCAATTCAAGCAGGCCGTGAAGTTAGAGTTATGGTAGTTCCTGATAAAGTTGATGATCTAAGCGCATTTAAACTTGCTAGGGAAATCAGAGAAAGGATTGAAAAAGATTTAACATATCCTGGACAAATAAAAGTTACAGTTATTCGTGAAACTAGAGCAAACGAAATTGCTAAATAGATTTGAGATGAATTAAATGAAGTTTTTGTTTTTAGGAGATATTGTCTCCAAACCAGGAAGAGAAATAATTCACGAATATCTTCCTAAAATAAAAGAAAGATATAAGATTGATGTTGTTATCGCAAATGGTGAAAATGTTGCACATGGCAAAGGTATTAGCCCTTCTACTTATCAAGAACTTGATGAGTTAGGAATTGATGCAATAACATTAGGTAACCATTTCCTTTTTGGAAATCAATCCAATGCTTTCTGGGAAAAAAGTAATAAAATTGTTCGGCCACTAAATCTTCATCCTAGCAGTGCTGGATTTGGAAGTAGAGTTTTCGAACATAATGGCATTAAATATCGCGTAACAAATATTCTTGGTCGTGCATTTATCAATGCTGGCAATCCAGCAAACCCTTTTGATGCACTAGATGATGTTATTGCAAAAAACAATGAAGTAATTCACATCGTTGATTTCCATGCAGAAGCAACAGGTGAAAAAATCGCCCTCGGTTGGAATTACGATGGTAAAGTTAGTGCCTTATTAGGAACACATACCCATGTCCCTACATTAGATTATAGAATCTTACCTAACGGAACAGCATTTTGTAGCGATGTTGGAATGTGTGGACCATACAATGGTGTCTTAGGTGTTGATAAAGATATTATCATTCACCGTACTAGATTCGGAGTTTCAAATAGGTTTGAAATTGCTGATGGTCCTGCCCAACTTTGTGGCCTAGTCCTTGATATTGATGAAACAACTGGAAAAACAAAAACTATCGAAAGAGTATATATTAATCCAGATCATCCATTTTAGTTAAAGATGGCTTTATGCCATCTTTTTTTGTAATTAATAAAATAAAAGTGTATAATTTCTTTGGTGATTAAATGAAAGATTATGGAAAAGACTTCAGCATGCCTTGTATTAAAGATGCAGGACAAAGAAGCAAAGAAAGAAGCGAAATCATAAGAGCAAAAATAGAAATACCAGAAAGACTTTCTATTGTTGCTAAAAATAGAACATATCATGTTCATACTTTTGGCTGCCAAGCAAACGAAAGAGATGGAGAAATGATTGCTGGTATTTTAGAAAAGATTGGTTATACTTATGAAGCTGATGCTAGAAAAGCTGATGTCGTTATTCTAAACACTTGTGCTGTTAGAGAAAATGCAGAAGAAAAAGTTTTTGGTGCAATTGGAAATTTAAAAGCTATCAAAAAACTAAATCCCAATTTTATCTTTGGCATTTCTGGATGCATGGTTCAACAAGAAGTTATTGTTAATAAAATCATGGAAAAGCATCCACAAACAGATTTAATTTTTGGTACTCATAATATTGCTAATCTTCCTACCCTTTTGGATGATGTAATATTTAATAACAAACGCACAACAATTCAAGTCTTCTCAAAAGAGGGGGAAATTTATGAAAACCTTCCTTCTAAAAGAGATGATGGTCTTAAGGCTTGGGTTAATATAATGTATGGTTGCGATAAGTTCTGTACTTATTGCATAGTCCCTTATACTAGAGGTAAAGAACGAAGCCGTTTAAAAGAAGATATTTTAAATGAAGTTAACGATCTAATTAAACAAGGTTATAAAGAAATAACTCTTCTTGGTCAAAACGTTAATGCTTACGGTAATGATCTAGGTTTAGGTTATAATTTTGCAACACTATTAAATGAAGTTGCTAAAACTAATATTCCTAGAATTAGATTTGTTACTTCCCACCCATGGAACTTTACTAAAGAAATGTTAGATGCCATTTGTAATAATCCTAATATCATGCCTTATATTCATTTACCAGTTCAAAGTGGTGATGATGAAGTTTTAAGAAAAATGGCAAGACGCTACACCATTGAAGAATACAAAACTTTAGTAGATGAAATGAAAAGAAGAATTCCTAACCTTTCTTTAACTACTGATATTATTGTTGGTTTCCCTAATGAAACTGAGGAACAATTCCAACACACATTAGATATTTTTAATTATTGTAAATACGATAATGCTTTTACTTTTATCTACTCTCCTAGAGAAGGAACTCCTGCTGCAAGAATGGTAGATGAAGTTAGTTTTGAAGAAAAGCATGATAGACTTATGAGACTAAATAAATTAGTTGATAAATACGCTCTAGAAGCGAATAAAAACTACGAAGGTCAAATTGTTAAGGTTCTTGTCGAAGGACCTTCAAAGCGCAATAAAAACATCCTAACAGGCTATAGTGAAAATAATAAGTTAGTTAACTTCAAAGGAGATCCTAGCTTAGTTGGAAAAATAGTCAATGTTAGAATTGATGTTGCTAAAACTTATACACTAGAAGGTGAAGTAGTTGAATAAAGAATTAGAAAATTTAATATCAACTTTTAGAGAACAAATTTCTTCCCTTCCTTTAGTAAAAGAATTTAATACTATCTCAAAAGAATTTAATGAATCTAGTGAGATTAAAAAATTGCAAGAAGATTTAAAAAAATTACAAATACAATTAACTAAATTAAAGGCTGCTAACAAGGAAGAAGAATATTTGCAGTTAAAAGAAAAAATAACAAATCTAAAAGATAAGTATTTTACTAACCCACTTGTTAATAACTATTTTACGCTAAAAGATGAAATAGAAGATTTAATTTCTCAAATTAGTTTTATTCTCAACAATCTGTAATTATTACCGGCTATGGCCGGTTTTTTATAGCTAAAAAAAGACCAATTGATAACAATTGATCTATTTCTTTGTTTTATTTAGTACTATTTTTAACTTTTCTAAGACTGAAATCGTATGATCTAACCATAATTCATCCTTCTTAGAAATAGTCATTTTAATTTTGTTTGCTCTAAATGATAATTTAATGTGCGGTGAAGTCTCTCCTGTTATCTTAAATAAATCAATACCAATTCCATCGATATGAGCAAACTCCTCACTAAAGATGATTTCATAATCATCTAAGGAATCTTTTGTCTCACTTACAATATCATCAGTCTCAAATAATTCTAATCGACGTTTCTCTAATAAAAGTTTGACATTTTTTGGAAGCTTTCCATAAATATCTTTCATGTCTTTTTCTAGACTTAATAATTCATCAACAGAATTAACCTCATCAATCTTTTGATACAAATTAATCTTGTCTAAATCATCATTGGTAAATCCCTTATTAATGTAGGCATCGATATTAAGCGGTTTATGAATTTCAATTTCAGGAGTAGGAACTCCACTTTTACGTTCCTCAATAGCTTCATTTAATAATCTAATGTAAGTATCAATACCTACCATATCAATAAAACCAGATTGTTCTGCTCCTAAAATATCGCCTGCACCTCTAATAGTTAAATCTCGCATTGCAATCTTGTAACCTGATCCAAGTTCTGCAAACTCCTTAATGGCACGCAATCTCTTTGTAGCTATTTCACTTAGTTGCTTTCTAGGAGTGTATAGTAAATAAGCGTAAGCCAATCTATCTCCTCTACCAACTCTTCCCTTTATTTGATAAAGTTGCGATAATCCAAACTTGTCTGCATCTTCTACAATGATAGTGTTTGCATTTGGAATATCAATGCCGTTTTCAATGATTGATGTACAAACCATAACGTTAGCTTCTTGGTTATTAAAACGATACATTGCTTCTTCTACATCATCTCTATTCATTTGTCCATGAACGCAAATTACCTTAGCGCCTTTTACGCTTTTTTGAATGCTAGAAGCAATACTATTGATGCGATCAACTCTATTATATAAATAGAATACTTGACCATGTCTAGCTAGTTCTCTTTCGATTATCTCTTTAATCATTTTGTCATTCTTTTCAATAACATAAGTTTGAACTGGCATTCTTTTTTCTGGTGGTGTATCTAATTGTGATAAACTTCTTATTCCAATTAATGCCATTTGCAATGTTCGAGGAATTGGCGTTGCAGAAAGTGTTAGAACATCAACAGAGTTTTTCATTTCTTTAATAATCTCTTTATGCTCTACCCCAAAACGTTGTTCTTCATCAACAATAAGTAATCCTAAATCTTTAAACTTAACATCCTTTGATAATAATCTATGGGTTCCAATTAAAATATCAAGGCTTCCATCTGTAGCAGCTTTTAAATATTTATTTTGTTCTTTTTCGCTAACAAATCTATTAAGTACTCCAATACTTATTGGGTAATTTTTAAATCTATCTAGTGCATTGTCAAAATGTTGTTTTGCAAGTAATGTAGTTGGGCAAAGAAGTGCGACTTGTTTCCCAGACATAATTGCTTTAAAAGCAGCAATCCAAGCGACTTCTGTTTTACCAAAACCAACATCACCACAAAGTAGTCTATCCATAGGATAAGGGCTTTCCATATCTTTTTTTATTTCTTCAACAGATCTAGCTTGATCTTTAGTTAATTCAAATGGGAACGAAGCTTCAAATGGAGCTTGCCATTCACTATCTTTTGCAAAAGCATAACCTTGTTTTTCTACTCTATTAGAATATAAGACCATTAGTCTATCTGCGATATCACTAATTCTTGCTTTGATTTTGGCTTTGGTTTTCTTCCATTCATCGCTACCTAACTTATTAAGTCTAGGTTCGTTTCCTTCTTTAGCAACATATTTTCTAATAAGCCTGAATTGTTCTAATGGAACATATAAGACTCCATTGTTTCGATATCCAATATGAAGATAGTCTCGATGAATTCCATTTGTTTCAATACTTTCAATACCTAAAAATTTACCAATACCATGAACTTCATGAATAACAAAATCACCGATTGATAAATTCTCATATGATTGAAGTGCTACGCTGCTTCTATATCTTGATACATTACTTTTATTAACACTTCTAGTTCCAAATAATTCATGAGCACCAATGTAAACAAGTTTTTGCTTAGGTAATTTGAAACCATCTTTTAGTGCATACTCAACATAAGTTAGTTGTTTTTTAGGTAGTTCATCATAATTTCCATATTCCATTTTTAAGCCATAATCTTTAGCCCAAGATAGTAAACAATCTAGTTGGTTTTTATTTTCAACACATAAAACAACTTTGTTTCCTTCTTTCAAATATTCATTAACAATTTCATAGATAACTTTGGTATTTCCATAAGCGCTTTCCACCCCTTGAATTGGGCTTTCAACATCACTATCTTTTTTTCTAAATTCATTGATAAATGACATGTTTGTTTTCTTATTTAAGACGCTTAACAAGTCCAAGATAATTTGTTTTACATAACCCTCTTCGCTTTCTAAATAATCAAAACTTTCTTCATACAGAAGCTTATAATTTTCTTTGATATAATCTAGGTTTGATAAAATAAGTAAAGTATCATCGCTAACATAATCAACAATAGATTCGATGTTATCTTGGAAATATGAATAATATTTGTATAATAATGTTTCGTTGTGAGTCTCTTTTAAGGCTAATAAATCTTGACTAACTTTTTCGTTATGAGTTTCACTAACTAATTTCTCTAAACGTTTTTCATAATCACTCTCTAATAGCAACTCACTAGCAGGAGCAATTGTTACATCTTTAATTTGTTTGATTGTCTTTTGACTATCTAAATTAAAGAAACGAATACTATCAATTTCATTTCCAAATAATTCTATTCTTATTGGATTTTCGTAGTTAACACTATAAATATCGATTACTCCTCCACGTCTAGCAAATTGGAGTGAGTGTTCTATTTTATTAACTCTTTCATAACCTACACTAGTTAAGTATTTAATAAACCCTTCATCATCAATAACGTCGCCTAATTTTAAATCTAACATCTGCCCTTTGAACAATTTAAATGGTGGTAAAAATCTTACAATACTTGCAGTGTGTGCGATAATTACTGCGTTTTTATTTGAGGCTAGACTAGACATTACATATAGTCTTTGCGCGATTAATTCTTTTGATGCAGCCATTGCTTCAATTCTAAACGATTCGTCACTTGGGAAGAATAAACATTCGTCTGGTTTTAATAACCCACTTAATCGCTCATATAACCCTTGGGCTGCGTATAAGTTATTTTCTACTACTAAAATTGGTTTGTTATAACGCCTAAAAGCACTAGCTATAACTAGTGCCTCATCTTGATTGTCGCTACAAACAATTGTCTTATTTTTACTAAGTAATGTAGTAACAACTTTTTCATCTTTTAACAAATCAATTATTGCTTTCACTCTTAGGTTCTTCTTTCTTTTTTGTTTTGTTATATTTTGTCATTAAATTTTGAAATGTATAATCGAATGAATCAATTAATGCATCACATATAGTTAGCGCTACTTGCTCTAACTCTTTTAATTCTTCTTTAGAAAATTTAGATAGAACGTAATCGACTTTGCATTCTCTTGGGGGTCTGCCAATTCCTACTCTAAATCTTTTGAAATTTTCTCCACCAAGACTTGCGATAATGCTTTTAATGCCATTATGCCCTGCGCCACTACCACCTTGTCTTAATTTAAAACTTCCCACTCCAAAATCCATATCATCATGGATTACAAACACATCTTCAATATCGATCTTGTAATAATCACAAACTTCTCTAACTGATAATCCAGAAGAGTTCATATATGTAAGAGGTTTTAATAAAATGACATCTTCATTCTTTATTTTTGTTTTTACTACAAGCCCGTTGAACTTTTCTTTTTGATCATCTAGCACATTAAGTTTATTCATTAAAGTGTCCATCACCATGAATCCAATGTTGTGTCTAGTTTTTTCATATTCTTTTCCTGGGTTTCCTAGTCCTACAAATAACTTCATTTTATTTAACCTCCTTTTTTAATTTTTCAATTTCTTTATCAGTAAGTTTTCGATACTCACCTTGTTTTAAATTTCCATAATTTAACCCACATATACTATAACGATCTAAGCTTGTTACTTTATATCCTATTGCTTCAAACATTCTTTTTACTTGATGATATCTTCCTTCGTGAATTGTTAAGGAAACTATTGATTCGCTGTTTTTTATATCATAGCCAAGAAGTGTTGTTTTAGCAGGATAGCTCATCCCATCATTTAGTAAAACTCCTTTTTCTAGTTTTGCTAATTCTTCTTTACTTATCTTTGCTTTGATATGCGTAATATAAGTTTTATTTATTTCTTTGCTTGGGTGCATTATTTTGTATGCTAAATCACCATCATTACTAAATAGTAATATTCCTGTTGTATCAAAATCTAATCTGCCGATTGGATAGATTCTTTCTTTAACATCTTTAAAGCAAGACATAACAGTTGGTCTATTTTTAGTATCGCTAAGTGTTGTAATTGTATATTTAGGTTTATTAAGCATGTAATAAACTTTTTCTTCTTTAAGTAATGGCTTATCATCAAGAAAAATTTTATCTGTATCTGAAACTGTTGTACCTAGTTTTGTTACAACTTCCCCATTAATTTTTATTCTTCCCTCTTGAATCAATATCTCAGCGTGTCTTCTAGAACACACTCCCATTGACGCTATTACTTTTTGAAGTCTATCCATGTTAATCTTTAATAATCTTATCTAAGATGTTTTTTAGTTCTTGTTCATCTTTGAAGTTAATCTTAATCGATTTTTCATCAATCTTAACTTTAGTATCTAAATAATTTGCTAAAAGTTCAGTTTCTTTTAGATAAACTTCTACTTTACGTTTTTTAATGACATTTACTTTCTTTTCTACTTCTCTAACACTAATCTTGTTCTTTGTTATTTCTTTAGCCATTGCAATTATTTGATCATTTGGCAATCCAATAAGAGTTCTAGCTGCTGCTGGAGCAAGACTATTGTTTGAAATCATTTCTTGTACTTCTTTAGGTAATACAAGTAGTCTCAAAGTATTGGCAATATAAGGTCTAGTTTTACCAATCTTAAAAGCTAATTCTTCTTGAGTTAAATTGCTTGTCTTCATTAAATTAGAATATGCTAGCGCTTCTTCCATCGCATTTAAATCTTCTCTTTGAATATTTTCGATCAAAGCAATTTCTGCCATATCTTGATCATTAAATTTTTCAACAATAGCAGGTACTTCTTCTAACTTGCAAATTTGAGCTGCTCTAAAACGTCTTTCACCTGCAACAATTTCATAGTGATCATTAACCTTTCTCAATAGAATTGGTGTAATGATGCCTCTTTCTTTAATTGATGAAGCAAGTTCGTTTAGTTTTTCTTTATCAAACTCGATACGTGGTTGATATGGATTTGGTTTAATTTCTTTAATATTAATATAAGTCTTTACTCTATTTTGGTCTTTTTGAATAAAGTCGATTTGGTCAGGTAGATTAGATTGTAATAAATCTGCCAACCCTTTCCCTAATCTTTTATCGTTTTTCATTCTTAATGACCTCCCTTGCAATCTCTAGATATGCTTTAGCACCACTTGCTTTTATATCGTATTCAATGATGCTTTTACCTCTAGATGATGCTTCTACTAATTTAATATTTCTTGGAACACCAACATGGTATACCTTATCTTTAAATGTTTGTCTAACATCTTGTTGAACTTCAACAGCAAACTTTGTTCTAAAGTCACACATTGTAAGTAAAATTCCTTCAATCTCAATATGTGGGTTACTTGTTTGTTGAATTTTTCTAATGTTATTTAGTAGCATGACAAGTCCTTCCATTGAATAGTATTCACATTGCATTGGAATCATTGCACTATTAGCAGCATTTAAGGCGTTGACGTTTAATAGTCCAAGTGATGGTGGGCAGTCAATTAAAACATAGTCATATTTATCCTTAATAGGTTCCAAAACATTTTTTAATAGCAATGTTGCATTTGGATATTTGTACAAATCAATTTCTGCCATTGCCATATTTAAAGAGCCTGAAAGAAGGTGAAGTTTTGGAGTTGATGTTTGAATAATCGCATCCTTCATTTCACATTTTTTGGTAATTACTTCATAAATAGTTTTATCAAGTAATGATGAATCAAATCCTAAACCCGCTGATGAGTTACATTGTGGGTCTATATCGATAACTAATACTTTCTTGTTATAGTAAGCTAATGATGCTGCTAAATTAACAGCTGTGGTTGTTTTCCCAACGCCACCTTTTTGGTTACATATTGCAATAATCTTTCCCATAACATCCCTCCTCTACAATGGTTTATTTTTTATCTTAGAATAACTTCTAGGATATTTCGTTTCATGTTGTTTAATTTTTTGTAGGCACATGTTAAAGTGCGTAACATTTGCTTTAGTAAGTTTGACTTCTTGCACTCTAATTATCTTATAACCTAGTGTGTCTAGCGCATGAGCAGCTTCAGTGATTTCTCTTTGATAATTTGTGCCCTTCATAATAACTAGATATCCTTTTGGTTTAATTAGGTTGCAAGCTAACTCTAATAAAATGTTTAATGATGCAACCCCTCTAGCAACACAAATATCAAATTTTTCACCTTTGTATTCTTCAGCTCTAGCAACAATTGTCTTAACATCCTTTAATCCCAACTTTTTAGCAAGGTTATCTATAAACATCATTCGCTTACCAGTTGAATCTAGCGCTGTAGCTTTAATTGAATCATCAATTATTTTTAAAGGGATTAATGGAAATCCTGCTCCACTACCTAAATCAACAACGCTCTTATTAGTAAAATCTTCTGCGTTAATTAGTGAGATGCAATCAAAGAAATGTTTTTCATATACTTCTTCTTCATCAACTATACTTGTTAAATTGTATTTCTCGTTTTCACTAACTAGATATTCATAATATGTCTTGAATTTATCTAGTTGATCTTCATTAAGGGTAATACCTAAACTTGCTACATCATTTATAAAATCATTAATGTTCATTTTTCTTCCCCCTTAATCTTAGATTCATTATTAGAATGCCAATATCACTAGGATTTACTCCTGATATTCTTGAAGCTTGTCCTATTGTTCTAGGCTTTACTAGCATCAATTTTTGTTTAGCTTCTATTGCAATATTATCCATATGTTCATAATCCATGTCTTCAGGGATAACCTGTTCTTCAAGATGCTTTCTATTTTCGGCCTCTTCTTTTTGCTTGCTAATATAGCCTTCGTATTTTATGTTTATTTCAACATCTTTTAAAACTTCTTCACTATAAATATTCCTTAAATATTTAGTAATATCTTCGATTGAAATAAGAGGACGTTTTAAAAGCAAGTATCCATTCACACCTTTAGTTAGTGCTTCATCTCCTCTAGAAATAAGTACACTATTTATTTCGTGTTTTACTCCAAATTTAGTATTTTTTAATTCTTCTTTTAACCTTTCAATATCTTGTTGTTTATTTAAAAATTGATTATAAGTCTCTTTGCTTACTAAACCGATTTCATAGCCGTATTTTCTAAGTCTAGCATCAGCATTATCGTGTCTTAGTAGTAATCGATATTCAGCACGGGATGTAAGAAGTCTATAAGGTTCCTTTGTCCCTTTAGTTACTAAATCATCAATCATAACACCGATATACGCTTCATCTCTTCTTAAGACTAAAGGCTCTTTCCCTTTTAATTTATTAATGACATTGATTCCTGCCATTAGTCCTTGCCCTGCCGCTTCTTCATAACCACTTGTCCCATTTATTTGACCTGCGCAGAACAAGTTTTCTACAGGTTTAGTTTCTAGACTTGGTTTTAATTGCAATGGATCTATTGCATCATATTCAATAGCGTAAGCATATTTTTTTACTTTACAATTTTCAAAACCTGGAAGAGTTCTAATCATTTTTTCTTGAATCTCTTCAGGCATTGATGTTGAAAATCCTTGTAAATAAATTGTATCCAAACTTGCTGACTCTGGTTCAACAAACAATTGATGTTGATCCTTGTCGGCAAATTTAACAATCTTATCTTCGATTGAAGGACAATATCTAGGCCCTACTCCTTCAACCATTCCTCCATACATTGCTGATTCTTTTAAGTTATCTTGAATAACTTTTTTAGTTTCTAGCGTTGTATGGATTAAATAACAAACTCTTTGTTCTTCTAAAGGTATAAATCTAGTCGTTGAATAAGAGAAAGCTAAATTACCTTTAGTTCCTGGTTGAATACTCATCTTAGAATAATCAACACTATCTTGATAAATTCTAGGAGGTGTTCCAGTTTTTAATCTTTGGATATTAAAGCCGTTTGCTTTTAAAGATTCACTTATCCCAATCGCACTTCTTTGTCCGTCTGGACCCTCTAATTTAAAGGTGTGACCTCTTAATATTTTAGAGTTAGGATATGTTCCTGTTGTTAAAATTACGGCATCTGCTTCAAGCTTTCTATTATCCTCTAAAATAACACCTTTGCAAACTTTGTTTTCCACAATTAGTGAAGTAGCCATGCTTTCAATTATTTCTATATTCTTTTCACTTTGTAAAACATTTTGCATATATTTTGCATATTCTAATTTATCGGATTGAGCTCTTAAGCATTGAACTCCTGGGCCTTTACCAGTATTCAACATTTTTAATTGGAAATAAGTAGCATCGCTTGCTTTTGCCATTTCTCCGCCAAGGGCATCTATCTCTCTTACAACCACTCCTTTAGCAGGTCCCCCAATAGATGGATTACATGGCATACTTCCAATATTAGTGATATCTAGGGTAATTAAAGTCGCAGTAAAACCAGCTCTAGCAACCGCTAGGCTAGCTTCTATTCCAGCATGACCGCCACCAACAATAATTACTCTTCTCATTTTATCCTTTAAAACTATTTGCTAAATATTCTGTTTCCTTTGCAACATCAAGTCTTGGGAAAATGTTTTCTCCTTTTGTAACAATCTTATTATCCATACCATGGAAATCTAAGATTGTATCGTATTCAATTTCTTCTAATCCTAGTTGAGTTAAAACTTTTGGATATGTATTAACTAACATTGGTTTTAACATAACGCTTGCTTCTTTTAAGACTAACATTAAGTGAGTCATTACTGATCCTAATTCATCTTTTTTTGCTTCGTCTTTAGCAAGTTCCCAAGGTTTTGTATCATCAATATATTTGTTAGCTTTGCTTAATAAGTCAAATACTTCTCTAAAGCCTTGATCAACATAGAATTTATCCATTTTGTCTTCATAATGCTTCTTGGCATTTTCTAAAGCTATTTCTAAATCTTTGTCAAAGTTTCCGATAGCGCCTTTATATTCTGGAATGTTGCCTCCAAAGTATTTAGTTACCATTGAAATACTTCTAGATAATAAGTTTCCGTAGTTATTAACTAAATCATTATTAACGTTTTCAACAAATAATTCTGGAGTGAATGTTCCATCTTGTCCAAATGGGACACATGTTGTCATGTAATAACGAAGTGTATCTAGACCATATTTTTCAATAATTGGTTCTGGATAAATTACGTTCCCTTTAGATTTTGACATCTTTCCGCCATTCATTAGTATCCAACCATGAGCAAAAATCTTAGTTGGTTGGCTTAGACCTAATGCTTCTAGCATGATTGGCCAATAGATCATATGGAATCTAATAATTTCTTTTCCTACTACGTGTAGGACTTCATGATCTTCATCATTGTGCCAATATTTTTTAAATAACTCATCGTTATCTTGTTTGTAACCTAAAGCTGTGATGTAATTTGATAAAGCATCAATCCAAACATAAATGACGTGTTTTGGATCTTCTAAGATTGGAACTCCCCAATCGAAAGTGGTTCTAGAAACACTTAGATCACCTAGTCCTGGTTTAATAAAGTTATTAACCATTTCATTTTTTCTAGAAATAGGTTCAATAAAACTTGGATGTTCATCATAATATTTTGTTAACCAATCAACATATTTTGACATCTTAAAGAAATATGATTCTGATGTTGTCTTATGAACTTCCCTACCACAATCAGGGCAACGATGATCTTCCCCAACTTGTGATTCTGTCCAATAAGATTCACATGGTGTGCAATACCACCCTTCATATGATCCTTTATAAACATCCTCTTTTTTATAATAGTCGCTAAAGATTTGTTGAACTGTTTTAACGTGGTAGTCATCTGTGGTTCTAATAAACTTATCGTATTGAATGTCTAGTCTCTTCCACAAATCTTTAATACCATCAACAAGTTCATCAACAAATTGTTGTGGTGTTTTTCCTGCTTCTTTTGCTTTTTCTTGAACTTTTTCGCCATGTTCATCAGTACCAGTTAAAAAGAAGACATCGTATCCTCTTAGTTTTTTGTATCTTGCAATTGCGTCGCAAATTGTTGTAGTGTAAGTGTGCCCGATGTGCAAGTTACCTGATGCATAATAAATTGGTGTTGTAATGTAAAATGTTTTCTTTGCCATAATTAATCACGCTCCGACAATTTATTTTATCACAATTGATAAAATAATAATAGTACACGCATATTAGATATAAATACATATTTATACACCTTTTTATTCCATTCCTCATACTTTTCCCTCTTTTTGTCCCACTTTGTATCACTTTTTACCGTTTTATCAATGTTTTTTTAATATTTTATCAAAACGTAAATTTTGTTTTTTTATTTTACCAAACCATAAATTTGTGTTATAATATGTTTGGGTGATATTATGTACGATAAAAAAGTATGTATCAATAACATAAGATTTCTAGCTAAAAATCAAAACATTAAACTTGGTTCTTTGGAAAAATCAATAGGTGTTAGTCCTGGCTATTTTTCAAAACTTGAAAAAGAAGGAAATTTAGCAAATCCCACAATTGACCTTATTGTTAAAATATCAGAAATTTTTAAAGTTTCTGTGAATTCTATTATAGGGCCTTCTCTTACCGACCTAAATGCAAAAGAGTTAATTGTTCTTAAATTTCTATCTGCTTTAATCAAGGATTCGGAAGAATCCAAATTTCTGTGGATAAAAGATATAGAACCACACTTATCTGGTTCCAATTTTTTTGATGTCTTGGATGATTCTCCATACGCAGGGATCCTTAATAAAACAAGCATATATACAGGGGATTGTTGGATAAAAAAGTCCTCATGCATTTCCAAATTTAGAAAGGGAGAAACATCTATTGTCACCGGGGCTTGTTGCCGTTGCAATTTTGATGCAAATAAAACAATTCTTATTATTCCACTCTCAACTTATGAAGAGAATACTTTTTCATTTACTCATCCACGAATTGAAATTTATTTGCTTAATCCTTTTTGTTCGCCACTATGTGCTACAGGAGAAGAAACCTCTCCTGCAATAGTAGAATTAATTGAAGTATTGTATAAAAAAGCGTGCGAATCTACAAAAAATATTATGCTAGATTCAAAATTAGAAAAAGATATTGTTTCTTATCTTAATAATAAATGATTATATCATTTGTTATATATAACAAAAGGAGGTGATTTCATGAAAAGAGAAAAAAATCTTGCTTATTGTTGGCCCAACAAGCAAGATACACTTACAGATTTTGCATCTGTTAAACGTAACTTCATTATGCATCATTCTGTAAAGTTTGACAAGTCTTACTTATTATTTAAAGGAGAGTGATGCAATGAGTAAACTTAATGCATCTAGAAACGGATGCAAAGACGTTTTTAAAGCGTTTCTCGTTAAAAACGCTTATTATGATGGAAAGCTTGAGATTCCTGTATGTGCGTCTTGTAATTATATTCCAAACAAATTAATCTCTTTTTCAAAGTGTCTTTCCACCACCGATTATGACCAATGGGTTCATTTCTATGAGGACGATTGTCAATTTGAAAGGGTTTGGAACAACCCGGAAAGATATTTACCGATTCTCAAACGATTTAAAGGAGTTATTGCTCCTGATTTCAGTGTTTATAGAGATTTTCCTTTAGTACTGCAAGCCTGGAATTGTTACAGAAATAGAGCGATTGCTTTTTGGCTTCAAGAGCATGGTATAAATGTAATTGTTAACGTGAGATGGGCCGACGAAAGAAGCTATGATTTTTGTTTCAGTGGTATCTCAGTTGGCTCAACAATAGCAGTCGGATCATACGGAAATATCAAAGTAAAAGATGACAGATTTTATTTTGAGCAAGGATTCAAGAGGCTCGTAGATATTACTCGTCCAAAGACTATTATATCTTATGGGCAATTGCCATTAAATTTGTTAGAGTTCTGCAAAGAAAGAGACATCAATGTTGTTTGTTTTAAACCGGAATTTGTTGTTTCAAGGGAGAATTTATAATGGGCGGCGGTTATTTTGGTGGTTTCGGGCACACAAAAGGAAGTAATTTATCGATTAAGCTTCCTTCTAAAACTAGTTATGATTCTTCTCCGTTGGAAAAAAGCGAATTGCCAACCTCCTCATCACAATTAAACCATATCTTTAGAAACAAGGAGGGTCATCTTCCAAAAACGGCGGAAAATATGGAAAAAATCTTGAAACTTGCTAATGACCCTTCAGCAATAAGAAGAAAAGATGCTAAAGGAAATGTGTGGGTGACAAAAGAAGAAAATGGGCAACAATTATGGGCGCGAATAAGAAATGGCATTATAAACAATGCCGGTATCAATAAAAAGCCTAGATCTTGGGACTCATCAACAGGTTTAAATAAAAATCCTTTTAAAAATAAAAAGGGAGGTAAATAGTATGTTTAGTAAAAAAGACTTATTTATAATGTTGTTTTATTGTTTTGATTCTTTGAGTGAAAGTCACAACGATGAGGAATTAAATGAATTTCTAAGTGATGCAAACCCTTTTGTTTTCACCGATCGATGTTCAGCCGACCCTTCAATTTATGAAGAATTTGACAAAGCTATTACCCAATTGTCTTTTATAGATTTTGGATATTCTAATGTAAAAAGTTTTCTTGAAAAGCACCACCCTAATTTAGTAAAAATCTTTTTAGAAACAAACGAGGATAACTGGCAAGCAGCCTTTAAAGAATACTTAAACTCAAAAGATAATTAATTGGTAAAAACTAAAAAGCGAGGTTGCTTGAAATTGTTTTGTTATCAACAGTTTCTCCTCGCTTTTTTGTCTTTTTATTTAAAATACAAAGTTTCCGTTTTTGAATACTGGTACTTCTTTACCATCAAATGTAATTCCAGTGATTTCTAAGTCTTTTGTCCCAATCATGAAATCAACATGTGTATTTGATGCATTTAGTTGCGCTTTTGCTTGTTCTTCAGGGCTCATATCTGTTCCCTTTTTTAGACAAGTTGGATATGCTCTACCTAGTGCTAAGTGACATGAAGCATTTTCATCAAATAGTGTCTCGTAGAACAAGATTCCACTATTTCTAATTGGTGAATCATATGGTACTAAAGCAACTTCACCTAAGTAGTGGCTTCCTTCATCAGTTTCGATAACATTTTTTAGTGTATCTAATTCTTTTTCAGCACCATAGTTAACTACTCTGCCATTCTTAAATTCAATCCAGAAACCTTCAACAAGTTTCCCTGATGTGAATAATGGCATTGATGCGTAAACTTTTCCATTTGCGCCACTTTTAGCAGGAGCTGTAAAGACTTCTTCGGTTGGCATATTAGGATTATAGTAAATGCCTTTTGTTGTCTCTTCTCCACCTGCTGCCCAAATATGATTAACGATTAAATCAACCGTAAAATCGGTACCTAGAGAGTTTTTATAGTGTAATGATTTTAAATTAAGTTCATTTAATTTATCTCTCCGTTTTGCCATGTTAGCATTATGTTCATCCCAAGCTTTTAATGGATCACCATTAGGATCAATTCTTGTTGTTTTTAAGATAGCATCAAATAGTTTTTCATAAGCTTCGTCCTCGTTTAAGTCTGGGAAAACCTTTTTAGCCCAATCTTTGTTTGGATATGATGCTACTAACCATTGACCTTCATTAGCCATAGAATAGTTCATGATTTTCATGAATTTTGGATTTTTTGTCATAGCAATTTGTTGTATTTGCATTTTGTTAGCATCAACTTCTTTCATTGCCTCTGGATGAGGTGAAAGAATTGCCATTTGTGCTCTCCCGTCTTCAATACTTGCTAGGTTCTTATCATAAACCCATTCTTTAATTGTTGCTAATTGTTCATCGCTTTGATAGATATAGTCATACTTTGTTGCATGTGGATCACTATAATTTACTTCAACATAGCTTGCTCCATTTTCATAAGCAACCTTTACTATTTCTCTAACAAGGTCAACACATTCAATGTCCGCTTTAATAACTAGAGGTTGTCCTTTTTGAAGGTTAACGCCTCTTTTAACAAATGCTAATGCCATCTTTTTAATGGCTAATTCTTTATTAATCATTTTAATTACCCCCTTTATTTTAAAGGCTAGCTTATGCTAGCCTTATTCATCTATTTTGCGTTAGCTTCTGCTTCAGCTTTTGCTGCTGCTACAATCTTATCAACTAAGTTTGCAGGAACTTCATCATAACGTAAGAATTTCATTGTGAATGTTGCTTGTCCTTGTGTCATTGTCTTTAAGTCAATGATATAAGTTGCAAGTTCACTTTGTGGACATTCAGCTGTAATGTATTGTTCATCACCAACTGGTTCAATACCCATGATTAATCCTCTACGTTTGCTTAAATCACCCATGATGTCACCAACATATTCATTTGGTGCAACAACAACGATTTGCATAACAGGTTCAAGTAGTGTAGGCTTTGCTAACTTACATCCATCTTTGAATGCAAATGATGCAGCCATCTTAAATGCTAATTCACTTGAGTCAACTGGGTGGTATTTACCATCATGTAGTCTTGCTTTAATTCCTATTACTGGGAACCCTGCTAGAATACCTGTCTTCATTGCATCTTCTAGGCCTTTTTGAACCGCTGGGATAAAGTTTGTTGGAACTGCTCCACCAAAGATATCATTTATGAATTCAAAGTCTTTATCTTTACATGGTGAGAATTCAATATTAACAATACCATATTGCCCTGAGCCGCCTGATTGTTTGACATAACGGCCTTCAACATCGCTTGTTCCTTTAATTGTTTCTCTATATGAAATCTTTGCTTCTTTTAATGTTACATCAATATTGTAAACTGTTTTTAGTTTTGCAATAACATTATCGATTTGAGGTTGTCCTTGACAGCCAACTAGTAGTTGCTTTGTTTCAACGTTACGTGATGATGTAATTGATAAGTCTTCTGAGCAAATTCTACGTAATGATTCAGTAATCTTACCTTCATCGTTCTTGTTTTTAACTTCTAAGGCATAGAAGATAGTTGGTTCGATAACCTCAACACTTTGATATTTGATTGGGTTTGCTGGATCACAGATTGTGTCGCCTGTTTCTAATGAATCAAGTTTTGTAACAATACCGATATCTCCTGCTGTAATTTTTGAAGTTTCGATTTGTTTATTACCTCTCATAAAAGCAATAGCCCCAACTCTTTCTTTTGTATCTTTTGTTGAGTTTAAGATATTTTGATCTTTTGCGATGCTTCCTGATCTTACTTGAATAAATGAAATCTTCCCTACAAATGGGTCAACAATTGTTTTGAAGACATATGCTGAGAATGGTTCATTAACATCAACTTTACGTTCAATAATTTCTGTTTTATCTGCCGCTTCACCAAATGGAGTTCTTAGATCTGCTTCACTTGGGAAGTAGTTAACGATTTGTCTCATTAATGTTCTAACGCCAACATCTTTTGTTGCACTACCAACGATAACTGGAACTAATACACCAGCGTTAATAGCTTTCTTTAAACCTTTTTTGATTTCTTCATCACTAACTGGTTGTTCTTCTAGAACTTTCATCATGACGTCATCATCAACGTTTGCGATTGATTCAACAATCATGTCTTTTAATTTTTGAGCTTGTTCTTTTCTTTCTGGCCAAACTTCATCATCGTGTGATTCTTTACCATCATAAATTCTTGCTTTATTTTCAACTACATTAACAAAACCTTCGAATGCGCTCCCGTGTCCGATTGGCCAACATAGTGGAACTGCGTGTTTTCCTAGTTTTTCACGAATTGAATCAACTAGTTCATCAAATTTAATATTATCTTTATCCATCTTATTGATGAAAACAATTGATGGGATTGAATGACTTCTAATATATTTCCAATTCTTTAATGTTCCAACTTCAACACCTCTTTCTGCATCAACAACTAAGATTGCTGTTCTAGCTACCTTACATGCACAGTTAATTTCTTGTTGGAAATCAAAGAACCCTGGAGTATCAATAAAGTTTAGTTTGCAATCTTCAAACTCTACTGGAAGAACAGCATTATAGAATGAAGCTGTTGCTGCTTTTTCTTCTTTTGTAAAGTCAGAGACTGTATCTCCTTTTTCTACGCTCCCTTTGTTAGCGATTGCTCCGGTAACTTTAAGTAGTGACTCAACTACTGAGGTTTTACCGCTACCTTGGTGGCCTAGTACAACAACATTACGGATGTTGCTAGGAGTGTATTCTTTCATATTTTTCCCTCCATTATTATTAATGATATATTTTATTCGCTTATACTTATATTCTAACATTTAATGTTAGAATTTTCATTACAATTTTTATATTTGTTGATGAAATAAGCGATACACTACGTTTTTCTTTATTTTTGCATCAATGGATACTTGTTTAATTGCATCACTTGCACTCAAACCTTGACTAATTAATTCATTTACCTTTTTCATGATTTCGTTATCTGATAAAGTTGCGACATTTTCTTTGTCTGCTCCTTCAACAACTACTACCATTTCACCCTTAAGTGGGTTTTGCTTTATCCTTAGAAGAATCTCAGAAATATTACCTCTAATATGTTCTTCAAATTTTTTAGTAAGTTCCCTTGCAATTGAAATTCTTCTATCTCCTAAAACCTCTTTTAAATCTTCTAACATTTCTTCAATTCTATGAGGAGCTTCATAGAAGACTAAAGTGTCTTCAAATTTAACATACTTTTCTAGTTCTCTTCTTCTTTCTCCTTTTTTAGGAGGTAAGAAACCATAGAAATAGAAATGCGTTGTATCTAGTCCAGAAGCAACAACTGCATTGATAATTGCACAAGGCCCTGATACTACTTCTATTTTGATTCGATGCTCGATAGCTTTTTCTACCACTCTACTGCCCGGATCTGAAATTCCAGGATAGCCAGCATCTGTTACGATTGCAACATTTTCACCATTTTTTAGTATTTCAATAATCTTATCTGAGACAAAGAATTCGTTATGTTCATGGCAAGATATTAATGTTGTATCAATATCGAAATGACTACATAGTTTTTTTGTTTCTCTTGTGTCTTCACAAGCAATAATACTTACTTCTCTTAAAGTTTTAATTGCTCTTGGTGACATCTCTTCAAGATTGCCAATAGGAGTTGCAACTAAATATAGTGTGCCATCCATATTAGTTTTCCTCCGAGTTAGATGATTCTCTTGGAGCAATCTTTTTTAATTCATCAATACTAATTGTTAAAATGTTTTCTTTATTTTCAATTCTTGCAATCTTAGTTAGAACGTTCACGCTAGTAACTCGATATTGTTCTTTTTCGTATACAATTTTTTGCCCGAGTTTTGGTAATCCTTTTCTTAGTTCTGTATAATCTGTATCCTCGTATTTTAAACAACAAATTAATTTGCCACAGTGCCCTGATAGCTTTTGAATGTTTAAAACTAAGAATTGATTCTTTGCGATATTAATTGAGATGCCATCAAATTCTCCTAAGAATGTATTACAGCATAATGGAAGTCCACATACTCCTAATCCACCAATAATCTTTGATCTATCTCTAGTTCCTATTTGTCTTAATTCAATTCTACAGTGTAACTTCGCTGCTAGTTCTTTTAATAATTCTCTGAAGTCTACTCTGTTTTCTGCAGCATAGACGATTGTCACTTTGCTGCTATCAAGCGTATAGTCTGCTTTTAGTAGTCTCATTTCTAGGCCAAGTCTATCAACAGCTTCTTGAGTAATAGCTAGTGATTCTTTTGATTTTTCAATATTCTTTTTAAATGTCTTTAAATCATTTTCATCAGCAACTCTAATAATAGGTCTTAGTAACATACCTTGTTTAAAGTTAGAAATTGGTGTTGATCCTTTAGAAACTGTTCCTAACTCTAAGCCATGAATTGTTTCAACTACAACTGGTGTTTTCTCTACGATATCTTCAATATATGTATGGAAGTAATATGGCTTTGAATTCCCTAAGAAAACAACACTAGCGATAAAACCATCATCGTAAACTTTCCCTTGATCTTCGCTCTTGTTATCTTTTCTTTCTATTTCTTGGTTAAAGTTTTGCATAATCACTTACTTCCTTTCTTAATTTATAAAATATGTTGTCCAATATTAGACTAGCATTTACATGCCTATTTAATTTAGATTTACTTAACATAATATCTTCAATAATTTCTGGTAATACTTTTTGATATTTACTAAGTTTTTCTATATCTTCTTTTTGAGTTTTAAATGTGACATCTTGCTTTAATGAAAATTTTATCACATCTTGTAAAACTATTCCTAACAAATCAAGATATAAATTCATCTTGCTTGCTGGTTCGATTTCTTTATTTTCAATAAAAGGTTCTAATTCATTCATTACAAAGAAATTAATTCCTTTTATGTTATTAGCAAGAATGTTCAGTGTTTTGATAACAAGTTCTTTAGTTTGTAAATAAAATGGATCTTCATATATACTTAATATTTCTTCTTCCTTGTTATAACGTTCCGCTAAAATTAATGCATCGTCTTTGTTAATTCCTTTTTCAATTAGCTTTTTTGCCAATTCTTTTTTATCTAAAGGTTTTAAGTTTAGTACTTGGCAACGAGATACAATGGTTGGAAGTATTGCGCTAATGTTTTCGGTGGTAAGAATTGCTACAACTTTTTCGCTAGGCTCTTCCAAGAATTTAAGTAGTAAATTTGCTGCCTTAGTTGAAGCGACATTTTCAAACAAATGAATAATATAGATTTTATATCCGCTACTTTCTAGCGAAACTCTTGATAGTCTACTCTCGATATCTTCTAAAGCGTTCTTATCAATTTTATCACTAGAGCCATCAACAAAAATAAAATCACTATATGTCCCATCTTGAAGTCTTACACAACTTAGACATTCTTCGCATGCTAGATTGTCTTTTCTATTATCACAGACAAAACTTTGGGCAAGGAAAAAGGCCAACTCTTTTGTTGGAGTTCCTTTTTGCCCACTTACTAGATAAGCATGACTTGTTTTGCCTTCTTTAAATGATCTAGCAAGTGTTTGCATGATAATTGGTTGAGTTTCCTCTAGCATCTTTCTTACTTGCATGGTTTTATTTTAAATTCCTCAATTTTATCCTTTACTAATTTCTTTAATTCATTATATACTCCATCTTCATCTAGCCCTGCATTTATTGGTTTGATTCTTTCTGGGCATCTTTTTAATAGTTCTTCATATCCTGCACAAACAAGATGATGGAATTCTACTTTTTCTAAATCTAACCTATTAACTTCTCTTCCTGTATTTTTAGCAATTCTAGCAAGACCCTGTTCTGCTTCAAGGCTAAAATAAACAGTTAGGTCTGGTAGTTTACCTTCAGTAGCGAATAAGTTAACATTTAAAACGTTATCGATCCCTAGTTTTCTAGCATAACCTTGATATGCTAAAGAACTATCAATGAATCTATCACAAACAACAATTTTACCTTCTTTTAACGCTGGTAAAACTATTTCAACTAAGTGTTGTCTTCTTGATGCTGCAAAAAGCAGTGCTTCCGCGTTTTTATCTAAGGCTGTGTTTTCTTTTTTCAAAATAACATTTCTTATTTCTTCTGCAATCTTAGAGCCACCAGGTTCTCTAGTTAGTATTGCATCATAACCTTCGTTTTTTAATTCTTCAATAAGTCTTTGAGCGGCGGTTGTTTTACCACTGCCCTCAGGCCCTTCAAGTGTTATAAAAAGTCCCATAGTAGCCTCCTAAATCTTTCTTCGTCCTTCTAATGCTTTTAACAATGTGTATTCATCAGTATAATCTAGATTTCCCCCTACTGGTAAACCGTAAGCAAGTCTAGTTACAGTGATGTTATATTTTTCTAATAATTTAGCAATATATTGTGCTGTTGTTTCGCCCTCAACATTAGGGTTGGTTGCGATAATAACTTCTTTAACGTTACCCTCTTCTATCCTTTTTAAAAGTGAAGTAATATTAATGTCTTCTGGTCCTGTTCCTCCTGTTACAGAGATAACACCATTTAATACATGATATTTACCTTTGAATTCTCTAGCTCTTTCTAAAGCAAAAGCATCCTTTGGTGTTTGCACAACACAAATTATTGATCCATCTCTTGAATCATCTTTACATACTTCACATATTTCATCTTCACAAATTTGACCACAAATCTTACAATGATGAAGTTTTGTTTTACAATCAATCAAACTATCTGCTAGTTCTTGTAAATCTTCAATATCCATTTCAATGATTTGGTAAGCCATTCTTTCAGCAGATTTTGTACCAATCCCTGGAAGTTTTTTTAGTGAATCAACAAGTTTTTCAAATGTTAATGGATGTCTCATTTTATCACTCGTTTCTTAATAATGCCCCAAAAATGTTTTGACCATACTCTTTAGCTTCATCAATTTGAGGTTCTTCTTCTACTTCTTCTTTTGCCACTTCGTGGGTGCCATTGTATTCTAGCGGTTCAACCTCTTGTAGTCTTGGCCCTTCTATCTCTTTTGGAATAGGTAGCGCTTTTCTTGTTCTTAAATCAATAAATTTAATTTTGTATTCTTTAAAGTCTTTATCTTGCATTGCAAAAACTGCAACTTCTCTACCTAGTAATTCTTTAACAAATTCTTTTACACAAGTATAGTTAGTGTTTCTAGAAAGTAGTCTTACTTGAGGTGCATCTACAAAGCCAATAACAATACCCTTATGTGCTGCTGCCATTGGTTTAGCATCGATTAATAATCTTGCTGCTTTAGCATATTTAGGATTTGTCATATATCTAGAAATTAGTTGCCATCTAACTTTTAGTTCATTTAACTCTTCAATCTTGGCTTGAACTAAAACATTCATAACATCGGCGTCGTTAAATACTACTTGTCCTTCAATAACTGCAATCTTAACTTCGCCTTCTGCGTTTTCACTTAAGACAACTTTTTGTTGGTCTTCAACTACTTCTGGTTCTGTTTTTTCTTCTTGTTTTGGTTCTTCTATTATTTCTTGTTCAACCACAGTTTCAATCTTAGGTTCTTCTTTGATTTCAACTTTTACCTCTTGTTTTACTTCTTCAACAGGCTTACTTACTTCTACCTCTTTAATAACTTCTTTGATGATTACTTTAGGTTCCTGTACCACTTCGTTTTTGTCAACATTGCACATTTTTAATACTGCAAGTTCAAAGAATGATTTTGGAATAGAAACCTTATAGAAGTTGTTTAAAGTGTCTAGCAAAATATCAATGTAATTAAATGCCGTTTTTGTTGAAACAAATCCACTTAATTCTTTTAGATATTCACCATTTATTGTTCCTTGATATTTTACTGAGTTATTGTAAATTATTACTTCTTTTAAAATGTTAATAAGTGTTTGCGCAAATCTATTTAAATCTAAGCCTCTTCTATTAAAGTCATTTACTTTAGATAATGCATTTTCTGCTTGCTCATTTGCTAAAGACATAATAAAATCAATTGCTTCCTTAGTGGAAACAACGCCATAGATATCTCTTATGTGTTGTGCTTTTAAATCATTACCTGCATAAGCAATTGCTTGATCAAGAATGCTAATTGCGTCTCTTGCTCCCCCGTCTGCTAGTTCAGCAATTAATCTTATTGCTTCTTCTTCATATGTAACATTTTCTTTTTCTAAAATCTCTTTAATTCTTCCTTGTAAATCTTGAGATGGTATTTTATTAAAATCAAATCTTTGGCAACGAGAAACAATGGTTGGTAAAACTTTATGAGCTTCTGTTGTTGCTAAAATAAAGATTACATGTGCTGGTGGTTCTTCAAGTGTTTTTAAAAGAGTGTTAAAAGCACTTTGAGTCATCATATGAACTTCATCAATAATATAGACTTTATATTTACCTTGGATTGGTGAGAATTTTACTTTCTCAATAATGTCTCTTACGTTATCAACACCATTGTTACTTGCAGCATCTATTTCAATAACATCTGGATGAGTTCCATTTGCTACTGCAAGACAGTTTTCACATGTTCCACAAGGGCGGTTTTCATTACAAGTACAGTTAACGGCTTTGGCTAATAGTTTGGCAATTGTTGTTTTTCCTGTTCCTTTTGGACCAGCAAAAAGATACGCATGAGCGATTTTATCATCTTTAATTGCGTTTTTTAATGTTTGAACAATATGCTTTTGTCCTACTACCTCATCAAATGTTTGAGGGCGATAGATTCGATATAATGCCTTGTATGCCATATTAACCACCTCGTAATTAATATTGTATCATATAAGTGAATATTATTCACTTAGTTTTAATTGAACAACTGCTTGTTTAGGTGTTAAGATATATCTATATTTAAGGAGAAATGACGTGGAATCAAAAAGAAAAGTTATTTTAAAAGCTTTAAAAGTCGCTTTCCCATTAACCCTTCCTGTCATGGCAGGTTATGCCTTTTTGGGTCTTTCTTATGGAGTCTATTCTAGCCTGGCTGGACTTTCTCCTTTGTACCCATTTATCCTAGCTATTTGCATTTTTGGAGGATCAATGCAATTCGCAAGTGTTGCTATGCTTTTGTCCACTTTTGCCCCATTAGAAACCTTGGTTATTACCATTGCTATAAATATAAGATATTTGTTTTATGGCATTCCAATGATAGATAAATATAAAAACGCAAAATGGAAGAAACCTTTTTTAATTCATGAGTTAACTGATGAAACTTTTTCTATTACTTATGCTAATGATCCCCCAAGTGGTGTTGATGCTAAATGGTTCTACTTCTTTATTTCCTTTTTAGATCATATCTATTGGATTGTTGCAGCCACTTTGGGTGGTGTTTTAGGTAGCGTTCTTAATATCTCTATTAAGGGTGTTGAATTTGTTTTAGTTGCGCTATTTGTTTGTATTTTTATTGATCAACTAAGAAAAGATAAAAATCCCGGCCCAGAAATTATTGGACTAGTTGGTTCTATTGCTTGTTTATCAATTTTTGGTAAAGACAATTTCTTAATACCTACAATGATATTTATCGTTGCTTGTTTATCAATATTTATGATTCCTTTTGAAAGGTGGCATCAAAAAAATGACCATCGTTGAGATCATTATTACTTGTGCCATAATTGCTGTTACAACCTTTGTAATTAGAGGGCTTCCTTTCTTGCTATTTGATCATAAAAAAGAGCCACCAAAATACGTTAAATATTTAGGTTGGGCTTTACCTCCTGCCGCATTTGCAATGCTAGTTGTATTTAGTTTAAAAGATAGCGTTATTACGGCTTATCCTTATGGTATACCAGAAGCTATAAGTTTAGTTGTTATTGTTTTACTTCACTTATGGAAAAAACAATTCATTTTATCTGTCGGTGTTGGTCTAACACTATATCTTGTTTTAGTTAATTTAGTTTTTGTTGTTTGATTTAAAGTTTCGTTTATCCAAGATCATAACTAAAATTGGAATTAAAATAATTTGTAAAATGATTCCTGGTATTGCGTTAGTTAATGCTCCTGCAATAAAAAGTTTCATTGTAAATTCATAATTTCCAATTCCTAATAAAACAAATCTAGTTATTCCCCAAACAACTCTACCTACAATCATTGCACTAATTAAGGATACATAAGTGTATCCTTTTTTCTTAGGAAATAACATATATAGTAATCCTGAAATTAATCCGTATGTTGCTAATTCTGCTGCCATCCCTACTGCGTTAGGTAACATGTTTGGCATTGTAAATAATGCTGACCTTAATAATGGTGCGCATAGCCCGACCAAAAATCCCCATAAAGGTCCACAAATAAATCCACATAGTAAAACCGGAATATGCATTAAGCAAAGTGCGTTACCAATTTCTTTTAATTGTGCGCTCAAAAAAGGAAGCACAATTGCTAAGGCTAGCATCATTGCGCTTAGTATCATTTTATATACTTTACTTCTTTTTTGGTTTTTCATTTGTTTCTTTTTCCTTTAAAGTAGTTTGTTAGTATCTCGCTACATTCTTTTTCTTTTATTCCGCCAATAAAGTTAGGATAAAATCCAAGGTTTTTTACACTTTTAATATCAAGGTTTGATACTAGTGCTCCCCCGCTTTTATCATATGCCCCAAAATAAACATTTTTAATACGATAATTGATGATCGCACCGACACACATTAAACATGGCTCAAGAGTGACATACATTTCACAATCATCTAATCGCCAATCTTTTGTCTTTTTGGCTGCTTTTATTAGGGCGTTTATTTCAGCATGATAAATTGATGATTTATGCTTTTCTTTAGTGTTATGTGCTTTAGCGATTATCTTATTATTTCTAACAATAACACAACCGACAGGAACTTCATCTTTAGTCACTGCTTTTGTTGCTTGGTTAATTGCTTCTAGCATAAATTTTTCATTCATTGTTTCTTTCTCCTAATAAAAGTGCCATATCACATCTTGAACTACTTAAGGCTGCTACCTTCCGGCCCTGACCTGGTTCATAGCCAACAATTGATATGGCATAATTAGTATACATAATTTTATTAAATTATGCAAATTAAAACAGGGAAATTTCCCTGTTTCTATTACATGTTATATAGATCGTAAACAATGCTTAAAGGTAAACCTAATTCAATGTGTTCAATTGCTTTTGCAATCATTGGTGCCATTGATAATACCTTAATTTTGCTTGATTGTTTTTCTTTTGTTAGTGGGATTGTATCAGTTGTTACAACTTCACAGAATTCAGAGTTCTCTAGTTTTTCAATTGCGTTACCTGAGAATACTGCGTGGCTGCATGCTGCGTAAACTCTTGTTGCGCCCGCTTCTTTTAAAGCTCCTGCTCCTGCAGTAATTGTTCCGCCTGTATCAATCATATCATCAATCATGATTGCAACTTTTCCTTTTACATCACCGATAATTCCCATAACTTCTGCTACATTAGGTCTAGGTCTTCTTTTATCGATGATAGCGATAGGTGCATTTAAGATTTCTCCTAATCTTCTTGCTCTAGTTGCTCCACCATGGTCTGGAGAAACAACTACGATATCTTCATCTTTACCAATTTCTTTTCTAAAATATCTTCCGAATAGAGGAATTGCAGATAAATCATCAACTGGGCAATCAAAGTAACCTTGAATTTGTGGTGCATGTAAGTCTACTGTGATGACTCTATGAATACCAGCTGTTTGTAATAAGTCTGCAACAAGTTTTGCCGTTATTGGTTCTCTTGCTTTTGCCTTTCTATCTTGTCTTGCATATCCATAATATGGAAGCACGGCATTAATTTCTCTTGCTGATGCTCTTTTTAATGAATCTGCAAATACTAATAGTTCCATTAATCTCTCTGTAACTGGGTTACATGTTGATTGAATAATATAAACATTTTTTCCACGAACTGAATTGATGGTATCTGCCATGATTTCTCCATCAGCGAAGTGCTTAACTTCATTTTCTCCAAGTTCTAGTCCTAATTGTTTACAAACATCCATTGCCATTTCTTTATTGGCTGTTAAGGCGAAAACCACTGTTTTTTCAAGCATAAACGCTACCCCCTGAGTTATTTAACTTGTAACAATAATATAATACCACTTTTTGCGTGTTATTAGTATACTTTTTCAACTAAGGTTGAAAATAAGCCTGCTTTTTTAAAGTGTTCAACAACTTTACTTGCAAGTTCTTTATCTTGAGTTAATCCAAAGAATGTTGATCCACTCCCTGATAGCATTACAAAGTCTAATCCTTGTTCTAACATTTCTTGTTTTAGTTTCTTTAATTCTGGTTTCATTTCTAAAACAGGATATTCTAAATCGTTACTCATTTTGCTAATAGCTTCTTTGTAATTGTTTGTTCCTAAATCATCGATGATGCTTTTATCTGCCGTTTCATCAAAACCTATTTTATCATAAACATCATAAGCTTCTTTTGTGGAAACCCCAAAGTTTGGTTTAACTAAGACAATATAATCTTGTAGGTTATTTGGTGTTAGATGAATAATCTCTCCTTCTCCTTCAATTACAACGCTTGACTTAAAGAAGAATTGAGGAATATCTGATCCAATTCCTTTAGAAATTTCAATTAGTGTTTTTGTTGAGTAATTTAAATTTACTAATTTACAAGCTTCAACTAGTGCTGTGGCAGCATTACTACTTCCTCCCCCAAGTCCTGCTTGTAAAGGAATGTTTTTCTTAATCTCAACATCATAACCTTGATCAATGTTTGCATAAGCGTTAAGTGCTTTTAAGATTTTGTAAACTGTATTTGTGCTGCCTGTAGGAACTTCTTTGTTATCACATTTGATGTTGATTTCTCCACAATCATTAAGAGAGACATTTACTTCATCTGCTAAAGATACTTTGTTCGCAATTGAAAATATCTTATGATAGTGTTCGTGTGTTTTAGGAAATACCGATAAAATTAAATTGATTTTTGCATAACTTTTTGCCATTTTATATTACCTCCTTTATTTTTTTAATTAACAATAATATTTCGTCTTGATTTAAAGTTTCTGATCTAATCGATAAATCAAGATTGCAATCATTTAAAAGTTTAATTGCTTTTTCTTTTTCCATTACTTCGGAAAGATTATTATAGATAGTCTTTCTTCTATTTGCAAATAAAACTTTTATTCCTTTTGCATAATCCTCTCCACTAATTGGAGTTTCCTTTATATTAAATTCAATAACTATTGAATCTATTTGCGGTCTTGGTAAAAAATCGTTTTTTGATACATATTTTACAACTTTCATATCGCTACAAAAATTACTGATAAGTGTAAGCTCGTTTTTGTCTTTATTACTGTTTTGTTTTAATAATCTATTTCCAACTTCTTTTTGCATCATTGCAACAATCTTTGTTATTTTAACGTTGCAAATAAATAGTTTTTTCAAGATTTCACTAGTAATGTAGTAAGGTAAATTTGATATTACATAAATCTTTTCATCTTTATAATTTTCTAATAATTTTTCTAAATCAACTTTCAAAAAATCTTCGTTTATTACTTCTAAATTATCATCTTTAATTTCTTTTCTTAATAAAGGTGCTAGATCTTTATCAATTTCATAGGCGATAACTTTTTTAGCTAACTTTACTAACTCTTCGCTAAGTGCTCCTAGTCCTGCCCCTATTTCGATAACGATAGTTTGTTTATCAATACTGGCTCCTTTGACAATATCTTCAACAACTTTACTATTAATGATGAAATTTTGACCAAATGATTTTTTGGCATTTAAACCATTAAGTCTGAGTAATTCATCGGTCTTTTTTAGACTTGCTATTTGACCCACTATTTCATCTCCTTTAACAGTTTTGTTAATTTTTCTTTATCCATATTAATAAGATTTAAACGCTTTAAAAATGTCTTCCCACTACCGTGCCCTATTCTTAATTTTTCTTCTAAGATAAGTCTATTTTTAGCAGAGTTTTCATTCCCTAGTAAGCCTAATTCAAATAAATCTGTTGTGTTTAAATTTTCGCTTTGGTTAGAAAAATCGATTAAGTTATTAAGTGCACTTAAAACTTCTTCTTTAGTAGTGTGTTCTACCCCAACTTTATTTTTGTATTTAGCTTTTTTTACATTAATGAATGCATGTCTTGCATTAGGAATTAATTCTTGTAATTCTTTTCTTATTTTTTCCCCTGGACTATCTGGATCTGTAAGAATTATAAACTCTCTTGTCTTGGATAGTGTTTTAATATAATCTTTTGTCTTATTAGGAAGACTTGTTCCATCTGTTTTAATAAAATCGGCATGCAAAAATGTTGATAAAAAATCAATGTCGTGTTTTCCTTCTACAATGATCACTTGTTTAATCTTCTCCATTTTGTATTCCGTACACTTTCTTTGCGTTATTTAACGTTATGTTTGCTAATTCTTCTTTATCCATATTTTTAATATCAGCGATACATTCTGCAGTAAATCTTACATAAGATGGTTCGTTTAATTTTCCTCTATAGGGAACAGGAGTAAGATAAGGTGCGTCTGTTTCAACTAAAAGTTTATCTAAAGGAATGTTTTCTGCCACTCTTTTTGGCTCTTTAGCGTTTTTAAAAGTAACAGTTCCTGATAAAGAAATATAAAATCCTAAATCAATAAACTTTTCTGCCATTTCCAAAGAATAAGAGAAACAGTGAATAATTCCTGTTGTTAAATATTCTTTGTTGTTCTTTAAAAGCTCATAAGTGTCATTAGCAGCATCTCTAGAATGAACAATTATTGGTTTTTCATATTTGTAAGCAAGTTTTATTTGCTCTTCAAAAAATTTCTTTTGCAAATCATGATCAACATTTTCTTGATTGTAATAATCTAGTCCTATTTCTCCGATTGCTACAACTTTATCTTCTTTTAATAATTCTTCGATTTGTTTTAAGTCATCTTTTTTTGCCCTTAATATCTCATTAGGAATGATTCCAACCGCCGCAAAAACATTATCGTTTTCTTTAGCAATATTAACAGCATCTATTGATGATTTTAAATCGTATCCTATAACACACATATATTTAACGCCATTATCGTGTGCGTTTTTTATTAGTACGTCCTTGTTATTAATTAAATCAGGATCATTTAAATGACAATGTGTATCAAATAACATATTATTCCTACTTTCCTAAACAAAATCTTTTAAAGATTTCTTCATCAAGATGTTCTTTATATACTTCCCCTAATAATTCTTGAATAGAATTCAACGCTTCTTTGATATCTATTTCAATAATGTCAATTGGTTGCAAATTATCACAAAGTTTAATAGCGTCATTTAAGTTTTCTTTTACTTTTTCCATTAAACCTTTTTGTCTTGCACTAGATAGTAATGGTTTGTTTTGATAATCACTAATATTAATGCCTACAACTTTTACCATTTCTTTAATTAGTGGTTCTATTTGTTTGTTAGCCGCTGAAATCACTACGCCTTTTGTAGCATTAGTTAAATCAACTTTGTTATAGACTTCAATATACTTTTTTTCTTTAATTAATTCTTTTAATTCTAAATCTTCTTTATTTAACTCTTTTTGATCTGTAACTAATAATATTAAATCAGCTTTGTTAAAAGAGTCTTTAGCTTTATCAATACCAATCTTTTCTACAAAGCCGGCATCTTTTCTAATACCCGCTGTATCTAAAAAATTAAAGCAAATACCATTAATGATTGTTGAGCCTTCAACAATATCTCTAGTTGTTCCTTCATATTCACTTACAATAGCCTTATCTTCTTTTATTAATGTGTTTAAAATTGAAGATTTACCAACATTAGGTCTACCAATAATTGCAACATTAATTCCGTTTTTAATTACACTACCTACTTCAGCATCTTTAACAATTTGTTCTACTTTGTTTTTTAAGTTGTTAATTAATGGTTTTAATGTTTTATTTGTTAATTCTTCAATATCGTCATATTCAGGATAATCAATATTAACTTCGATATGAGATAAAATATCTAAAGTTTCTTTTTTTAGCTCACTAATTGATGAGGAAAGTTTTCCATCTACTCCCGATAATGCTACACTTGCAGCGTCGCTAGTTTTTGCAACAATTAAATCGTTAATTGATTCTGCTTGTAGTAAGTCGATCTTCCCATTATAAAATGCGCGTTTAGAAAATTCTCCACGCTCTGCCATTCTAGCACCTTTAGAAATAAGTAATGATATGATTTTATTAATTACTATAAGCCCGCCGTGACATGATATTTCAATTAAATCTTCTCCTGTAAATGAATATGGATTTTTATAAGCAAAAATAACCACATCATCAATTTCTTTTTTGTTATCTATAATGTGTCCGTGAATTATTTTGTTTCTTTCTTTAACTTCTATTTTCTTATCAAAAACTTTTGACATTATTTCAAAAGAGGAATTTCCACTTAGTCTAATTAAAGCTAGCGCACTTTGCATACTTGGTGTTGCTAAAGCTACTATTGTATCGTGTAAGTTTTCCATATAACAATTCCTCCTTTAAGATAACACCATTATAGCACATGTTAAGTTATGTGATAACTTAATAAAATTAAAACCGGGGTGTCCCGGTTTAATTTTAGTCAACGTAATAAATTGTGATTTGGCGTTTATAACCTTGCCCGCTACTTTCGGTTTTAATGTGCTCCATGTTTCCTAATGTGTTGTGAATGACTCTTCTTTCGTCAGAAGTCATTGGATCTAGCGTAACATTAACTTTTGTTTTTTGAACTTCTCTAGCAAGTTTATGTGCCATTCTTATTAGTTTTTCATACTTTTCATCTTTGTATGCATTGATATCAACAAGGATTCTGTAGTGTCTTTTGAATCTATGTGAACAGGCTTGTCTTACAAGGCTGTTGATTGCTTGTAATGTTTGTCCATTTTTACCAATTAAAACAGAATTGTGTGAAGTATTAAGAGTTAATTTAATAACACCGTCTTCTAATTTTGGTGAAATTTCAATTGTTAATCCTAAATCTTCAACAATCTTTTTAATGTATTCTTGACAGAAATCTACAACATCTGCAAAAGTGAAAACTTCAATTGCAACCTTTTTAGAAAAAAGTTTCTTTTCTTCTAATGTAACAATATAGTTTAAATCCTCTACAGGAACATTAAGTTCATTACTTGCTTGATTTAATGCTTCTTCAAGAGTTTTTCCTACATATTCTGCCATTACCAAGAATGCCTCTTTTCTATTCTTTCTTTCTCTTGTTGCTTACGCATTAATTGTGTTGTGATTAACGTTTGTAAACAAGAGAAACCAGATGATGCTAACCAATAAACTGACATTGAAATTGGTAACATCCATCCAACGACAACAACCATGATTAACATAACATATGTGAATGTCTTTGTTTGGTTGCCAGCTTTCTTTTCTTTTGCGTCAAGCTTGCTATATTTATCTTTATTTAATAATTCTGGTAGTTTCATTGTTAAATATTGTAATCCAATCATAACGATGAAAATAACGATTGCCAAAATATTAAATGATAAAACTCCAGTACTTAGTTTTTGAGATAAATCAAGACCTAAAATAACATCTTCTTTTAAAACTAGACATGCTCTAACCGCACCATAAACACCAATGAAAATTGGTAGTGTGATAAATGGCATAATTAATGAAGAAATAGGGTTAATCTTGTTCTTCTTATATAAAGCCATTGTTTCTTGAGCTTGTTTTTGTTTTAAAACAGGATCTTGAGTATTTCCATATTTTGCTTGGATCTTAGCCATTTCTGGTTGTAACAATGTCATTCTTTGTTGTGCCATTGTTGGTTTCCAAGTTAATAAAACTACTGCAAGTCTAATGATGAATGTAACAATAATGATTGAGAAGAATTGTCCCCATCCATTTAGTCCAAACCCTCTTGCTAGTTTGTCCATTAAGAATCCAAATGGATAACTTAATAAACCATCAAAGAATCCATAACTAAATGCTTCGCCCCATGTTTTAACTTCAACAGGAATTACAGCTGTTCCGTCTGTCTTTTCGATGTTGATTGTATCCTCTTCGAAAGTTAAGCACGCAACTTTAGCTCCGCTTTTTAAAATTTTATTAATGTATTCTTCTTTTTGTGCTTCTGTTTGTGTATCCCAGTCAGCTGGAGTTGCAAATTCTCCAAGCCCTGTTTCTTCATCTAGCATTATTCTTATTTCTTGTGTGATTTGTTCAGTTTCTTTTGTTGAACAGAATGTTGCGTTACATGCTGTCACAGAAACCATCAATACTAGACCCACAATACAGGCAGCTAATGCTTTTAATAATTTCATATGTCGTCACCTCTTTAGTGTGAAATTTTTTTGTAAAGATATTCTAGTTCTTTTTCGTTTTCAGAATAATCTTTAAATTTAAATTCGTTTTTAATGATGATTACATAATCTTTGCTTTGATTTAAATCAAAGATTTTCCCTACCATCATTCTGATTTGTCTTTTTGCTTTGTTTCTTTCTACTGCGTTGCCTACTTTTGCACTGATTGTTATGCCTACTCTTGCATGATCTAAATTGTTTTCGATTGAGCAAAGAGTAAGGCCTTTTGTTCCCGCGCTATGATGTGCGTTTAAAACTTTTTTGAAATCAGTGTTTTTTAATAATCGATATTCTTTTTTCATTTAGTAAAAATGACAAAAAACCACTGGGGCAATCCCTGTGGTTAATTAAGCAGATAATTGTTTTCTGCCTTTCTTACGTCTTCTTGCTAAAACTTTACGGCCACCAACTGTAGCCATTCTAGCACGGAAACCAGCAACTGCAGCATGTTTACGTTTGCTTGGTTGATAAGTTCTCTTCATAATAACACCTCCACGAATATAGATTAATACGCAAGATTGATTATAAGACTTAACTAAGTTTATGTCAATAAAATATATTATTTATAATAATATGTTTTCTTTTTATTTTTTGTGAATTTTACCTTTTTTAAATTTTGGGGATAAATTGCTTTTTTATTGAAAAAACTAATAAAAATCATGTGGATATCTTTGTGGATAACTAGGTGATTTTACCATGTTTTCCACACTAAAAATATTTTTTATTCACTTTTCAACAAATTATCCCCAAACAAACTTTGTGGATAAGTGGACAGAACACGACAAAACCCTAGAATTTACCTATAAATATTATGTGTGGATAAGTGGTGGAAAACGAAAATTAGATAAAATTTATGTAGATTTTATATAGTATATATAATATAATTGTCTCAACAAGTTAGGAGAGAGTTTGTATGGTTCTAGATACTTCAACGTTTGCAAGTATTTGGGATACTGTTCTATCGAGGATTGAGAGAGAAATCAACGATAGAGTTATTTATAATGCTTATTTTGAATCTTCTTATATAAAAAGCATTGAAAATAATAAGTTCATTGTGGTCGCACCATCTAGGTTTGCTGCTGTAATGATTAATTCCAAGTATTACACAATGATTAAAGAATTCTTGTCTGATGTTACTCAGACTAATTTTGACATACAAATAATAGATGAAGCTACAGCAAACAGCTTTAATGAAAACCTACACATGCAAGGCTTAGAAAATAAAGAAAAGCCTTTTGAAAGCAATTTAAATCCAAAATTTAATTTTGAATCTTTTGTTGTAGGTCCTTCAAATAGAGAGTGTTATACTGCAGCCCTTTCAACTGCCATGAATCCCGGCAATTTCTTTAACCCATTATTTATTTTTGGTAAATCAGGATTAGGAAAAACTCACCTACTTCACGCTATAGGTAACTATGTTAAAGACAAAAACCCTGGCGCTAAAATTTTATATTTAACAACCGAAGATTTCTTAATTAATTATATTAAAGCTATTAAAGAAAAATCTTGGGAAGTTTTAAGAGATAAATATAAAGAAGTTGATGTCTTTTTATTGGATGATGTTCAATTCTTATCTAAAAAAGATAAAACAAAGGAAGCTTTCTTCCATATCTTTAATATGTTAATTAATGATAATAAACAAATCGTTTTAACAGCAGATAGACCTCCAGAAGAATTGAAAGATCTAGAAGCTAGACTTGTTGGTCGCTTCTCTAGTGGTTTAAGTATTGAGATTCAAGCTCTTGAATATGAAACTGCTTTAAAAATCTTAAAAAAGAAAGTTGAAAATGCAAATATCAACGATGGAAAGATTGATGATGATGTTTTAGAGTTTGTTGCTAAAAACTATTCTAGTGACGTAAGACAACTTGAAGGAGCTTTAAATAAATTATTATTCTTTGCAATTACATATAATGAAAAAGAAGAAATTGATATGAACGTTGCAATGTCTGCATTTAAACCAAGTTTAGTTAGAGAAGATATAAATCCTGTTACAATTGAAAAGATTAAATACACTGTTGCAGAATTTTATAATATTTCAGTTTCACAACTAACTTCTAAGATTAGACAAAATAATTTAGTCATCCCTAGACATGTTGCAATGTATCTATGTAAAGTTATGTTAGATCCTACCTGGGCTCAAATAGGAATGGAGTTTGGTGGAAAAGATCATACAACTGTTATTAACGCATACAATAAAGTGGATAAAATAATGAAAAAAGATCCAGGATTTATTGATGTAATTAATAAGTTAAAAAATATAATTTCTGGTAAATAATAAACATATAATGTTTATCTTAAAGTATTTTTATGTTATAATATATTTGTGAGTTATCCACAAAAATAACAAAATTCACACACTATATTACTATAAATATTAGCTAATTATTTAATTAATAAAAAATAAAAAAAGAAAGAAGGAATAAAATATGAAATTTGTTATCTCTAAAAATTATTTACTTAACGCTTTAAATACTACCCTTAGAGCAATTTCGCCAAGAAATCCAAATCCAATTTTAACTGGAATTAAATTTGAGTTAAATCAAAATGGATTATTTCTAACAGGTAGTGATTCAGATATTTCAATTCTTACAAAAATACCTTTAACAATTAATAGTGAAGTTGTTATTAATCCAAGTGAAGATGGTGTTGTTGTTTTATCTTCTAAGTTTGTTGGAGAAATTGTTAGAAAACTTGAAGGTGATAATGTTGAAATTGAAACTTTTGATAACATTGCAATGATTAGAGATAATATTTCAGAATTTAAATTAAACTGCATGAATGCAGAAGAATATCCTCCGCTAGATTTAGGTGAAGCTGGTGTAGGCTTCTCAATTGAAGCTGATTTGATTAAACAAATTGTTGATCAAGTTGGTTTTGCAGCTTCAACACAAGAAAACAGACCAATGCTAACAGGTGTTAATTTTAATTCAGATGGATCAAGCCTTATTTGTGTTGCAACAGATTCATTTAGATTAGCTAGAAAAACAATTTCAATTAATACAAAAGAACCATTTAATGTAACAATTCCTGCAAAAACATTAATGGAAATTGGTAGAAGTTTAGAAAATGAAAAGAATGTTGAAGTAAACATTTCTGATAAGAGAGTTTGTTTTAAAATGGCAAGAACAATTATTATTTCAAGAGTTATTTCAGGAACATATCCAGATACATCAAAAATAATTCCAACACAATATATTTATGAACTTGCGACATTATCACAAGGATTATGTAACGCAATTGATAGAGCATCATTACTTGCAGTTGAAAGAATTAATATTGTCCAATTATCAATGAGTAATGAAAAAATATCAATTAGTTCAAAAAGCCAAGAAATTGGATCAGTTGTTGAAAAACTTCAATCATATCAATTTAATGGTGAGCCTTTATCAATTTCCTTCTCAGCAAAATATGCATTAGAAGCAATTAAAGCTGTCGGAAGTAATGAAATTATTATCAAATTTAATGGCGACATGAAACCATTTGTTATTATAAACAAAGAAGACCCAACACTAGTTCAATTAATATTACCAGTCAGAACCTATTAAATCGGCTTATAACAAAATAAAATAACCTCGGTTGATGAAATATTCATTTCGAGGTTTTTGTTTGTAGAAAGGTAAAAAAAGGGCTAAAAAAGCAAATAAAACTTGATAAAAAAACAACACCTATGGTAGAATATATTTATAATATATTCTAAATGGGGTGTTGTAAAATGCAAGTCATAAAAATAAAAACAGAGTATATTAAGTTGGGTCAATTATTAAAATTTGCCGACGTCATTTCTAATGGTGGTCAAGAAAAAGAATTTATCGCCAATCACAAAATTAAAGTTAATGATGTGGATGAAAATAGACGCGGGAGAAAACTCTATCCAGGAGATGAAGTTAGAATTGATTCAATCTTAGTTAAGGTTTCAAAAGATGAAGATTAATAATATCAAACTTCTTAATTTTAGAAATTATGAAAATTTAAATTTAGATGTAAAATCTCCTTCTAGTCTTCTACTTGGAAGTAACGGACAAGGTAAAACAAATTTATTAGAAGCAATTAAGTTTGTTTCAGTTCTTAAATCCTTTAGAGAAGATGAAAGAATAAATTTGATTAAATTAGGAAAAGAAAGTGCCGCAATCTTGATTGAAGAAGAAAATTTAATTGGGAAAAAGAAATTGAAATGTGTTTTAAATGGAAACAAACTCGATTTATTTATAAACGACAAACACATCAAATCCCACAATGATTTTATTGGACAATTAAATGTTGTTAGTTTTACGCCAAGGGATGTTTTTTTATTTAAAGATTCTAGAGCAACAAGACGCTATTTTATTGATGAAGAACTTTCTAAACTATCTCCTGCCTATTCCTTGGCAGTTAAAGATTTTTCAAAAGTTCTAAAAGAAAGAAACGAATTATTAAAAAAAGAAACACTAGACGAAACCCTTCTAGAAGTGTTAACGAAAAGACTTGCAAAACTAAATAGAGAAATAAGCGTTAGAAGAAATGCGTTTATAAATGAGTTAAACAAAGATTTATCAAACAAGTTTTCTTCAATAACAGGAGAAGAAAGAAAACTTAATCTAGAGTATCGCACTAGCTTATTAAATCTAAGCGAAAATGAAATTTTTGAAAAAACAATGGAATATCTTAATGAAGATAAAAGAAGAGAATCCACTCATATCGGAATTCACCATGATGACATAATGGCTTATATCGATGATAAAGACGTTTCAATCTTTGCATCTCAAGGACAACAAAGAGCGGTTGTTATTACATTGAAGTTGGTTTTAATCGAAAACATTAAAAAATCTATCGGAGAAGAACCAATCGTATTATTAGATGATGTCTTTTCCGAATTAGACATAAAGCATCAAAAAAACTTATTGAATTATTTAAAAAACAAAAATCAGTTATTTATTTCTATCGCTTCAATTGATGAAGAGATAAAAAAAGATATCGCCAAAGATTCAGATATCTTGAAAGTGATAAATGGTCAAATACAAAGGGAGGTTAATTAAAGATGGAAGAATTAGAAAAAAGAAATCGAGAAGTTGAATATACCGAAAAAGATATTCAGGTTCTTGAAGGATTAGAAGCAGTTAGAGTTCGTCCAGGAATGTATATTGGATCAACTTCTGCAGTTGGATTACACCACTTAGTTTGGGAAATTGTTGATAACGCAATCGATGAAGTTCATGATGGTGGTTGTGATCATATTATTGTTACACTTTTTGAAGACGATTCAGTACAAGTTGAAGATAATGGTAGAGGAATTCCTACAGGTATTAATGAAAAATCAGGAATTTCTACACTTGAAACGGTTTTCACAGTTTTACACGCAGGTGGTAAATTTGGTGGAAATGGTGGATATAAAGCAGCTGGAGGGTTACATGGCGTTGGAGCATCTGTAGTTAACGCACTAAGCATTAAGTATGAAGCATGGGATAAGCATGCAGGAAAAGAATATTACTTTGCTTGTGAAAATGGCGGCCAAATTAGTCAACACATCAAAGAAATAGGGCCTGCAACAACTACAGGTACAACAGTTAAATTCAAACCAGACCCAACTATCTTTAAAGAAACAACCCACTTCGAATATACAATCGTAAGAGATAGAATTAGACAACTTGCTTTCTTAAATAAAGGATTAAAAATAACTTTAATTGATAAAAGAGATAACACAACTGAAGAGTTCTGTTACGAAGGTGGTTTAAGAGAATATATTGCTTTCTTAAATAACACCAAAGAAAAAGTTCACGAAGGAGTAATTTATGTTGAAGGAGCGGAAAACAACATTGAAGTTGAAATTGCTGCTCAATACAACACAACTTACAACTCAACAATTTATTCTTATTGCAACAATATCAACACTCCTAATGGAGGAACTCATGAAGAAGGATTTAACCTTGCTTTCTCAAAGATTATTAATAAATATGCTAGAGAAAAGAAATTATTAAAAGATAACGAAGACCCTTTAACAAAAGAAGATATTAGAGAAGGTTTAACAGCGGTTATTTCTGTAAAGCATGAAAACCCAGAATATGAAGGTCAAACAAAAGGCAAGTTAGGAAATAGCGACATTAGACCGGTTGTTAATAAAATTCTAAGCGAACAACTAGAAACATTCCTTCTAGAAAATCCAAAAGAAGCTCAAGCAATTCTTAACAAAATTGTCTTAGCATCTAAGGCAAGAATTAGTGCAAGAAAAGCAAGAGAAGCAACCAGAAAATCTGCTCTAGGGTTTACATCACTTCCTGGAAAATTAGCAGATTGTTCTAGAAAAGATCCAACTAGAAGCGAAATCTTTATTGTTGAGGGTGACTCTGCTGGAGGGAGTGCTAAAGAAGGTAGAAACAGAGAGTTCCAAGCAATTTTACCTCTTAGAGGTAAAATTCTAAACGTTCAAAAAGCAAGTGAAAATAAAATTTTTGATAACGCAGAAATCAACACAATGATTACCGCTTTTGGAACAAGTGTTGGTTCAGAATTCGATATTGAAAAACTAAGATATCACAAGATCATTATCATGACCGATGCTGATGTTGATGGCGCTCATATCGCAGTTCTATTATTAACATTCTTCTATAAATTTATGAGACCTTTAATTGAAGGCGGTTATGTCTATATTGCTCAACCACCTCTATACAAGGCAGTTCAAGGCAAACAAACTAGATATGCTTATAGCGAAGAAGAAATGATGCAAATCCATAAAGAATGGGATCCTAACGGCAAAATTAATTTACAACGTTATAAAGGCCTTGGTGAAATGGATAAAGAACAACTTTGGGAAACAACAATGGACCCAGAGACAAGAGTATTAAAACAAGTTAAAGTTGAAGATATTATTGAAGCAGACGGCGTATTTGAAATGTTAATGGGCGATGAAGTAGAACCAAGAAAAGAATTCATCGTATCAAACGCAAAGTTTGCTACAAATATTGACTTCTAGGAAAGGAGGAACTCGAAATGACAGATTATAAAGATAGAACAGAATTTAAATCAGATGACGATATTGATCGCACCGAACCCGTTGATCTTTCTAAAGAAGTTAAAGGCTCCTTCCTAGCTTATGCAATGTCAGTTCTAGTTGCTAGAGCTCTTCCAGATGTAAGAGACGGATTAAAACCAGTTCATAGAAGAATTATCTATGGAATGAACGATCAAGACTTTACTTACAAAAACCCACACAAAAAATCAGCAAAAATTGTTGGTGATGTTATGGGAAAATATCACCCACATGGTGACTCATCAATTTACGGCGCATTAGTAAGACTTGCCCAACCATTCAACACCCGTTATTTACTTGTTGATGGACACGGAAACTTTGGTAGTATTGATGGTGATGGCGCAGCAGCTATGCGTTATACAGAAGCAAGACTTTCAAAGATTGCAAACGAACTTGTTAGAGATATCAAGAAAGATACAGTTAATTTTATTCCAACATATGATGGAGAAGACCAAGAACCTGAAGTATTACCTTCAAGAATTCCTAACCTTCTTATCAACGGTAGTGACGGAATTGCTGTTGGTATGGCAACAAAAGTTCCACCACACAATCTAGGCGAAGTTATTGATGGAACGCTAGCATTAATTGAAAATCCAGAACTAACAACAACAGAATTAATGCAATATATTCCTGGGCCAGACTTCCCTACAGGCGGAACAATTTTAGGAAAAACAGGAATCAAAAATGCCTACGAAACAGGAAGAGGATCAATTGTTATTCGTTCTAAATATGAAATCGAAGAAACAGAAAGCGGAAAACCTAGAATCGTCGTTTATGAAATCCCATATGGCGTTAACAAAGCGGAAATGATTGAAAGAATTGCAAGCTTAGTTAAAGATAAAATTGTTGATGGAATTACAGATCTAAGGGATGAAACAAACAAAGAAGGTATTCGTGTTGTTATCGAACTTAGAAAAGATGTAGTTCCTGAAGTTATTCTTAACCAACTATTTAAATATTCACAATTACAAACTAGCTTTGGTGCAAATCTTGTAGCGCTTGTTGATAACACCCCAATGGTTTTATCTTTAAAAGAAATTTTACAATGTTACATCAATCACCAAATCGATGTTATTACAAGACGTTCAAAATTTGATTTAGATAAAGCTGCAGACAGACTTCACATTTTAGAAGGTTTAAGTATCGCAGCAAGAGATATCGATAAGATTATCGAAACAATCAAAACATCTAAAACAAACGAATTAGCGCAACAAAACTTAATGGAAAAATTCCAATTAAGTGAAAGACAAGCTAAAGCAGTTCTTGAAATGCAATTACAAAGATTAACGGGAATTCAACAAGAAAAGCTACAACTCGAAATTAATGATATTCATAAAAACGTTGAGGAATTAAACAAGATTCTTTCAGACCGCGGAGAATTAATGAATTTAATCAAGAGAGATTTACAAGAAATAAAAGACAAATATGGTGACGAAAGAAGAACAGACTTCTCGGATGATTCTTCAACAATCGAAGACGAAGAATTAATTCCAAAGGAAGACATTATTATCACATTAACTCATAACGGTTATGTAAAACGAGTAAATGTTGACACATATCGTTCACAAAATAGAGGCGGAAAAGGAATTAAAGGTATCACAACAGCTGATAACGACGTTGTTGAAAATATGTTAGTAACAACCACACACACCGATATCTTATTCTTCACAAACCTTGGAAAAGTCTATAGATTAAGAGGTTATCAAATCCCTGAATATTCTAGACAAGGAAAAGGGCTTCCAATTGTAAACAAATTAGCTTTGGAAGATAACGAAAAAGTAAGAGCAGTTATCGACGCTGATGAATATGGAGACAACCATAATTTAATCTTTATTACAAAACAAGGCGTAGTAAAACGTGTTAATATCGCAGAGTTTGAAAACATCAGACAATCAGGCAAAATTGCGCTATCTTTACGTGAAGGCGACGAACTATTTGATGTTAAACACACGTCGGGTAACGATGAAATCTATATTGCAGCTTCAACAGGAAAATGCGTAAGATTCAACGAACAAGACGTAAGAATCATGGGCAGAAACGCTGCTGGCGTTATGGGTATTGATATTGCTGAAGGTACTAATGTTGTTGGCGCAACAACTTCAAAAGAAGGAAACTTAATCCTTGCAGTCACAACAAAAGGATACGGCAAGATGTCAGACCGTGAAGATTATCGTTTAACAAAACGTGGCGGAAAAGGCGTTGTTACAGTAAACGTTACTGAAAAGAACGGAAACCTTGTTGCTTTAAGAGCGGTTAACGGAAACGAAGATCTATTAATAACAACAACAAAAGGAACAGTCATTAGACTTCCATTAAGCCAAGTTAAGATTGCGGGTAGAAACACACAAGGGGTTAGAATTATTAACCTTGATGAAAAGCACGAAATTGCTTCAATCGCAGTTACTGAACACGAAGAAGAGATTGTTGAAGAAGAAAATAGCAAAGCCGCTATAGAAACTAACGAAAATCAAAATTAGAAAAGCTGGGTTCGAAAGAGCCCTTTTTCTTGCAAGAAAACAAACTTGTGCTATAATTAAATACGTAAAACGAAGAACAAGAAAAGTAGTTAAAAAATTAAGTCGTAGAGATTTGTTGGCTGGTGAAAAACAAAACTTAAAATTAACGAATCCACTTGTGAGTGAGACTAATAATCTTCGGGTGTGCCCGTTATAGCTAAAACGAGGTAATTGTTTCACGTGAAACATTACGAACAAGGGTGGCACCACGAGCAAATCGTCCCTAAAACAGGGGCCTTTTTTATTGGGAGGAATTAATATGCTAGATATTAAATTAATTAGAGAAAACACACAAGAAGTTATTGAAAGACTCGGCCGTAGAGGAAAAGATTTTAGCAAAAACATTAAAGAAATCTTAGATTTTGATGAAAAACGTAGAGAGATTATTCAAAAAGTTGAATCACTAAAACAATTTAGAAACGAACAATCAAAAATGATTGGACAACTAGTCAGAGAGAATAAGCAAGACGCAATTGCCGCAATTAAAGAAAAAGTTGCTGGTATTGGAGAAGAAATCGCTGAACTAGATGCTAAACTTACAGAACTAGAAGAAAAGCAAAAATCAGCAATTGCAGTCTTGCCTAACCTACCTAACCAAAACACAGTTATTGGTAAAGACGAAACAGAAAACAAAGAAATAAGAAAATGGGGAACTCCAAGAAAGTTTGATTTTGAACCAAAGGCTCACTGGGATTTAGGTGTAAATCTAGACATTCTAGACTTTGAAAGAGCAACAAAAATTACGGGAACAAGATTTGTTGTTAATAAAGGGCTTGGAGCAAGACTTGAAAGAGCTGTTATGAATTTCATGCTTGATACTCATACTCAAGAACATGGAATTAAAGAAATTCTTCCTCCATTCATGGTTAATGCACAAACAATGTATGGAACAGGACAACTTCCTAAATTTGAAGAAGACTTATTTAAAATTCCGGCATGGGGATATTATTTAATTCCAACTGCAGAGGTTCCTGTAACAAACTTACATGCAAACGAAATTTTAGATGTAAAACAATTACCAATTAAATATTGTGCTTATACACCTTGCTTTAGAAGTGAAGCTGGCGCTGCAGGAAGAGATACAAGAGGAATCATTAGACTTCACCAATTTAACAAAGTTGAATTGGTAAGATTTACTACACCAGAATCCTCATATCAAAACCTAGAAGAATTAACTCATGATGCAGAAGATATTCTTCAAAAACTAGAATTACCTTATAGAGTAATTATGTTATGCACAGGAGATATTGGGTTTGGAGCAGCAATGACTTACGACATTGAGGTTTGGCTACCATCATATGGAGCATACAAAGAAATCTCATCATGCTCTAACTACGAAGATTTCCAAGCTAGAAGAGCTAACATCAAATTCAAAAGAGATCCAAAAGGTAAAGCAGAATTTGTTCATACATTAAACGGATCAGGATTAGCAATTGGTAGAACTGTTGCGGCAATCATTGAAAACTATCAAAATGCCGACGGAAGCATTACAATTCCTAAAGCATTAAGAAAGTATTTCAATGGTGAAGAAGTTATTAGATAGATAAAAAATAATAAGGCGTCCAAAAGGGCGCTTTTATTATGTAACTCGAAGAGTAACATAAAACCGCCTTCTTTGAGGGCGAGAAATGAATAAGCAAGAGCGATAGGCAAAATAAAACCTTCCGGTGTATAATGGTAATGCTCAATTGCCAAGGCACAGAAAGGAAGGTTTTATGC
>JAZRXY010000006.1:0-8792 GCA_045600465.1 Bacilli bacterium
GAATCTAACATGATTCTTCCTCCTTATAATTGTTTGGTAAATAAATTATAAAGGAGGATTTTTATTATTTTAAAGATGTCAAATCTAGTGGGGTCGTTTCTTAGACTATTTTTTCAAAACCCCATCAGATTTTACAGAGCCGAGAAATCCTGTAGGCCTCTTTTTTTGGCACCTAAGCCCCACAAAGCCGCTATGTTCGGTTATTCTCTTTCATCCAGGTGTTTATGGGCTGATGAATAAAGGCGGCAGGAAAAGCGGATATTTCAAACGAGGGATTGACCTCAGTGGATGGTGGCTTGGTGCCTGATGAAATAAAAATGCGGAATCCGCAAAAATTCTTTGCAACTGCTTGACATCAGCAAATTCAAGTGTTATAATTAACTCGAAATAAAAATGCGGAATCCGCAAAAAACTTTTGAGGTAGCATATGGAACTTGCAAGAAAACAATATTTACAAAAGCTGATCAATAAGAAAGACAACGGCAGAGTTAAAATCATCACCGGAATCAGACGCTGCGGCAAGTCTTATTTGCTTTTTGAGTTATTTACAAAATATCTGAAAGGAACCGGAATCACGGAAGAGCAGATAATCGGTATTGCTTTGGACGAAATCAGAAATGCAAAATACCGTAATCCTTTGGAATTGGATCAATATCTGAGAGATCAAGTGAAGGACCAATCTAAGCGATACTATATCCTGATTGATGAAATTCAGTTTATTTCCGAAATTCAGAATCCTTACGTGGATGATCCTGATGCAAAGCTTACTTTTGTTGATGTGCTCTTGGGACTTATAAAAATCAAAAACGTTGACGTATATGTGACCGGAAGCAATTCTAAAATGTTGTCAAGTGATATTCTTACTCAATTCAGAGATCGTGGCGATGAGATAAGAGTGTTTCCTCTTTCCTTTGCAGAGGTTTATGAAGTATACGAGGGAGATAAGCGTAATGCTTGGCTTGATTACTATACCTACGGCGGAATGCCGGTAACTTTGACTCTTGAAACGCACGAAGAGAAAAGTCAGTATCTGCGTGATTTGTTTACTCGCACCTATTTGAAAGACGTTATTGAACGCCACTTGATCCAAAACGATGAGGTACTTGAAGATTTGATCAACTGCATTGCGTCTTCTATCGGCTCGTTAACCAATCCTAGTAAACTCTCTAACACCTTTGATTCGGAAAAGCATATCAAGATAAACTCCGCAACCATCAGCAAGTATTTGGATTATTTTGTTGATGCGTTTCTTATCAGCAAAGCCAACAGATATGATGTCAAGGGCAAGAAATATATACACACGCCTTTGAAGTATTATTTTGCCGACGTGGGAATTCGCAATGCAAGACTCGGCTTCAGACAGCAGGAAGAAACCCACATCATGGAAAATATTCTCTACTGCGACCTTGTAAGACGAGGCTATGACGTTGACGTCGGAGTCATCGAAAAGAATGTAGTGACTAAGGAGGGCAATAAGGTAAGAGAACCATTGGAGATAGATTTTGTCATTAACAGAGGTAGCGAACGATATTATATTCAATCTGCTCTTTCCATTGCCAATCCTATGAAACGTCAGCAGGAAATTGTTTCACTCACTTTGGTTCCCGATTCCTTCCGTAAAATTGTAGTAGTAAGGGATTATATCAAACCGTGGCAAGACGAGAACGGCATTTTGTATATAGGCATTGAGCAGTTTTTGCTGAGTGATGAAATAATCGGATTAGGAAAATAAGTGCAGGATTCATCTACACTGATGCTATCATAAAAGTGGACACAAGAAAGAAGAAAAAAACCGTTTTTATTGTTAAAATAGAAATAGTTTAGACTACCTAAAAAAGTCCACTTTAATTATGGGTACACACTTAAATCCTTTGCAAAAGGAATTTTTGATTCACAAATTAAAAGCAATCAAACTAATCAAATATAGCCGTGTCCTTTAATTATTATTTTGTTGTATCAATTTAAGATATGTAATATATTTAATATGTGAATAGGAGTGAGACAAATGAGTAAAAAAACAAAAGGATTACTAATTTTATTGGTAACATATGTCGTTGCGTTTGTCGTTGGATTATTAGTTTATAAATTATGTATTAAGTCAATGCCTGAACTATTAGCAATCTTTATTGGTAATGTAGTAGGAACAATTATTACATGGTTTTCAGGGGTGTTATTTAATACAGCATCTACCTATGACCCATATTGGTCAGTTCAAACTCCAGTTATTTATTTATGTTTATTAATTAAAACAAGTAATTTCAATGCGGGTACAATTATTTATTTTGTCTTTATAATGATTTGGGCTATTAGATTAACAGGTAACTTTATTAAAACATTCCATGACATTAGTTATATTGATTGGCGTTACGCTATGATAAAAGAAAAATCAGGTAAGTTATACCAATTAGTTAATTTAATTGGAATATGTATGGTTCCAACTTGTATTGTTTATGCAGGATCAATTCCTAGTTTACTTTATGTATTAAATAACAATAGTTTTAATGCTTTAAGTATTATTGGGGTACTTATTATGCTATTAGGACCAACATTAGAATATTTAGCAGATACAACTATGCATAGATTTAATGACATAAAAGAAAATAGAAATCTTATGTGTAGAGAAGGTATTTGGAAATATTCTAGACATCCAAATTATTTAGGAGAGATGACTTTCTGGTATGGATTAGCTTTATATTATATTCTTCCAAATATAAATCAATGGTATTTAATTTCTTGTGCAATCATTGTAACAATCATGTTCTTAACAATATCTATTCCTATGGCAGATAATAATTTAAAGAAATTAAAGCCTAATTACAAAGAATATCGCAAACAAACTAGAATGTTATTACCTTTTAAAAAGTAAAATGTGATGAAGTGAGCTTTGTTTCACTTCATTTTATTTTGTTTTAGGATAGTTGCTCTTTTAGTTTTTTTATCATAGAATAATAGGGATAATTAATTTATTAATTATGTTATTAAAAGGAGTGAAATTTGCTATGAAGAAATTGTTTTCATTAATTTTATTTTTAATGTTAGGAATTTCATTATGTTCATGTAAAAATGAAGAAAAGATAAAGTATGATGAGTATAGTAAAATTGCTTCAAATCTATATGAGGTTACTTGTAATGAATATGATTATGATTATCTATTTGAAAATGGAGTAGGTAATAGAGATTTTTTAGGCGGATGTTCAGCAATAAGAATAGGAGATTATCTAGGCCGTAATTTTGATTTTGTAGCGGGAGATGCTGCCGAAATAGTTGTTAAAACACCAGCTAGTAAAGATCATTATGCAAGTATTGCTATTACTGGAGGATTAATGTGGCTTACAAGTGAATTTATGGATAAAGGATTAGATAAAGATGCTAAAAAATTAATCCCTATTTTGTTACTTGATGGTATTAATGAAAAAGGTGTTGTTGTTGAAATAAACTGCGTTAATGCTAGTGATGTTGGCGGAATAACACAACATACAAATATAGGTAAAAAGCAAGTGCCACAACTTGCAGTAGTTAGATATTTATTAGATAAAGCCTCAAGTGCGGATGAAGCTATTGAGATAATGAAAAGTATTGATATTGTTAATAGTCGTGATGTAATGGGGTTAGTTGGTTATGGCTTAGAAATTCATTTTTTAATTGCAGATAAGGATAAAACATATGTTGTTGAATTTAATAACACTAAAAAAGATGGGGAAAAACTTATTGTTTTAGAAAATGGAAACATTTTAACTAATTTCTATCTTCATATGTCTGATGTGGAAAACAATGTTTTTACAGATCATTCTACTGGAGTTGAAAGATATCGTAAATTAAAAGATAATAAGGATTCAGTAAATTCATTAGAAACAATGAAAGAATTAATGCAATCTATTAGATATAGCAATGGCTATAAATTAACAGAAGAATATAGTCCAGGAGAAAACTATGATAATCCCTATACTTGCTTTAGTGATCATCCTCTTTTAGGGGAAGAAGAAATAAACTATGGTAATTATAAAAATCATGTTCCAGAACTTTTAGAAGCAATGGAGAAAGAAGGAAAAGAAGTTGCTAACATTTTAAAAGATCCTAAATTAGTTAATCCCAATAATTTATGGGTAACTTCTCATAACAGTGTTTATGATATAAAGAGTAAAACTATGAGTATCGCAGTTTATGAACGCTATGAAAAATATTACGATTATTCATTAAAATAAGAAGACTTATTTGATTTACAATTTAATAGAAGATTATAATAAAAAGGTAAAGTGCTATGAAAGGAATGATTAGATGAAAAATGCTTTTGAAATAATTTTATCAATATTTACTGTAAGTATATGCTTGGCGGCATTTATTTATAGTGCGATTAAATTATCTAAAAAGAACTCATCAAGATATTTTGTTTTCTTAAATCTTGCAACAGGATGTTATGCCATTCAAGAAATTTGCGCTGATATTTATTATTTTATTGGTAATGGAAATTTTGATTCTTTTGCAACTAGCAATCTAGGTTTTATTGGTTGTGTTTTGTTTATTCTTGCTGCTAACTTAGCGATTTTAGAAAAGAAAATAGAAAAGAGTGAAGCAGTAAAAAAAGCTAATATGCTTTCTTTTATAGGACCTATTGTTGTTTTGATATTTAATGTCTTGTTTTATGTATTTTCTAAAGATATAAGTTTAGCTTTTTTAGGCCTAGTTATATCATTACCATTTTATCCAGTGACTTTCTTTGCAATTAAACATATTTTATTAAGTAAAGAAGTTGAGGTATGTAGAAAAACAATTAAAACTAACATAATAGTTTTGATCTTTTTATTAACTAACCTAGTGTATATTAATATCTTCTTCTTTGCATCAACATTAGCTAGTGACATTGTAAGTTTGATTCTTGGAATTGAAGTAACAATTTTATCATTATACTGTGTTAAGGAGGCAAAACAATGGCAGATTTAAATCTATTATTATTTATCTCTTTAGCAGTCCCACTAGCAATGTTTTTAGTGATTTTTAAGGGGCTAACAAGAAACGTTATTATCTTCTTGTTATTAGGCTTAGTAATGTGCTTATTAGCAGGTGAAATCAACGGACTCATTGTTAATTTTTCAAAAGAAAGTACTTATTATTTAACGGTTAATATTATTCCAATTATTGAGGAAATATTGAAAGCAATTCCTATTATTGCATATACCTATTTATATAAACCAAATAAAAAAGAATTATTAATGTGCGCAATGGTTATAGGCATTGGCTTTGCAATCTTAGAAAATGCGTATATCTTTGCTTCATCTTTTAATGATGTTTCGTTCATTTTTGCGCTAGTTAGAGGATTTGGAGCAGGTATGATGCATGCTTTATGTACAATGATGATTGGTTATGGATTAAGCTATGCTTTAAAGGAACCTAAGATTGCACTTCCAGGGACATTTTCATTATTAGCAGTAGCAATCATGTATCATTCAACATACAATTGTATTATTCAGTCGGACGTTTATTATTTAGGTTTATTATTACCAATTGCTACATTCATACCTTTAGTCTTTATCTTCAAAAATAAAAAAACATTAGAATAATCATTGAAAATGTCATTTTTAGTTAAAAAAGACAAAATAGAATGTATGGGGAAGTAGTATTGTAAGGATATCTATTTACTTACCATGATATTTGAAAGTTTTTATGTTGAAAGCAAGTGTAAAAGATGATAGAATACACTTGTTATATAGGAGTGTAGTACAGTGGTAGTACACTGGTCTCCAAAACCATTGATGTGGGTTCGATTCCTACCACTCCTGCCATTAAGTGCGATAAATACGCACTTTTTTTGTTTTCTGGTCAAATTATGAAGGGGGTAGAAAGCACGCTAGAGCGTGCTTTCGTGTCCCGCTTCACACTAAATGTGGAAATTACCAAAAATAAAACTTCATTTATATATTATAAATATGAGATGGTATTATAAAATAAAGCTGGTCAAAATGGGCTGATTGTCCAATTTGACCAGTTTTTGTTTGTAAAGATAAAAGTTTATAAATTAGAATAATTTTTTCAAAAAAAATAGCATCAACAAATGATTACATTAAAGAAAGGAATATTATTATATGAAAATTGATGTACTTATTAAGAAGTTCTTAGGTGAACAAGAAGTCTATAATCGTGTAGATACTATTAAGTATGATAAAGCCCATATTAATGTAATCACACAATATTTAGACAAGAATGGTATTGCTAATGTCGAAGAAATCACAAAAAACGTTGTTTTTAACTACATGAAGCAATCAATGGATGATGGGTTGAAGAATTCCTCAATCAATAAAAATGTCGTGATGTTAAAACGATTAGTCAAGTATGCTGATGATAATGGCTATTTAGATGATTTAGCACAAGATATTAGAGCTGAGTTAAAGAAAGTCGAAGGGATTAAGAAATTAAAAGACGATTGTGAGTCCTACGATTCGTTAGATAGTAACCAGATCGGAATATATCAAGACTATGTTAAAAAGATGAAAATTAGTGATACTCTTAGCCTTAGAAACAAAATTATGTTTACCCTTTTCATGGAGTGTGGAATGAGAAGAACCGAACTTGCCTTAATAGAGACTAAGGATGTTGATTTAGCCAATAAGACGATTCGATTAGCTCACGTTAAAGCTAACAAGCCTCGAAACGTTTACTTATCCGATGGAGCAGTTTATCTATTAAGTCTATTTATACCGAACCATACCCATAAATATCTGTTTGTTAGTTATCAAACAGGGGAACACATGACACTTGCACAGAAATTTCTTAAGTACAAAAAAAAGGTTCCAACCTGTAAGTTGTCTACTTACGAAAATAGATTTTTTAAAAGATTGGAATATTTGATTGATTAAAGGAAAAATAAAAAAGTATATAAATGGAGGATTTGTACAACTAAAAGAAAAATAAAAATTAAAAAAATAGAAAAAGTGTCGACTTTTACTTGAGCATTACAAATATATACACAATATTAACAAATACTTGCAATACTTTAGCACAAATGTTTGCAAATAAATAAAGCAAATACTTGCAATTAATAAGATTATATATTAATATATATTCGAGGTGATAATTGTGGAGTATAAAAAGAGAATAACTGACAAATTACTTATAGATAAGTTAAATTCATTTGGTGGTGTACTTATTGTTGGACCAAAGGGCTGTGGAAAAACAACTACAGCTAAAGAATATGCAAAAAGTTTTATTGAATTTCAAGACGAAAACAAGAGAGATCAACTAATAACAACAGCGAATATTGATCCAAATAGATTACTAATTGGAGATAAACCAAGATTGTTTGACGAGTGGCAAGATGCTCCAAAAATTTGGGGAGCAATAAGAAAGTCTATTGATGATGAACAACAAGTTGGATTATATATTTTAACAGGATCATCTTCAAAAAATATACAAACACCTCATACAGGTACAATGAGAATTAGTACAATGATGATGTATCCTCTTAGTTTATACGAAACCAATGAATCAAATGGGTCAGTTTCGTTATTAAACTTATTTGAAAATCCTGATGCTTTTAAAGGATGCACCTCTGATTTATCATTAGACAATCTTATTTATGCAATTTGTAGAGGTGGTTGGCCATCATGCTTTAAGATACAATCTAAGGAAAATAAATTAAATGTCGCTGAAGATTTGTTGTATCAAACATGTAACAAAGATATTTCTTCTATAGATGGAACTAAGCGAAATCCTAAATGGGCAAGATCTATACTAGAATCTTATTCAAGAAATATTTGCACTTTAAGCGATTATAAAACTATTTATAAAGATGTTAATTTATCATGTGGTATTTCTGAAAGATCTTTTTATGATTATATTGAAAAGCTTGAGCAACTTTATATTATTGAAGATATTGATGCTTGGTGCCCAGCAATAAGATCTAAAACAGCAATTAGATCTAGTAAAAAAAGAAATTTAATAGACCCTTCAATTGCTGTAGCAGCATTAAAAGTTAATCCTGAATATTTTAATAGCGATTTTAAAACATTGGGTTTTCTTTTTGAATCACTTTGTTTAAGAGATTTAAAGATTTATTCTTCAAAATTGAATGGAGAAGTATCTTATTATCATGATAGATATGGACTTGAAGTTGATGCAGTATTACATCTTAAAAATGGTAAATATGCATTAATTGAAATTAAACTTGGTCAAAATGGTGTAGATGAAGGTGCCAAACACTTGTGTGAAATAGAAAGATTAATAAAAGAACATAACGAGAAGGAACAGCAAGTTCCTTTAAAACTTCCTGATTTAAAGATTGTTATTACAGGAACAGAATATGGCTATAAAAGAGATGATGGGGTATTTGTTATTCCTATTGGATGCTTGAAGGACTAAATATGGAAAAATGGGATGCTTACGATAAAGACTTTAACAAAATAAGACTAGGATCATTATGTATCACTAAAATTACTAAAACATTTAAAATAGAGGTAAAAGGTATTATAGTTCCTAAAGGAACTTATGTTACTGTTTGTGATGATGATATAAAAGAAGGCTTTGTTCTTGTTGAATAAAGAACTTCGCAGTCTTTTGTATTGATACAAGAGTAAGAAGTTTTTATTTTTCCCATAAAAGTTTTGCATATGTCACGATTATTTCCCATATTTATATCAAAGATATAAAAGCTACTTATTTTGCTATGCATATGTCAGAAAATATGTTATAATATATGTGGGTGATGGCTATCATGAAGTCAAAAAGAGGATATGTATACGATTTATACTTTCATATCATTTGGTGTGTTAAATATCGTAAGCATATTATAAAAGGCATTGTTA
>JAZRXY010000007.1:0-31991 GCA_045600465.1 Bacilli bacterium
CCCCGAAATCGGGGTGGCCAGTAATTAGCCTTGAAGGCGTTAGAGAAAAACCACGCCTTGTCAGACGTGGATTTTTATTGTGCGTGCGCGTAATTATAATAATTTAAAATTTAAGTTAACTTAAATTTTACTTTTTGATAATAGTGTTTGTTTTAGCTGCAATTACTATGTTATAATTATTTTACTTATAGGAAGTGTTAACATGGCAGAATTAAAATACACACCAATGATGGTTCAATATCTAAAAATAAAAGAGAATTATCCAGACACTCTTATTATGTTTAGACTTGGGGATTTCTATGAATTCTTTTTTGATGATGCTAAGATTGCTGCCAAAACACTAGAACTAGTATTAACGGGAAAAGATGCGGGAGTTAAAGAAAGAGTTCCAATGTGCGGGATTCCTTTCCATGCAGCATCTAGTTATATCGATAAATTAGTTAAAGCTGGATTCAAAGTTGGAATTGTCGAACAAATGGAAGATCCCTCCCTTGCCAAAGGAATCGTTAAAAGAGATGTTGTTCAAATAATTACACCAGGAACTTTAATTGATGTTGGTTTACAAGAAAAAGATAACAACTACATTCTATCAATCAAAGATAACAGTGTTTTCTATGCTGTTGCATATTGTGATATCTCAACAGGAGAACTTGGGGTAATTAACGTTGAAAGAACAAGCGAAGATTTGTTAAACGAAATATCAACATTTGGTAGTCACGAAATAATAGTAGAGCCATGTTTTGATACAAATCTTTTTGGAAACATAAAAGAAAGAGGAGTTTTGATTACTCCATTTAAAGCACAAGGTGAAACACTCCTTTACTCTAACCTTCTAGTTAATATTAAAGATGCGTATCAAATCGAGGCTTTGAAATCACTTATTGATTATTTAGTTAATACTCAAAAAAGAAGCTTAGATTATTTGCAAGAAGCAAAGGTTTTGCAGTCAAACAGATACTTAAAGATGGATTTATCTACAAGAACTAATCTAGAACTATGCAGAACTGTTAGAAACGAAGACAGATACGGGTCTTTGCTATGGGTTTTAGATAAAACAAAAACAGCGATGGGAGCAAGACTTTTAAAAAGTTTCTTGCAAAGGCCGTTAGCGGAAGAAAAAGAGATTCTAGATAGACAAAATCTTGTCACCGCTTTAATTAATAATTTTGTAGCAAGAGAAGAAACTAGCAAATATTTAAACGAGGTATATGATTTACCAAGATTAATTGCAAAGATTGGGTATGGAAACGCAAATGGTAGAGATTTAATCCAACTATCTAGATCTTTACAGGTTTTACCTAATATTAAAGCCACCTTAAATTGCGACCCAAGTTTAACAAGCCTTGCTAGTAGAATTCAAGAAATGCCAGAAATTGTTAACTTAATTAGTTGCTCTATCGAAGAAAATGCACCAATCACAATTAAAGAAGGTGGGTTAATTAAGGCTGGATACAATGCAGGTCTAGATGAAATAAGAAAACTAAGCAAAGGCGGTAAAGAATGGATTGCTAACTTTGAAAAAGAAGAAAGAGAAAAAACGGGAATAAAGGGACTTAAGGTTGGATACAACAAAGTCTTTGGCTTCTATATCGACATAACAAATTCCTATCTTAATCAAGTAAAACCAGAGTTTGGTTATATAAGAAAACAAACGCTAACGGGTTCTGAAAGATTTATTACAGAAGAATTAAAGAAAATGGAAGATCAAGTTTTAAACGCTGAAGAAAAGATGATAAAACTTGAATATGAAATCTTTATATCAATTAGAGATGAAATAAGAAAATATACCACAAAGATTCAAGCAAACGCCGAGGTTCTATCTTTATTGGATGTTGTTTGTTCTTTGGCAAAGGTAAGTGTTGATAACGGTTATGTAAAACCAGAATTTACTCAAGAGAAAAAGGTTAGAATCATTGAGGGAAAGCACCCAGTTATAGAAAAAGTTTTAAAAGAACATGAATATGTTCCTAACGATGTTATTTTTGATAGATCTTTCCTACAATTAATCACTGGACCAAATATGGGAGGAAAATCTACATACATGAGACAAATGGCGAGTATAGTTATACTTGCTCAAGTTGGGTGTTATGTCCCAGCAAAAAAGGCACTTCTTCCTGTTTTTGATGCGGTTTATACAAGAATTGGCGCAAATGACGATTTAGTATCAGGACAATCAACATTTATGGTAGAAATGTTAGAGGTTAATAACGCATTACAAAACGCAACAGAAAAATCTTTAATTGTTTTTGATGAAATTGGTAGAGGAACATCTACTTTTGATGGTATGGCATTAGCTCAAGCGATTATTGAACATATTGCAATTAACACAAAAGCTATCACGATGTTCTCAACTCATTATCACGAACTTGTAAGTTTGTCTTCACAATTGCAAGGAATTCAAAATGTTAATGCTAAAGTTCACGAAGAAAATGACAAAGTTACCTTCTTGTATAAAATTGAGGAAGGATCTGCAGACAGATCATATGGTATAAATGTTGCAAGACTCGCCCACATCCAGGAGTCAATTTTAGCAAGAGCAAAAGACATCTTAAAAGAATTAGAAAGCCAAGACAAAGTGATAAATGGTGTTCAATATGTTGTTAAAGAGGTTGTTAAAGAAAGCGAAATTGAAAAACGTTTAGAAAAAATCGATCCTCTAAATTTAACACCAATAGAAGCTTTGAATCTTTTATATGAGTTGAAGAAGGTGAAATAATGGACATTATTAAAGTAATGGATTCATCTTTATCCAATATGATAGCGGCTGGTGAAGTTGTTGAAAGACCAGCAAGTGTTGTTAAAGAACTGATAGAAAACGCAATAGATGCAAAAGCAGACAATATTGAGGTCTCTATTTTAGGCGCAGGAAGAAACCAAATAAAAGTTAAGGACAACGGCGAAGGAATGAGTAAAAATGACGCAAGACTCGCCTTTTTCCGCCACGCAACAAGCAAAATTAAGACAAAACAAGATTTATTTAGCATTAAAACCATGGGGTTTAGAGGAGAAGCAATTCCTTCCATCGCAGCGGTAAGTAATGTAAGTCTAGAAACATCTAAGGGAGATGTTGGAACTCACATTGTTGTAGAAAACGATAAAATATTAAAAGAAGAAAATGTAGAAGCTAGAAAAGGAACGCTTGTTGAGGTTACAAAACTTTTTTACAATACCCCAGCCAGATTAAAATATTTAAAATCCGACAACACCGAACTATCTAACATAATTGACGTTGTTAATAAACAGGCGTTAGCAAATCCAGGGATTAGATTTGTTTTAAATAGTGAAGGCAAAAAAGTCTTCTCAACAAGTGGCAGAAATGATTTATTGGAAGTAATTAAAGATGTTTATGGCTTAGATGTTGCTAAAAATATGGTTAAATTAGAGTTAGTTGATAATGATTATGAAGTAAATGGATATGTTGGTAAGTTTATTTTGTCTAAATCTACAAGAAACTATATGGTATTTATTGTTAATGGTAGAAATGTAAAAATTCCAATAATCCAAAACGCAGTGATGGAAGCTTATGCAAACTACATCCCAAGAGGAAGATTCCCAATGGTTGTAATAAATATCGAAGTTGACCCATCGTTAGTAGATGTAAATGTGCACCCTTCAAAAAATGAAATAAGATTAGAAAAGAATGATAAATTAACAAGGTTAATTTATGAAGGTATTAGAAACGTGTTAACAAACTCACACATGATACCATATGTAGACAACGTAAAAAAAGAAGTTGTTAAACCAGAAATCAATCTTGATTCAAGTTTTGAATACAACTTTGAAGAGCCACGAAAAGAAACTTTAGATTTAAAAGAAGAAACACTAACAATAAACGAACCAATAATTGAGATAAAAAAAGAAGAAAAACCAAGCCAAAACACAATTCAAATGACTCCTATTGGTCAAATTCATGAAACTTATATTGTTGCGCAATCTCAAGATGGATTCTATTTAATTGATCAACATGCTGCAATGGAAAGAATAAATTTTGAAAAATTCTCTAAATCATTGATGGAAGTAAAAGACCAAATAGATTTACTTGTTCCTGTTGTTGTAGAATTATCATTAAATGTAACAAACAGTATTAAAGATAAATTAGAATTATTAGAAGAAGTTGGAATAAAAGCAGAATTGTTTGGCAACAACGCTTTAAAAATCTCTTCAATTCCAACATGGATGCAAGATATTGATGTTTCAACATATGTTCAAGACATTGTCGAACAAGTTGTTAACAACAAAGAAATAAATATATATCAATTGAGAAATTATGCGATTGCAACGATTAGTTGTAAGGCATCTTTAAAAGCAAACAAACATTTATCAATTCAAGAAATGGAATATGTAATTTCTAGACTACTAACATGTGACAATCCTCACACTTGCCCACACGGAAGACCAACAATGCTATTTTATTCTAAACAAGAACTAGAAAAAATGTTCAAGAGGACTATGTAATATGAAAAAAGTGATTGTAATCGGAGGTCCTACAGCGGTTGGGAAAAGCGAACTAGCTATTGAACTTGCAAAGAAAATAGATGGTGAGATCATTAATGGAGATTCTATGCAAGTTTATAAGGAAATGAATATCGGGACTGCAAAAGTAAGTGAAAAAGAGACGCAAGGAATACCACACCACTTACTTGGATTTATTAGTGTTAAAGAAGATTTCTCTGTTGCAGATTACCAAAAACTTGCTAGAGAAAAAATTGATGAAATTATTGCTAAAAAGAAAGTCCCAATTATTATTGGAGGGACAGGCCTATATTTAAAAAGTGTTATCTATGATTATGATTTTAAAGAAGAGGCCAGCATTGATATGAGTGAGTTTGATTCGTTTAACAACGAAGAATTATATGATTATTTATTAAAGCTAGATGAAGATGCCGCAAAAAAGACACATCCAAACAATCGCAAAAGAGTTTTAAGAGCGATTGAAATATACAAAGCTAACGGGGAAACAAAGACAAGCTTAGAAAAGAAACAAAAACACGAGCCAATTTATGATTGTGTCTTTGTAGGATTAACAATGCCTAGAGAAGAATTATATGAACGTATTAACAAACGCGTTGATAAAATGATTAGCGAAGGTCTTGTTGAAGAGGCTAAAGTGGTATTAGAAACAGCAAGGAAATCCTCTACAGCTTTACAAGCAATTGGCTATAAAGAATTTGTTCCTTACTTCAACAAAGAAAAGGAATTAGAAGAAGTTGCTAACGATATTAAACAAAACACAAGACATTACGCTAAAAGACAATTTACATTCTTTAACAATCAGTTCAATGTTGATTGGTACAATCTAAAAGTTCAAAAATTAGAACTAGTTGTTGATTACATTATCGATACATACAGAAAGGGGAAATAACGATGGAAAACATGTTTGATAGAAATGAAAAACTGTTAGGAAAAGATGTTGTTGAAAAGTTATCTAAACTTTCTGTTTTGGTTGTTGGTGTTGGTGGGGTCGGCTCATATAGTGTTGAGGCTCTAGCAAGACTTGGCATCGGACACTTAATTTTAGTTGATAAAGACATTGTAGACATTACCAACATCAACCGACAAATAATCGCCCTTAATTCTAATGTCGGTAAAACCAAGGTTGAAGAAGCAAAGAAGCGAATTTTGGATATAAATCCTGATTGCCATGTAGACACTTTAAACATTTTTATTGATAAAGATAACATTGATGTTTTAGATGGAATGAAGATCGATTACGCTATTGATGCAATTGATTCTGTCTATAGCAAATTAGCATTAATTAAATGGTGCCAAAAAAATAATGTTAAAGAAATTGTTTGTGGCGGGATGGGAAAAAGAAGGGATCCAAGCAAACTTGTTGTTGCTAAACTTAATCAAACTAGTGGTGACCCAATTTGTAAAAAACTAAGAGAACTTGTGAAACAAGAGGGTTTAATTATGTCAGAAATTAGAGTAATATATTCGTTAGAAAAACCAACAACAAAGAAGGAAGATGGACCAACTCCTAGCAGCGTTGTTTTTGTACCAGCATACGCAGGGTTATTAAGTGTTCATTGGTTGTTAGAAGACTTATTAGGGGTGAAAAAACAATGACAAAGAAAACAAAGACCTACATAAAACTTTTAAAGGATTATATGTGGATCCTTGTTTTAGCTGCCATTATGATTATTTTTGGAATTTGTGTTAGTGGATTTGAAGAAACGTTTAAGGGGTTTGTTCAAATCTTATTTACTAACGATAGTTTGTTTACAGATTTCTTTGTCCAAGGTTCAATTGGTGGAGCGTTTTTAAACGCTGGTCTAGTTGAAATTATCGGTGTTATTATTTGTATTCTTTCTAAAAAAGAAATAGATGGAAATATTACTGCTGCTCTATTCTTCTTTATGGGTTTCTCATTATTTGGGAAAGACTGTTTAAACATTTGGCCAATTATTCTTGGCGTTTTCCTAAATTCAAAAATGCACAAACAACCATTTAAAGACAAATTAGTTGTAACATTTTTAGGATGCACAATGGCACCAGTTGTTTCTGAATTTTTATTCTATGAAGGATATAGCTTGGTTATTGGAATAACCCTAGCACTTCTTGTTGGAACACTCACTGGATTTATTCTTCCAAATGTAGCAAGAATTGTTTTTAAGTTCCATCAAGGATATAACATCTATAACACAGGATTTGCAGGAGGAATAATTCTTACTGTGGTAGCCTCGTTCATGAAAGTCTTTGGGTTTGAAGTTGATAAGAAGATGTTGTGGTATACAGAAAACAACAGCTTCTTATTGTATTTCCTTTTATTCTTCTTTGCATATTTAGTGATATATGGAATTGCCAGTGGACTAGGTAAGAAAGAAGATGCGGGGCAAAACCTAATCAAGATTTTTTACGCAGAAGGAAAAGCTCCTTGTGATTATTGGAAAACATATGGTAAGTCTGCTGCGGTTGCAAATATGGGAATCTTAGGAATGATTGCTGTTATTTTTGTATCAGCAGTTGGAGCAGATCTAAATGGCGTTACAATCGGTGCAATTATGGCAATTGTAGGATATGGTGCAGCAGGCAAAAACATTAGAGGAGTTTGCTATATTTTTATTGGTGCATTAATCGGAGCATTATGTGGGTTCTGGGATATCACTGCCCCAGGAATTATAGTTGGAACATTATTTGCTACAGGTCTTGCACCAATAGCAGAGAAAGGCGGAATATTCTTTGGGATGTTAGCAGCCATGATGCATTTAGCAGTTGTACAAAATACATCAGGACTACATTATGGATTAAACCTATATAATAATGGATTTTCCTGTGGAATTGTTGCCTGCTTTATAAGAGCACTCGCCTACGTTTTAAAACTAGATAAAATTGAAGATCCTCTTATTACTTTAATTAATAAAATTAAATCAAAACACAAATACGAAACAGGTGGTGAATAATATGATTCAAAATCAAAAGATAAAAGAGTTTTTAAATGAACTTTCTAGCGATTCTCCAACGCCAGGAGGAGGAGCTGTTGCGGCATTGACTGCTTCGATGGGTGTATCACTTGTAGTTATGGCACTAAAGATAAGTTCAAATAGAAGATCATTTAAAGAATTAAAAATAGATGAAAAAGATAAAGTAAGCACTACCGTAAAAGAATTAGAAAAGCTAAAAGAAGGTATAGATGAACTTATTGATGAAGATGCAAAAGTATTTTCTAATTATATGAAAGCGTTCAAAGACCATGATGAAGATGCTTTAGCAAGAGCTACAACATCTTGCTTCAATGTCCCATATTGTTTGACAAAATTATGCTTAGATGCAATTGAAAAGATTAGAATAGTAGATAGTTATGTGGTATCATCATTAGATAGTGACTTAAAGATGAGTTATATCTTATTAAAAGCCGCATTATCATCTTGTGAAGTTAATATGAAAATCAACATCACAGATAAATTAGATAAAGAAAGCAAGAGTAATTATGAAGCTATTGCTTCTAAAATCAAAGAAGCAACAAAGTAAGGAAGTATTAAAGTGCAATTATTAGGCAAGAAAATAGTTGAAGAATTAAAAGCAAAAATAAAAGAAAAGGTTGGGGACAACCGTTTTACTCTTGCAATAATTGCACCAACTAATGACAAAGCATCATTATCATACGTGAATACAAGAGAAAAATTATGTTCAAGTGTTGGTGTTGATATGAAAGCGTTTGTTTATGATGGCAAGATAACAGAAAATGAAATTATAGAATTAATTGATAAGCTAAATAAAGATAAAACAATTAACGGAATCATGGTAGATAGACCACTAGCAAATCACATAGATGAAGAAAAAGTTTTTAAAACAATTGATATTAATAAAGATATAGATGGTTGTTCTTTATTAAATGCCCAAAAATTAGCTAGAAGTGAAGAATGCATGGTCCCATCAACAGCTTTAGCTGTTGAAACAATGCTTGATTATTATAAGATCAATGTAAAAAATAAAGAAATTGTTATTGTTAATGACAGCATTTCTGTAGGAAAACCATTAAGACAACTTCTAACTAATAAGGGCGCAAAAGTTTGTGTTTGTGATGAAACAACTAAAAACGTAAAAGAGCAAACACAAAAAGCAGACATTGTTATTACCGCAATTGGCAAAGCAAACTATTTTGATGCCAGTTTCTTTAATAAAAACGCAACAGTTATTGATGTTGGAATTAACTTTGATGAAAACGGAAACTTATGCGGAGATGTAAAAAAAGAAGTAGAAGAATCAGTTTTAAATATAACACCGGTTCCTGGAGGGGTCGGGCCAATAACAAATGTTATGTTGTTGGTTAACTTATTAAAGGGGCAAAAAGCATGGTAGATAAAATCGAATATAATTTAAATGATATTGTAGAAATGAAAAAAGAACACCCTTGTGCGACAAGATCGAAACAATGGCAAATTGTTAGAATGGGTGCAGACATAAAACTTAAGTGTATGGGTTGTGGAAACATTGTGATGCTGCCACGATACAACTTTGAGAAAAACTTGAAAAGAATAGTGGAAAAGGCCGAGAAATAGGCCTTTTTTGATACTTTCGAGAGTAAAAGATGGAACAAAACCCCTCTTTTTTTATGCTACTATTAACTTGGGTGATTTAATGTACGAAATAAATAATTTAAGTAAAGATTATTCAAAAGAAAAAGTGCTAAACAATTTAAAGTTAAGGCTGCCAAATAGAGGGCTTGTAATTATTCTGGGCGAATCTGGTAGCGGTAAGACAACTCTTTTTAATATACTAGCTTTACTAGACACTCCAACAAAAGGCAGTGTTTATTATAATAACGAAGATATTATTAAGTATGATGAAGATAAAAAGTGTGAATATAGAAAAAATGTGTGTTCTCTTCTCTATCAAAAATACCATTTAATTGAAACATTAACTGTTAAAGAAAACATATTATTAACAAACAATATAAGAGATTGTAATAATGATTACGAAAAATATACAAAATTATTAAAAATTAATGACAAATTAGATAGATATCCAAATGAGTTATCAGGAGGTGAACAACAAAGAGTTGCACTCGCAAGAACGCTTGTGGTTAACTCTCCTGTTATTCTTGCGGATGAGCCAACCGGAGCACTAGACTCAATTAATGCTAGGATTTTAATGGATGTATTAAAAGAAGAATCAAAGACAAAACTTGTTTTAGTTGTTACTCATAATAAAAAACTTGCTCAAGAATACGGGGATAGAATTGTTTATTTGGACAAGGGAAAAATTGAAAAAATAGAAAACAAAGATTTTTTAGATGACAAAAGAAGAATAAATAAAGAATATAAACAAAAAAACATTAAGAATAAAACACTATTTAATTGGACTATTAAGTCAGTTTTTAAAAGAAGAAGGAAATATATTGCGTGTTTAGCTTGTTATTCACTATGTTTAGCAGGAATTCTTATTGTTATGGGTTTAAAAAATGGATTAAGTGGCTATTGTGATGAATTAATGACAAAGAGATTGGATTATAGTTACATTAACGTTTATTGTGTTGATGATGGATATATGAGCAAAATTGATCAAAATATTTTAGATTTTGTTAAAAATTATGATGTTGAAACGAGGGTTTGTTATGATCAGATATTAAATTCACTATCTCTTTCTAAAAAAGATGATTACTATGAAGTGAAAGTTATCGATGGTGAAAAAATATATGTTAATGAAATGTTTTATGAAACATTCAAAGATGAAATAGATAACTTAACGCTATCTGGCCAATTTGATGTTGCTTACGAGAGCAAGAAAATAAAGGAAAGAGTCAATATCGCGATGAATTTAACTGTTTCTGCGCTCTACTATGAAGGAGAACTATATAATGTTGCTAAAATTTACATTCCTCGAAAGGCTTTAGAAGAATACTTTAAAAGTGTTGAATTAAAAGAACTAAGCAAAGTAACCGACAAAAAACTAAACCTGTATTCTTATTTAAAAGATTATGCTTTTAAAGAAATTTATACACCATTAGAAATAAAACTTAATTCTAACGAAATAAAAGACACGTTTTATGAAAAACTCATGGAGACAGATAATACATATCCAAAATACACAAGTGAAGAATTAGAAGGCAAATATTCTATTGTTGAAACTGGAGATGAAATGCTTAGAACCACGTTTTTTGAACTACTTGATAGCGGAGAACTAGTTTTGCTTACGTTTATGCTAACTCTTATTTTCTCGGTTATAAGTTTAATATCTTTAATGATGGTATTTTCAATTAAAGAAAGAGAAAAAGAGTTTGGTATAATTAGATCTTATGGTGGAAGCAAAAAAGATATAGCAAAACTTGTTTTAATGGAAGAAGGAATATTTTCTTTGCTAGCTTTTGTTAGTGCATCTATTGTAATGGTTTTTACTAAAGTCTTTGTTTATATGTATAGTGATAAATTATTATCATCAAGAGATAGAGTCGATTTAATAATATCAAAAAGTAGCGATTTTTCGGTAGTTTTACTTGTTTTGGTTTTTGTTTTAGTAATAGCAAGCATCTCTCCTATTGTAAGTTGTAACAAACAAAACATAGTGGAGGTGGTTAACGATGATTAAACTATCACATATAAATAAAATCATTAATGGAGCCAAGATATTAGACGATGTTTCTTACACTTTTGAGGATGGCAAAATATATGCGATTATTGGAGAGTCAGGCAGTGGGAAAACTACTCTATTAAACATAATTGGCTTAGTAGATTTTGATTATAGTGGAACATACTTAATTGATCGAGTTGTTGTTAACAAAACTAATGCTAACATCGTTAGGAACAACAAAATAAATTATGTTTATCAAAAAAGCATTATGTTTTCTAAACTTTCAATTTTTGAAAATGTTAATATTCCCAATGTTTTAAATAGATGCAAAAGAACTATAAATGAAATTGAAAACAAAATATTGAAACTTAATATAAAAAGTGACATCTCTAAAAATGTTAGTAAGTTTTCTGGAGGAGAAATTCAAAGGATATCATTAGCTAGAGGCATCCTTGCCAAAAAACAAATAATGTTATTAGACGAATCTACAAGTGCGCTTGATTATAAAAACCAAGAAGTTGTAGAAAAAGAGTTATTAAATTTAAAAAAAGATCATATCATAATTCTTGTAACCCATGACGACGAGCTGGCTTTAAGAATTGCTGATGAAATTATTAATATAAAAGATGGTAAGATAATTGCTAACAAAGTTGAAACAAGCTCGACTAGTAGAATGCAAACAACTCCTAACAACAAATTAAAATTAAGTGATGCACTATTGTTTGGTTTTTCTTTAATAAAAAGTGGCGGCAAGAGAATTCTTACTTTTGTTTCTATGATTTCAGGAGGTTTAGTTGGTCTAGTTTTATCGCTAAGTTTATGTCAGGGATTTTTGGATTATTTTCAAGATGTAATACAAGAAGATATTAATAAAGATGTTTATGTTATTGAACACAAAGACGAAAGCTTAATATCTTATAATGAAATAGATTATTTTGTTTCTAAATACAAAAGTTATGAACAAATAGCTTGCAATGTTCAAAATGGTATTGTTTGTGATGACACATCAGGTAAAGTTTATCTATTTTTTAATAGCAAAGAATTAGGTGGTATTAATTTTGAATTTCGTTACGATGAAGACATAGAATCTTATAAAATATCTTCTTCAATTTATGATAAATTAGGAGACTTAAAACATCTCACTTTATTTGGTGAAGATTTTGAAAAAAAGATAGTAATTTCAGGTGATTTAGTTTTTGAAGAAAAACAAAATGTAATTATCTCAAACAACCTAGATATTTTGAGCCTTTTAAACAAAAAAGATGATGCAAACATGTATTTTATTTATTCTTCAAAAAGAATAAATACCAACAAAAATAGTATATATAATATTAAACGACCATACGATGAATATTATGAACCTTTGACTAAAATAATTAGTGCAATTAGAAAAGGAATTTATGTATTTTGTGGCATAAGTTTATTCATATCAATTTTAGGCGTTATTACGATAACTTTATTAGATATTTTAGATAGAAGAAGGCAAATAGGCTTATTACAATTACAAGGTTGGAGTTTGTTGGATATTTCTAAAGTTTTTATTGCAGAAATATTTGTAAAAAGCACTTTAACAATTGCGATTACTCTTTTTATGTCATACATAGGAATTCAAAGCATGAATGAAGCCTTTAATAGCATCTTAGAAGGATCGTCTTTGGTGGTAAAATTTGATATAACTACAATTTTTACTGTCGTTTTAATAGTTTTAGCAGTAATGTTAGTTATTGCGGTATTTCCTCTATGTTATATTTACAAAAAAGATATGAATTCTAACTTAAGAAATTAAAAAAGAACAATGTAAGCACTTACAACAAAAAAAATATATATTTTATTTTTATTAGTGCTATAATTAAAATGTATCGATAGATACAACATTTAAGAAAGACGAGGATATCCACATGAAAGGCAAAGTCAAAATGTTCAACAAGGAAAAAGGATTTGGCTTCATTACGACCGAAGAAGGCAATGACGTATTTTTCCACTACTCAGAACTACAAGTTGAAGGATTTAAGACAGCAGAACCTGGTGAAGAAGTTGAATTTGAAGTTCAAGAATCACCAAGAGGTCCAAGAGCATCAAAAATTGTTAAACTATAATTCAAAGAGTAACAAAAAAACCGCTTTAAGCGGTTTTTTATTTTGCCTAAATGTGTTATAATTTTCGTGTTTAGAGGTGATATTATGCCATTAACAGCCGGAATTGTTGGAATGCCTAATGTAGGTAAATCAACATTGTTTAATGCAATTACTAATTCACAAGTCGAAGCAGCAAATTATCCCTTTGCTACTATCGCACCAAATAAAGGTACAGTAGAAGTCAACGATGAAAGAGTCGAAGTACTAACAAAAAAGTTTAAATCTGCAAAAACAGTTGCAGCTACATTTGAATTCACAGATATAGCAGGACTAGTTAAAGGAGCATCTAAAGGAGAAGGTTTAGGAAACCAATTCCTTGCTAACATTAGAGAATGTGACGCTATTGTTCACGTTGTTAGATGTTTTGAAGATCCAGATATCTTACATGTTGATGGTAGTGTTGATCCAGCAAGAGATGCAGAAACTATTAATTTTGAATTAATTTTTGCAGATATGGACACAGTACAAAAAAGACTTGCTAAAATTGAAAATAAAGCAAGAGTTACTAAAGAAAAAGATGCAGTTTATGAATATGAAATTTTAAAGAAATTCGATGATGCATTACAAAGTGGAAGACCTGCTAGAACAGTAGAATTGACCAAAGAACAAGCCCTTTTTGCGAAAAACTACAACTTATTAACAGTAAAACCAACAATTTATGTCGCAAATGTTGGTGAAGAGGATGTAGCAGATCCAAGTCAAAACAAGCATTATCAAACTTTAAAAGCAATTGCAGAAAAAGAAGGCGCTCAAATTGTTCCAATTTGTGCAAGAATGGAAGAAGAAGTTGCTCAGCTTGATAAAGAAGAAAGAAAAGTTTTCTTAGAAGAGTTTGGAGTAAAAGAAAGTGGCCTAGATAAAGTTGTTCATGCAGCATATAGTATTCTAGGTCTTGAAACATTCTTTACAACAGGACCTGATGAAACAAGAGCTTGGACATTTAAGAAAGGGTCAACAGCGCCAAAGTGCGCAGGAATTATTCATACAGACTTTGAAAAAGGATTTATTAAAGCAGAAATTTATACTTACAAAGATTTGATGGAATTTGGCAGCGAAACAGCTGTAAAAGAACATGGAAAACTTCGTGTTGAAGGTAAAGATTACATAATGCAAGACGGAGACATAGCATTTTTTAAATTCAATGTATAAACAAAAACGGGAGCAATCCCGTTTTTATGATCCACCAGCAAGTTTTGAATTAATATCAATAATAATTATTTTCGCAAGACTTGTTATATCTTCTAATTCTAAATAGATGGCATTATCAGGCATGAAATAAGGCTGTTCAAAATCGGCACAGAACATTACAACATTCTTTTTGATTTGATCTTTCATGACTTCAAGGACTTTATTATATTTTTCGTTGCCGTATTTTTCTTTAAATGCACCTAGTTGTGCTAAAAATGGTAGTTCCATATAATAGCTACCGCAATCTTTGCATGTTATTTTTTCTACAAAACCATTAATTTCTTCGATTTCGGCTTCTTTATTGCATAAAATACACTTCATAATATTCACCTAAAATATTGTAAAATATTTTAGTTCTTTTATCAACTTATTTACTTTTTAGTTATGGATGATTAAGATTGTATGTGTAAAGGGTGATAAAAATGTTTGAAAGTGCTACACAAGCAATTGAATACATTGAAGCTTTAAGAGGCAAGAGTAATTTTGATCATATCAAAGCTCTTTTTGCTGCTTATAATAACTTCCAAGATAGTTTAAAAATCATCCATGTGGCAGGCACAAACGGAAAAGGCAGTAGTGTTAGTTACATAAGAAGTGTTTTACAAATGCAAGGTTATAAAGTAGGGACATTTACATCACCATATCTTGAGACACATAACGATAGAATTAGAATTAACAATATCAACATTAGTGATAAAGACTTTTTAGAAATCTCAAACATGCTTTATAAAGAAATTACAAGCAAAGAATATACTTTTTTTGAGATTGATACCTTCATTGCGCTTTATTATATGCATATCAACAACGTTGATTATGCAGTAATTGAAGTCGGAATGGGAGGGAGACTAGATTCTACAAATATAGTTAAACCATTAATTAGCGTAATCACAAATATTGGTTATGATCATATGCTAGTATTAGGAGATACATTAGAAAAGATTGCTTTTGAAAAGGCAGGAATTATTAAAGAGAAAACACCTGTTGTTATTGGTTGTAATATGGAAGCAAGCGCAAAAAAGGTAATCACTGATTTTGCTAATTTCCAAAAAGCATTGTTAATAGAATCAAAGAAACCAGAACAAATTAAAGTTGGTAGCAAAGGTTTAGAATTTATTAATGATGGTAAAAACTATGAAATTAACACAGACGCTTTATATCAATGTGAAAATGCATCTACTGCAATCACAACGCTTAATTATTTAAAAGAAAACAATATTATCAAACTTAGTGATGAAATTATAGCAAAAGGAATTAAGGAATCAATTTGGCAAGGTAGGTTTGAGAAAATGAATGAAAAGCCATTAGTCTATATTGATGGAGCACATAACATTCATGGCATTAAAGCTTTATCCGAGACATTAAAAAATATCAAAGCAAACCATAATCTAAAAATTATTTTTGCTGCTTTGGGCGACAAAGAAACAGACAAAATGTTAAAAGAGTTACTTGCAATTTGTAAAGATATAACAGTTACTGATTTTGACTTTTATCGTTGCAAGAATGCAGAAGATTTAGCAAAGGGTTGTGATGTAAAAGTATCGAAAAACTGGGTAGAATTAATAAATTCTACGATTGATAACGCCTCTAAAAATGATATGATTATTATAACGGGATCGCTCTACTTTATCTCTAGAGTAAGACCGATGTTAATAGAAAGAAGGGGAAAATAATGTCTAAGACTAGAAATATAACATTAATGGCACTATTTTCTGCTATTTCTATAGTTTTAACTAGATTTGCAGCTATTACGATTCCTCTAGGTGGCTTTCCTAGTTTTAGTTTGGAACTAGGGGGAATTCCTATTGCATTAGGAGGCATAATTTTAGGGCCTTTTGCAGGAGGCATAATTGGTTTAGTATCTGACTTAGTTGGTTACTTAATTAACGATAGAGGGGGTGTTTTCTTTTTAGGATTTACTTTTAACTCTATCTTAACTGGTGTTATTCCTGGAATTATTTGCATGATTTTTAATAAAGAAAAAATAAGACAAAAAATCTTCCCAACTATCGACTATGTTGTTATCTGGCTACTTGCTAGTTTGGGCATAGTCTATGCCTTGGTTGTTGATTTAAGTGAAGAATTATTAATATGGAAAACTTTAGGAGTAGCAATGATGATTGTTATTGCAATAGTATTAACTATTATTCTTGCGTTTATGAACAAACATCGAGACAAAAAAGATTTATGTGATTTTGATCTTGTTGTTTTATGTGTTTCATTAGTTGAAGTTTTTGTTTATATTTGTTTAACCCCAATTTGGATTGGTATTTTGTATGGTGTCCCTAGCATTATCAGTGTTGCAAGCAGAGTGTTTAGGGCAGTAATAATGATACCAATTAAATCAATAATTATTTATGCTTGTATTAAAGCATTAAGATTAAGTTTAGGTAAGGTGAAGTCAAATGGATAAAAAGTGGCATGATTTTATTTTGGAAGAATCTAAAAAATCTTACTTTATAGATTTACAAAATTTTGTTAACAAAGAATATGAAACTAAAACCATCTATCCTTTAAAGGATGAGATTTTCAATGCTTTTAAATTAACACCATTTGATCAAGTTAAAGTAGTGATTATAGGGCAAGACCCTTACTTTAATCCAAATCAGGCACATGGATTATGTTTTTCTGTAAGAAAAGGAATTAAGGTTCCCCCAAGTTTAGTTAATATCTACAAAGAACTTCAAAGTGACGTTGGAATAAGCATTCCTAACCATGGAGATTTAACATATTGGGCAAAACAAGGTGTGCTTTTACTAAATGCCGTTTTAACAGTAGAAGCTTTTAAACCATTAAGTCATAACAAAAAAGGTTGGGAAATATTTACCCAAACAATGATTGAAAAACTTAACGCAGATGATAACCCTAAAGTATTTTTATTATGGGGAGCAAAGGCAATTGAAAAAGAAAAGATGATAACAAACCCAAATCATTTAATTTTAAAAGCAGCACATCCATCTCCTTTATCAGCATATAATGGTTTCTTTGGATGCAGACATTTTTCAAAAACAAATGAGTTTTTAAGAAGTAAAAATAGGAAAGAAATAGATTGGCAGATAAGGTAGTATGAGCAAAGGGACTTGGAGTGCAAAGAAAATAGCATTTATCGCTATTTTTATTGCAATTGGAATTATATTTGAAATATTAGCTTCTCTTATTTTTAGAATGCCTCAAGGGGGGAGCGTTTCTTTAGTTATGCTTCCACTTGTAATTATTGGATATAAATACGATGTAAAAACCACAATTATGTCTGGAATTCTAATTGGCATTTTACAAGGAATTTTTATTCCACCAATATTTGTATCTTTTGTTCAATATTTACTTGATTATGTTTTGGCATTTGGTTTTCTAGGATTAGGGTGTATCTTTATTAAAAATAAAGATAAGAGACTTGCTTTAAAACTAGATTTAGGTATTTTATTATCTTATGCTTTACGATATATTTCTCATGTTATTTCAGGAGCAATTTATTTTGGAGAATATGCAGGAAATAAACAAGTCATTTTATATTCAATGGCTTATAGTGCAACAACACTACTTACTCAATTAATTGTAGCATTAGTGTTGTGCCCTCTTGTTATATTGCTTTTAAAAAAAGCAAAAGTTCTTTAATAGCAGCAATAAAGTGTTATAATTAAAAGGCAAAGGTGGTGGAAAGATATGCAAACAGGGCAAGATAACATTATCTATTCTTTCAAACATGATGGATCTTTTCATCGTCTATGGACAAACATCACAGTTTTAGAAGAAACCGAGGACATGATTGTTGAAGGCAATTTAAAAGCAAGAGTTATTGAAAGTGATGGTAGATATTGGGAGGCAAGAGAACCAGCCATTACTATCTTCTTTCCAAAAGAATGGTTTAATGTCATTTGCATGATAAGACCAACAGGGATTCACTACTATTGTAATATTGCATCTCCAGCAAAAGTTATCGATGACGATGTCTATTACATTGATTACGACTTAGATATAGGGATGTCACCTAATGGAAATATTCGAATACTTGATGAGGGAGAATATAAAAAACACTCTGAACTTATGGGGTATAGCGCAAACTTAGATTACGTTTTAAAAAAGGCAATGTATGAAGTTATTGAACGTTGTAAAAAAAGAGAATTCCCTTTTGATGACGATAAGATTAATGAATATTATCAAAAGTATATAGAAATAATTAAGCAAAGATAGGTGAATGTTGTGAAAAAGAAATTAAAAACAACAAGTGAACAAGAAACAAAAGAACTTGCAAAGGTGTTTGGCAGTCTAGTTAAACCAGGGCAAGTTATTTTGCTTGAAGGAAATTTAGGCTCGGGCAAGACTGTTTTTGCAAAAGGTCTAGCAATTGGACTAGGAATAAGCGAAACCGTTAATAGTCCTACTTTTAACATTGTTAAATGCTATTTTAAAGGTAGGATCCCTATGTTCCATATCGATGCTTATAGATTAGAAGGAAATAGACAAGATATTGGTCTTGATGAATATATTTATGGAAATGGCGTCACTGCAATAGAGTGGCCAAAATTTATTGATTATTTATTACCAAAAGATTTTATTAGATTAGAAATCAATCGTCTTGATGAAGTTAATCGAGATGTAAGTATTGAAAGTTTTGGTAAACAAAGCGATGAACTATTAGGAGAGGTGAGCAAACAATGGAACTAATTTTATTAATTGAAACATCTAACAAATTTCTATCAGTTGGCATTGTTGAAGGCAAAAAGCTCATCTACAAACTTCAATATGAAGCCTGGCAAAGACAATCTGAGTTTACGATGGTTGAAATAGAAAAAGCTTTAAAAAAGACAAGACACATAGCCAAAGAATTAACAGGAATTGTAGTTTCAAAAGGGCCTGGATCTTATACAGGGTTAAGAATCGCTTTGACTATTGGTAAAGTTATGGCTTATGCGTTACAAATTCCCCTAATGGCACTATCAAGTTTACAAGTTTTAGCAGGTAAAAAAGAGAATGCTTTAGTATTAATGGATGCAAGAAGCAATAGAGCATATGTTGGGCATTACACCAAAGGTGTTGCAACAAAACAAGATTGCATTATGACCATTGATGAAATAAAAGACGAAATTAAGAAAAACAACTACGAGGTAGTTGGAGACACTATTTTGTTAGGAAAAGAAAATGAAGGAATCGATATAGTTTCCAATATGTTTAATCTAATAAGTGTTGGTGAATTTGTTGAAGACGTTAATAGCATTAAACCTCAATATTTAAAGGACTAATTATGATAAGAAAAATGGTTGTGGCTGATTTAGATAAAATCATGCCGATGGAAAATAGTCTTTACAAAACACCATGGAGCAAACAAATGTTTGAAGATGAACTAATTAAAAACAAGTTTGCTAATATGTATGTTTTAGAAAAGAACAATGAAATAGTTGGATATATTGGGGCTTGGATGGTTAGTGATAATGCAACAATTACTAAGGTCAGTGTTGACAAAAGATTTCAAGGGCAAGGATATAGCAAAATTCTAATGGATGAAATCATAAAAGTCGCTAAAGATGCTGATTTTATATTTTTAGAAGTAAGAGTTTCTAATATAAAAGCTCATAATTTATATTTAAGTTATGGATTTAAAGATGTTGGTATTAGAAAAAAATATTATAGCGATGGGGAAGATGCCATTGCGATGGTTAGAAAACTAAAGGGGGATTAATTTATGCGCAAACTAATTTTAGGAATTGAATCTAGTTGTGATGAAACCAGTGTTGCCATTGTTGAAAATGAAAACACCCTTTTAGCTAACGTTGTTTCTAGTCAAATTGATGTTCATAAAAACTTTGGGGGAGTTATGCCAGAGATTGCATCTAGACTGCATGTAGAAAATATTATTTATGTCTTAGATGAGGCATTAAAAAAAGCTAATGTTACAATGGAAGAAATAAGTGCTATTGCATTCACTAGAGGGCCAGGATTAATTGGGGCACTTCATGTGGGAGCACAAGCAGCAAAATCGTTAGCGCTAGCATATAACAAACCTTTAATTCCTGTTCAACACATTGCGGGGCATATATATGCTAACAAATTTATTAAGCCAATGATTTATCCATGTATGGCTTTAGTTATTTCTGGAGGGCACACTCAAATAGTGTATATGGAAAAAGAATTGAGTTTTAAAATTCTTGGCGGAACTCAAGATGATGCAATAGGTGAGGCTTATGATAAGGTTGCTAGAGTAATTGGAGTTCCTTATCCGGGAGGCCCGGTTATTGATAAACTTGCTCATCAAGGCAAAAAACATTATCAACTACCTTTACCTCATACAGATAATCCACTTGATGTTTCTTATAGTGGATTAAAAACAGCAGTTATTAATTTAGCTCATAATGAAGAACAAAAAGGGAATCAAATAAATAAAGAAGATTTATGTTTTGCTTTCCAAAATAGAGCAATTAACATGATTGTAGATAAATTAGTTTTAGCATTAGAAAAATATCCAGTTAAACAAGTGGTTGTAGCTGGAGGGGTCGCTGCTAATTCATATTTAAGAGAAGTGTTACCACAAAAAGTTGGAGAATTTGATAGAAATATTGATGTTATCATTCCACCACTATGGTGCTGTACAGATAACGCAGCAATGGTAACAATACTAGGAAGTAAACTATATGATGAAGGTTATTTCTGTGATTTAAGTGTTGGGGTAGATCCAAACTGGGAAATCGACCAAACACTTGATAAATTGTAAAAACAAAAACGATTAAATATTTATAAAACATATAGACATTAGTTTATTATTTTAATATAATATTTACAGCAAATACGATGATGAAAGCCGATTTAATTTGAAACATCTTAGAGAGTCTTAATAGGTGAAAAAAGACATGAAGTAGAATTAAGGAGAACACTTTCTGAGTAGGAGAAATCCCGTATATCCGCGTTAAGGTAAAAGAGCGCAAGTATAGAGGCGAAGTAGGATGGCACCGCGAGAACATCGTTCCTACATGACCTCTTTTTTTATTTTAAGTTCTAAGGAGGAATAAGTATGTACGAGTTTAGAACAGTAAGAGAACTATATGAAGTAGTTCAATGTGGAAACGCAGTTGAAAAAGAAAGTATCGATGTAATTGAACTTCAAGGATGGGTAAGAACAAATAGATACAATGGTTCTATTGGTTTTATCGAATTAAACGATGGGACTTACTTTAAGAACGTTCAATTAGTTTATGAAGATAACTTAAAAGATATTGAAAATATCTCTAAAATTTCTACTGGAAGTGCAATTACTGTGATTGGTAAATTTGTTTTAACGCCAGAGGCTAAACAACCATTCGAAGTCAAAGTAAATAGTATTGAAATTGAAGGGGATTGTGACTCAGATTATCCATTACAAAAGAAGCGTCATACTTTTGAATATTTAAGAGAGATTGCTCATTTAAGACCAAGAGCAAACGCCTTATATGCAACATATAGAGTAAGATCGGTATTATCAATGGCAATTCATGAATTCTTTCAATCACAAGGATTTGTTTATGTTCATACACCAATTATCACTGGTAGTGATGCTGAAGGTGCAGGAGAGGAATTCACAATTACAACTAGACATGATGATCAATATGAAAAAGACTTCTTTGGTAAGAAAGCAAGTTTAAGTGTTTCTGGTCAATTACAAGCCGAAGCATTTGCCCTAGCTTATAGAGATGTCTATACATTCGGCCCTACTTTTAGAGCCGAGAAATCAAATACTCCTAGACACGCAGCAGAGTTCTGGATGATTGAACCAGAAATTGCTTTTGCAGACCTAGAAGATGATATGGATTTAATGGAAGATATGATTAAATTCTGTATTCAATATGTTTTAGAAAACTGTCCAGCAGAAATGGAATTCTTCGATACATTTATTGAAAAAGGATTAATCGATAGATTAACAAAATTAACTAAGAGTGAATTCAAAGTATTAACATATACAGAAGGCATTGAATTACTACAAAAAGCTCAAAAAGAAGGAGTTAAATTTGAATTTGATAAGATTGAATGGGGCATGGATTTACAATCAGAACACGAAAGGTATCTATGCGAAAAAGTTGTTGAAGGCCCACTATTTTTAATTAACTATCCAAAAGATATTAAATCTTTCTATATGAGAATGAACGATGATAATAAAACAGTTGCAGCATGTGACTTATTAGTTCCTGCTGTTGGAGAAATCTGTGGTGGAAGCCAAAGAGAAGAGAGACTAGATTATCTAGAAAAAAGAATTGATGAACTTCATATGAAGAAAGAAAACTATGAATGGTATCTAGATTTAAGAAGATATGGTGGAACAAAGCACGCAGGCTTTGGCCTAGGATTTGAAAGATTTGTTATGTATTTAACAGGTATGCAAAATATTAGAGATGTTTTACCATTCCCAAGAACTGGCAAAGGATTAAAGTACTAATATGAAAATAAAAGATCAAAGAAGTGAACAAGAAAAAGAAGTTTCAAAGAAAAGAATCAATTTTGCGATAGCTTTTGTTGATTTACTTTTTATTGCTTACATCGTGTTACATCTATTAGGAGTTATTAAATAAATGAATAAGAAGTATCGTTATGTAATTGTAATAGATACTGAATTTATTTCTTCTAAAGAGGGAGAACAGCCAATTCAAGTTTCACTTATTGCATATCAAATAAAAGGCGAAGAACTTATTAAGATAAGTGATTTTAATGTGTATGTAATGCTTAAGAAAGGGCTTCATTTAAATAGGTTTGCAAGAAAGTATACAGGAATAACAAATGAGAAATTACAAAAAGAAGGCATATATCCCGATATGGCTATTCAACAAATTGTAAATTATTTATTGTTATTTAATGTTGAGGAAACTATCGTAGTAGGGTGGGCGCCTAATAATGACAAGTTAATATTAAGTCATTTGATTAACGAAAAAGAACCATTATTAAATTTAGGTGCAGCAGATTGGTATGATTTAGCAAGATGCTATTGTGTGTTAAACAAGATGGACCCAGGACAAACTCCTGCCTTTGAATCTGCAGCAGAAAAATATAATTTGTCTGGTTATAAATTCCACGATTCAATGGAAGATGCTAAAGCAACAGCGGAATTGTTAAAGTTGTTTATTAAAGAAAAAGGAATCGACAAGATTCTTTATGATAAAACTTGCAAATTAAGTAGCAAGAAGAAAACAAGAAACACGAAAGAAACAAAAACCCTTTAATCAGGGTTTTCTTTTACATTCTTTTTTCTATTTCTTGTTTAAGGTTTTTAGGATTATTTAGATAGTCTATAATAAGCTTTTGGCCTTTGTTATCTTTGATGATTAAGTTACAAGATTTGATTGTCAATTCTTCAATGTTTTTTATTTCAATGGTATCAATCTTGTTAGGATAATCAAACTTATGGAAATATACAACTTTAGCATCAATGTAGAAAACAGAGTTTTTGTTTTCTTTATAAGCGTGGATGATTACATAAGCAAGTATTGTAAGTTCGATGATTCCTTCTGAGATTACATACCAATAATTAGTGTAGATTCTCCAACCAAAGAATTGGGTTAGTAAAATTAAGAAAATAATGATAGCAACAACAGAAGGAGTAGAGTTTGTAACAATCCTTAAAATAGAAAACTTTTGTAGATATCTATTTGTTGAAGACATCGTTATTTCCTCCAAAACTACCCAAAGAATTATAGTTTGCCTTTGTTGCTAACTTATTAGCTTTATCAATTCTTGCTGAGAAAGCAAAACTTGAGCAGATAAGTCTTATTGCTACAAATATAGCAACAATCATAGAGATATATGTAATATAGCCATTAATATCAAGATGGATGATTGGGGCTTGAACTAATTGTGGCCAGTTACTGATAATTTTTAAGCCAAAGATTTCCGTCTTTGGGATCTCAAACACAGGGAAGAAGTCTTTGAAGATATTTTGTAATACGCTTGCATCACCTTTTAGTGCGATATTAATATAAAGAATCAATGCGATCGCAACAAGAATTGCGATTCTAATTGATAATCTATTTCGTAAGTATAGACGTTTTGATTCTCTTCTAAAAACATAAGATTTAAATTCGGATGCATTTTTAATAATGCCGAATTGAACAAAGGGTTTCATGTAAGATTCAACTTCATTACCTTGCTTATCTCTTGCGCTTAAAAGAAGTCTTGCGATTAATCCAACAAGGAATAAAACAAATAGAATTATAACAACAATAATTCCAATTGATTTCTTTTCCTTTTCGCTTAGTTTAACTAGAAGGGGAGCATAGATAAAAAAGTTATTCAACATTATCGTCACCTTCTTTAGTTTCGCTATTTGTATTTTGGTTATTATTCATGAATGGATTATTTGCAAATGAGTTAGCAAAAGCTTCTGCTTGTTTTACTTGCATGTCATGAATACTTTTTTCTTGATTATAAACTTTATTTAGTTCGATAGTTTCTTTATCGTCATTTTTAAATGATTTGCCAGAGAAGAATCTAAAGATACTTGTTAACTCTAAAGCGACGTAATTTAAAATAGTATAAATAACGAACAACAAAAGAGCCAATGCGATGAATGGCGATAGGACTATAAGAAGGGCACCATAGCCAACTGTTTTTAATAAAGTCTCCATATCCTTGACTCCTTTTATTTAATCATACATTATTTGTACACATTTTTAAAATGTATATATGAAAAATATTTAACAACTCCTAAAACATAAGGAACTATAAACATTGATAAATATGCCAATAATATTTTAGAGGTATCTAAGAATTTTATTAAAGGCAAACTTATTACTAAAAAAGAAACACATATGCTTGCAATAATAACGACTGTTTTCTTTTTATAAATGCTAAAGGCATAATAAACTATTGGGAAAGCTAGAATGAATGAAATAATTATTAAAGCTGTTGAAAACATCTCGTTAATGAAAGGTAAACAAGAAACTATTATTGAAACAATAGATAGAATAACTAAAGTTAAATTTGGTCTTTCAAACTTTTTAAATGAAATTGAAAATTTTGCTAACTCATTTTTTAAAATAAAATGCATTAATGCTGCGCTAGCAAAACAATAAAGAATTAGTAAAGGAATAGCATAGGTTGCTGTTTCAATACTATTTAGTTTAAAGACTTCTCTTAAAGCAGTAATTATATCAATGTTATAGAATAATTTAATTAGCAAAATTGATATCTCAAAAATAATTAATTCAATACCAACCATAGCATAGACAGTTGTTAAATTGTCTTTTTGTTTTTTGGCAAAAAATCCATAACAGATACCACTCATTAATATTGGAAGAATTGAAAGCAGTGTCCCATACAAATCAATAAAGCCACAAATAATTAAAGTAGCGACCACAAATATTAACAGATCTCTTTTAGAAGAGTTGATAGTGTAGTAAGCGCTAAATAAAGGCGCGACAAGCATCAAAATAATATCCGCTCCTGGGACATAGTTTTGTAAAAATAAAACAATTAAGTGAATGGCAACCAAAAGAGCGCCCCAAGTTAGAGATTTTATTTTCATCTTTTCACCTCATTAAATATCATACCACAAAACTTCAAACATAATAAATATGTTTGATAAAGAGATTTACAACCTTTAAACAATGGTAAAAAACGGAAAAATATGGTAAAATATTATTAGAGAGATGGAGTGATAAGGCGTGGAATATTTAAACGAATTAAATAGCGAGCAAAAACTAGCTGTAACAAGCCATGAACCTTATTTTCGTGTCATCGCTGGAGCAGGCAGTGGGAAGACAAAAGTTTTAACACATAGGATTGCTTATTTAATTAATGAATTAGGAATACCTGATAAAACAATATTGGCTATAACCTTTACAAATAAAGCTGCAAATGAAATGAAAGAAAGAGTAACTAAACTCTTGGAAGTAGGAATGTGTAAATCTACAATCTCTACCTTTCATTCGTTTTGTGCTAAGTTTTTAAGAGAAGATATTAGGGTTTTGGGTTATCCATCAAGTTTTACAATTCTTGATGAAGATGATCAAGTTAAAGTAATAAAAAAACTCGCTAAAGAAGACGACGATGATTCTTTAGAAGAAAAGATTAAACCTAAAGAATATCTATCGTATATCTCATTTCAAAAAGATAAAGAAATATCACCAGCGGAAGCACTTAAAAACGCCGAAGGTTTTTATGGTGAAAAAGCAAAAGCAAAAATGTATGAAGCTTATGAAGAATATCTAACAAAAAATCATTATCTAGACTTTGATGATTTAATATTAAAAACAGTAAAAATACTTGAAGAGAACCCAAACATTAGAGAAAAATGGCAACATAGAATAACAAATATTCTTGTTGATGAGTTTCAAGATACAAACAATATTCAATATCGTTTAATAAAATTATTGATGACAAAAGATACAGCTTTATTTGTAGTAGGAGATCCAGATCAAACAATCTATACTTGGCGTGGCGCTAATGTAGATATTATTATGAACTTTAAAAAAGATTTTAGAGGAACACAAGATGTTGTACTAAACACAAATTATCGTTCAACACCTAACATTTTAAGTTGTGCTAATGCGCTTATTTCTCATAATAAAGATCGAGTACCAAAAGATTTAATAACCAATAACCCAGAAGGTGGCAAAGTTTTATATTGCGCAGCACCAAGTGTTTCGCAAGAAGCAGAATGGGTTTGCGAAAGAATGCTTGAACTTGTTCATAAAAATAACAAGATTAGTTATAAAGATTTTGCGATTTTATATCGTTCAACTTACTATTCTAGAGCAATGGAACAAACATTAATTAAACATGGAATCCCTTATGTAGTTTATGGTTCTTTAAAGTTCTATGATCGTAAGGAAGTAAAAGATTCTTTGTGCTATCTAAGACTTGTTACAAACGATATGGATGATATTGCTTTTGAACGTGTTATTAATGAACCAAAAAGAGGATTTGGGGACAAGTCTTTAGAAGAAGTAAGAAACATTGCTAGAGAAAAACAAACATCATTATATAATGCTTTAAAAGACAGTGATTTAAAGATTGGACAAACTCTTGCAATAACATCTTTTATTGGTGGCATAGAAAGAGCTAAAAAAGCAATTAAAGATCATCAATTAACTTATTCTGATGTGTTACAAAATTTGCTTGATGAAGTAGGATATGTTAAAGCCATTCAAGAAAAGAAAGAACACGAAAGATTAGAAAACATCAATGAATTAAAATTATCATTAGATGAAAAACAAAAAGACGATCCTTCTAAATCTTTAGTGGATATCTTACAAGATGTTGCTTTATATGCAGCTCAAGATGAAGTTGATGAAGAAAGACAAAACATTCCTTTGATGACAATTCATACTGCAAAAGGACTTGAGTTCCCTTATGTTTTTGTTATTGGTTTAAGCGAAGGAGTTTTGCCAAATATGCGTGCACTACAAGAAAGCAAGAAGGGTATAGAAGAGGAAAGACGACTTGCTTATGTTGCTTTCACTAGAGCTAAAAAACAACTGTTCTTATCTAGTGCAGGAGGATATAACTATTCATTTGGTGGAGAACAAAGTGGCTCAAGATTTTTAGAGGAAGCAGGAGAGTTTATTACTTCTTATTACAAGACTAGTCTTGCTGAAGCAAACTTAAGACCTGCTAAGAAAATAATTCCAAAAAGAAGTATTAATGCCATTCCACCTAACAAAGAAAATTGGCATCCAGGGGACATGTTATTGCATACTGTCTTTGGAGAGGGAATTGTTATCGCAATGGATAGCGACACATTAACAGTTGCATTTAAAAATTCCAAGGTTGGTCAAAAAATTATTTCAATCAACTTTGGTGGAATAAAACATATTTAGGAGGTGAATTAATCATGGATGAATTAGAAAGAATTCAAGAATTAAGAGAACAACTTGAAGAATATGCATATGCTTATTACACATTAGATAATCCTGTTGTAAGTGATGCTGAATACGATAGATTGATGCAAGAATTAATATCTCTAGAAAATAAACATCCAGAGATTGATTCATCATCTTCTATTTCTAAACGTGTCGGAGGAGCAGTCTTAGATTCATTTAAGAAAATCAATCACAAAAGATTGATGCTATCATTAGGGAACGCTTTTAATGAAGAAGACTTATATGCTTTTGATAAAAGAATAAAAGAAGCATTAAATACATCTAAAGAAATTGAATATATTTGTGAATTAAAAATAGATGGACTAGCCATTGCTATAGAATACGAAAATGGAGGAATGAATTATGGTGCAACTAGAGGAGATGGAACAGTTGGCGAAGATGTTACAAATAACATCAAAACAATTCATGACGTTCCTTTAAGAGTTGATGAAAGAAGAGTGTTTGAAGTTAGAGGGGAAGCTTATATGCGTAAAGATGTTTTAGAACATCTTAATAAAAAAAGAATGGAGCATAATGAAGAACTTCTTGCTAACTGTAGAAATGCAGCAGCGGGATCTATTAGACAATTAGATTCATCTATTGCTGCTAAAAGACAGTTATCAAACTTCATGTACTACTTAGTTAATTACAATGATTTTGGTCTAACTAAGCAAAGTGATTGCTTAGAATTTATGGCAAGTCTAGGATTTACAATAAATCACAATTATCGCGTTTGTTTAGGAATTGCTAATGTCTTAGAATTTATTAAAGAATATACAATTAAAAGACCAAGCCTAGAATACGACATTGATGGAATTGTTATTAAAGTAAATGACACTAGAGTTTATAACGAGATTGGATATACTGCTAAAACCCCTAAATGGGCAATTGCATATAAATTCCCACCAGAGGAAGTTGTTACTAGATTAAAAGATATTATTTTGACAGTTGGTAGAACTGGTAAGATTACACCTAATGCAGTTCTTGAACCGGTTAGGGTAGCAGGAAGTGTTGTTCAAAGAGCAACGCTGCACAACGAACAATTTATTAAAGACTTAGGAATTAAAATAGGAGATTATGTGGTAGTTAGAAAAGCAGGAGATGTTATCCCCGAAGTTGTAAGGCCACTTATTGAAAGAAGAAATGGCACAGAAAAGAACTTCTTAATGCCTGATAGTTGTCCTATTTGTAAGAGCCATCTAGTTAAAAACGAAGATGAAGCAGCTCATTATTGCATAAATCCTGATTGTGAGAAAAAGAATATTGAACAAATCATTCACTACTGTTCTAGAGATGCAATGAACATCGAAGGGTTAGGAGATAAAATCATTGAAGAGTTCTACAATATCGGAGTTTTAAAAAGCATTAGAGATTTATACTTCCTAGAAGATAAAAAAGAAGTAATCAAAGAATTAGATGGTTATGGGGAAAAATCAATTTCTAATTTCATCAAATCAATTAATCAAACAAAAGCTAACTCCGCTGAAAAATTACTATTTGGATTAGGTATCAATGAGATAGGCGCTAAAACATCTAGAATGCTGATGCAAAAATATGGATCGATTGATGAACTTGCCAAAGCTAGTTATGAAGAACTAATTGAAATAAAAGATGTTGGAGAAGTAGTTGCAAAATCAATTGTTGATTACTTCAATGACGAAGCAAATAAACAATTACTATTTGATTTAAAATTATTTGGCTTAAACTTTAATTACCTAGGAGTTGTTGGAGGCGATAAAGATTCATTCTTCTATGATAAAACAATTGTTATCACCGGAACGCTATCCTTTATTGGGAGGAATGAATTAAGCGCAATATTAGAAGATAAAGGGGCTAAGGTATCAAGTTCAGTATCTAGCAAAACAAATTTATTAATATGCGGGGAAGAGGCTGGGTCCAAATTAGAAAAGGCCCAAAAGTTTGGTACAAGAATCATCTATGAGGAAGAATTAGTCTCTTTACTTAAAAAGGAAGAAAAACATGAATAGGATAGAAATAAATGTTCACGGTTTCACTCTTGATGAAGCCCTAGATTATATTCATAACCAAATAGATGCTTGCGTTGATAACCAAATCGCATATCTTTATGTAAACCATGGATGGAGTCATGGCAACAAGATAAAAACGAAGGTGCTTCAACTAACAAGCAATTTCCATCCTTGCATTTTAAATGTAAGAGAAGATATTATTAATAACGGAGTAAGTATTATTACTCTTAAAACAAAGGTATTTTAGATAGGAGGAACAACATGAAACTAAATTACAAAAGAATTATATTCGTGGGTATTGCATTCTTAATAATTCAATTATTCTGGAATGTATATGACCAAATTATTCCAAAGATATTAGTCAACACGTTCGGATTAAACCAAACATGGTCTGGTGCGATAATGGCACTTGATAATGTTCTTGCTTTATTCCTATTACCAATATTTGGTGCAGTTAGTGATAAGTGCAAATCAAAACATGGTAAAAGAACTCCTTTCATTATTGTAGGAACAATCGCTGCTGCTGTTTTGTTTGCAGGACTTGCCTTGATCGACCAAGCAATGTTAAATGCAGATGAATTAGCATTAGGGAAAGAAATGCTAGCAAATACAACACTTGCTGCATATGGAAATGATGTAGCAGCTTTTGAAGCAGCATGGATTGAAAGACAAGCAGCAATTGCTTTAGTTAGACAAAATAATGTTATGTTACTAGTGGCATTCATGGGCATCTTATTGTTAGTATTAATTGCTATGGCAGTATTTAGATCACCAGCAGTTGCACTTATGCCAGATGTCACACCTAAGCCTTTAAGAAGTGGGGCTAATGCTATTATTAACTTAATGGGTGTTGTCGGTGGTGTAATTGGCCTTGGTGCAATTGCAATACTAAGTAAAGACTTCCAAAACTACACGTTGCTATTTATCGCAATTTCAGTTTTAATGCTTATCGCTCTTGTAATATTCTTATTAAAAGTTAATGAACCAAAACTTGTTGATATTATGCACAAGGAAAGTGAGGCCGCAGGAATTGTTGAGGAAGAAGAAGTAGAAGAAGAAAAAAGCAACAGTTCCATTAAATCAATGGATCCAAAGGTTAGAAGAAGTTTTATTCTAATCTTAGCATCAGTCTTATTATGGTATATGGCATATAACGCAGCTTCAACAAAATATTCCTTATATGCTCAAAATGTTTTAGGTATTGAAGCATCATCAATTGCAATGTTAGTAGCTCAAGCAGTTACTGCAATCGGATTTATTCCACTTGCTAAACTTTCTGAAAATTGGGGAAGAAAGAAAACAATCATTTTTGGTATTATTATCTTTGCAATCGGATTTATTATTGGATGCTTTGTAGGGCCAAACTCAAGTTGGTTAATCTATATAGTTATGTCAATCGTTGGACTTGGTTGGGCAGCAATTAATGTTAACTCATATCCAATGGTTGTTGAAATGGCTAAAGAATCAGATACAGGAAAATTCACAGGTTACTATTATACAGCAAGTATGTTTGCGCAAGTAGTAACACCAATTCTTTCAGGTTGGATAATGGACGCAACAAACACAATGAGAGTATTATTCCCATATTGTGTTGTTATGGCAATCGGAGCATTCGTTACTATGATTTTTGTAAAACATGGCGATGCAAAGCCAATAACAAAAAAATCAAAGTTGGAACACTTTAGTGATTTTGACAATTAAAAAGAGCGATTGCTCTTTTTATTTTGGTTCTGTGAAATTAAATGTGTATGGGAAATTAGGTATACACACTTCATTTCACAGTTTTAATGACTTATGAATATGGAATGGCTGCTATAGAAGAATGGGTTGTTAGTTCTAAATAATATGATCTTTTTGTATTA
>JAZRXY010000008.1:0-43400 GCA_045600465.1 Bacilli bacterium
ATACTCATAATAACTTATTCTAAAAAAGACTTATAAAAAGAGTACGAATAACTCGTACTCTTCATACACAATTGATTTAACAGTTTTGTATATCTTGTAATTCAAATACACAAATATACACACTTTATTTCACAGAGCCTTAAAATAAAAGCCCCTAAGGGCTTTATTAACCAATGTGGTAAATAAATGCATCTGCATCATTACCAGTAATCTTTTTAAAGGCTTCAACATAACTATCTAATTGATCTTTGTAATGTTTATCTAAACCACTAGCATTTTTATTGGTCTTATAATCAATAATGTGCCATTTTTTATTTTTTAAATAAACTACATCCATATAGCCATGTCGTAATTCATCTTTATCTTTATAACAGAATGGAACTTCTAAATAAACCTCATCTGCTTCAATTAGTTCTTTTAAGATATTTTGAGGCACACTACTTTCTTGTTTATATCCGTCAACAATGATAGTAGATGCAATGTTAGTTAACTCTTCTTTATAATCATCAATATTGATACGATAATCTGTAGCTAGTTCATTCAATACTTGATTAACTAAGTTTTCAACAACAACATTTCCTTTTGAGATAACTAATAGTTCCATTAAACGATGGATTAGTGTCCCCCTTAACGCAGAGTTAGTTGCAGAAATATTTACGTAATCTAATTCATTATGTTCTTCAATAAAATCGTTTTCTAGTGCTCTTATTTTTATCTTGCTAGGCCTAATGATTGTGTAAGTTTTGTTATTAACATCATTAGCAAGTAATTCTTTGTTTTCTTTTTCTGCTTTAATATAACCTTCTTTTATATTAAATTCTTTATAATCTTTTTTGTGGTTATAATCTTCGATCCATTTATTAATATCTTTATCAACATAATTTAATAATGGATTCCATCTACCTATATTCTTTGTTGTCTCGTTAACACATTTAGCAATTATTAAAACATTTCTTGCTCTAGTTGCTGCAACATACAAAAGTCTAGTGATTTCATTATCCAAACTTTGTTTTTCTTTTTGTTTCTCAATCTCATTCCCATAATTTGTTAAATAAGTAATGTTACTGACTTTATTGCCCTCTTTAGATTTAGAAATTTTAAAGATATAACATTTTGACTCTTTTTCATCAATTTCAATTCTAATATTTGGTTCTTTATTAACTTTAATAGATGGCGCAGCCAAAATAACAATTGGAGCTTCAAGCCCTTTTACTTTATGAAGATTAGCAATATGTACTTTGTTGTTATCTTGTTTTAAACTTAAGCAACGCTCTTTTTCTATTTGTTCATGAAGTAATTTTTCTAGGTATAAACTAGCTTCTAATAAAGAAGCAATACTTCCTTGTTTTTCCTCGCTTTTTAGATTCTCCAATACATAATAAACATATTCAAGGTTACTTGAGTTTATGTCTACAATATTAATATCTTCTATTAAATAAGCAAATAATGTTGATGGCGACATTTGTTTTGTAATTTTAATTTTATTTTTAATTTCTTCGCTTATAGCTAAAATCTTAGGATCGTTAGTGTATTTGCTATCAAAGACTTTAAAATCATAACCATCATTTGCTAACGCAGTTAGATCCCCATCACTATAGTTATAGTAATTCTTTAAGGCCGCAAATAAATATCTATTATCATAAGGTTTAGCTAGTAAAACAAACATTGAATAAAGTCTTGTTAATATTTCTGAATCTTTAAAGTCTATCTTTCCCTCTACAAAGTAAGGGATTTTTCGTTTACTAAATTCTAATGTATAATCTTTTAAATTCTTTTTCTTTGGAGTGATAATCATGAAATCTTTATAAGTTATCATCCTAGGCTTAACATCATTTTTATCTTTTATTTTGTAGTTAGGATTATCCACTAGTTTTTCAATGATATCTCCCACTTTATAAGAGTCTACCAAAGTCTTCTCAACATTTTTTGCATTACGATAACTTTCATAATAATAAACACCACCAAATAGTCCTTCATCTTTTTGCTCATTCAAAGGAATCTCTTGATATTTGCTTTGTTCATTAGTATCGCTAGGTAGTAAATCAGTAAATGCTTTATTAAACCAACCCGAAATAATTGCAGTTGATCTAAAGTTTTTAGCTAAATATAAGACTTCTCCAACTTCATTTTTAAACATAGATTTAATGTTTAAGAATGCACTAACATCAGCATTTCTAAAACGATAGATTGATTGTTTTGGATCTCCTACTATAAACAAGCTTCCTTTATTAGGGATACATTCCCTCCAATTTTCACAAGGTTTTTTGCTAGTTAAATAGAAGAAAACTTCTGCTTGCATTGGATCAGTATCTTGGAATTCGTCAATTAAGAAATATTTATGTCTTTCTTGAATATGTTTAATTAGTTTTCCTTCATTTTTTGCATCTTCTTTTAACATTTCTTTTAAATATAGTAGGTAATCAAAGAAAGTTAAATTCCCTTTGGCTTTTAAACTATCAGCAACAACGCTAATTGAATCATTGATAAATCTAATACTGAAATTATATTTAACTGTTTCTACGCTTTCTAAAATATCAGTGAAACATTTTGTTAAATTAGAGGATTTTGTTTTTACTTCAAATTCATCCGCATCTAGTTTAAATGCATTTTCTAAATTAACATTTTTACTAACACAAATTTCTGCTAAATCTTTTAAGCTATTTATTACATCATTAATATTAATTAACCAATCTTTATTTAATTTATTTTGACAACGATTTATAGACTCCCATGCTTTTCGAGATTTTTCATTCCCATAATATCTTTCTTCTTCCTCTAATTGGCTTAATTTTTTAACAATCCTCAATGTTTTATCTTTTAAATCATTTATAAGTTTGCTATCTTCGTTTCTAGCTTTTTTAGGAAGTTGTAATGTTGCGTTTCTGCGATTCATAATAGTTTTTAAAGACTCAACAAAAACATCCTCGCTATCATAATTGAATTCGATAAATTCTAAACATTCATCTTTTAATTTTTTACCATAAATTCCATTATAAATATTTTTGAATTCATTACGATATAACTCTTCCAATGCTTCATCATCCACTACGATAGCATCACTAGGTATTTTTGCTTCACTTGGATGCTCACTTAAAATCATATTGCAGAAAGCATCAATTGTTCCCATGAAACATAGATCAATATTTTTGATTGCTTCTTTACAATAATTTCTAGTTGTATCATTAGGATCTCGCAAATCTCCTGGATGTTTTTCTTCAACTAGTTCTATTTGTTTACTTCTTTCAATAAGTTTTTTTTGGAATCTAGCATAAAATTCATTAGCAGCAGCCTTAGTAAAAGTAATTGCTGATATTTCATTTACAGGAATTCCTTTTTCTACCATTGCTACCATTCTATTAACTAGGATTGTCGTTTTCCCACTCCCTGCTCCTGCTTCTACAAAGTAGTTAGTATCAATATCAGAAACAATTTTACATCTAGATTCTTCATCAAGAGTTCTTACATCTATTGTTTTTTCAGCCATATTAATCTTCCTCCTTTGCATTGAATTTTTCTTTATCACAAATATCGTTATATTTACAATAACGACAGTTTTCTTCTTTTGTAGTTGTAATAAATTTGCCAGAGATCAAAACATCTTTAAATCCTTGTAGTTTATTAGCTAAAGCATCTTTACTATTTTGACTATAATCACACTCGACACTAGTTCCTTGTCTTAAATATTTATAGATGCCTTTAGAAATGTTATAGCCAAGTTTTTCCATAATATAAGCGTAAATTAAAACTTGTAAACATGTGTCTACATCATTTTCTTTATGTTTAACTTTCCTACCCGTTTTAAAATCAACAATTAAATAACGGTTATTTTCATCTTGCTCAACTCTATCAGGAATTCCTTTTAAATTAATCCCAGTTTCTTTATGAACAACAACTTGTTCTTGTTCAGCAGCAACTAGCTTGTTATTAGGATCTTCATGATAACTAGTTTTAAGAGTACTAATAAACTCTTCTTTTTGTCTTCTAACATTAGCCTTGCTATAAGGTATTCTTCTTTTTATATATTCATCAAATTTATCGCTAGCTAATTTAATAAATGTTTCTTCATCAAGATGGTCTTTAGCAAGATGTTCCATCATCGCATGGGCAAGACTACCAAAGTCATTACTTTTAATAATTTGATCTTCTTTATTATCATCTGGTTCTTTAATTTTTAAAATTGTTTTTAAATAAAACTTTCTTGGGCAATTAAAGAAGTCTTCAATTCTAGAAGGGGAATAAGTATCACTAAGCGATGCAGAAACATAACTATCCTCTTTTTTATTATTTGATGCTATTAATTCTTCTTCGTTATTATAAGCTTCTCCAATATATTTAAGATTCGATAATGAATATTTAAAGAAAGGAACTAGGTATAGATTCTTTTCAAAGTCAGAAGTGCTAGCATCTTCATGCTCACTTTTATAAATGTCAAATAAAGACGATGATGCATTTAAGTCTTTAAGTTCAGATAAGTCATGACAAGAATATGATAAATAAATCTTGCTTCCTAAACTTGAGGCTAATTGAATCACATCGTTTAGCATTCTTTTATTTTTATTTACATTTTCAAACGATGTTAAATCACTAGCATCATCAAATAATGCACAATCACTATCTAATAAAAGATAATTTTCTTTTGGGCTACCTGGAAAATTATTTGCGGATAATCCTAAAATAAATAAATACTTTCTAGGAGTGGATAAAATTGATTTTAAAGAGCAAGCATGTATTGCTCCCTCTTTACTTACTTCCATTCCAACATTACCATCTAAAATATGTTTTAATAGTTCTTCTAATCTATCACTATTGTGTTTTTTATAAGTAACTATTTCACTATAGATAGTATTCTTTGCAGTAACATCAATCTTAGAAAGTATACCCTTTCTATTAGCGGCATATCGGTTAATAAAGTTTTCGATTTGCTTTTCAAAAATGCTTGCTAAGATTTCAACATATTTAATAATGTCTTTATCATAATTTTTAACAACATCTTCATCATTACCTTCGATAACTTCTTTATACTTAATTATCTTTTCATGATTAAAAACTTTTTCACTATCAATTCTTAGTGAACCTGCTAGTTCAATTATTTTATTTAAACTATTGTAATCATTATCTTTTAAACCTAAATCTTCAAATAAATGATGACGATTAAAAGATTCAGAGAAAATCATGTCATGAAGTGCATCAATTCCATGGTGACCTTTATTATCCCAAATTAAATATAGCCTTAATAATTTAGCAGGATTAGTTTGTGAGATAAGAATTCCCGTTTCTAATGTTATTGGAATATTGTATTGTTTAGAATACGAAACTAGTAGTCCACTATATTCATTAGGATTAACTAATGCTAAACTAACTTCATCTAGAGGGATATTATTTTTATAAATGTAATGTAGTATCTCTTCTAGTTCATTACTTGAGCCATAACATTTGGCATAACGTTCAATTTTAATTTTTTTATTATTTACGCCAAATAAAGTTGTGATTGATTTTTCTTGATAGTTATTATTAGATAAAACCTCTAATAGTTTTTTATCTAGAGGTTCTAATGGTAGTTCTTTTAAATAAGAAAAATTAGCATCAATTGGTTTGCAATTTAAAGCTTTTCTAATAACACTTACACTATCAATTAATTTTTTATTTTCACAATAAAACATGTATTTATTATATATTTCTAATATTGCTCTATTCTTATTAACAAACTCACCGTTATTTAGTTTCTTTAAAAGTGTTTCTTTTTCATCACTAATTACGTGTTTTCTAATTGAGTTAAGAGTTTTAGCCAAATTTTCAGCATCCTTAAAAGAGGAAGATTTAAAATAGTCGACTTCCTTAATAAAAGAATTTATTATACAAGGCATCTCAAAGTTAAAGATTTCTTGATAATCATAGCATTCCCCAGATCTAGATAAAGCAAGCTTTGCAAGTTCACTAGTTGACATTATTCTTAAGCCAAAAGTATTAACGCCATATTTAGCTAGTGATCTTAAAAGTTCAGTCTCATTAATTCCAGGAACTAATAATATTTCTTCTTTCATTAACTCACCTCGTTAATATTATAGCATAATATTAACTTCAACGTTATTAACTATTCCAAAAGTATAGCAAAACAAAACTCCACCATTTATGATGGAGTCTAACTAAATAATTAAAAGAATTTTATTTATGTATAATATAACCTTTCCCACCGCACCTTTGACATGGATTATAAATTGGAGTCTTAATAATTCTATACATACTTTCTTGTCTAGTGTAGTAGGTAACAATTGTCCCTGTTCCATTGCATCCTGGACAAATTGTATGAGTTTCAATAGATGGGTCTGCATGAGTTGGGTCTTTTTGTTGGAAATAAATAGAAGGAACTTCTAAAACTCTTGTCTCCCCGGTATCTTTATTAGTAGCAATAAATTTTCCATCTTTTTCAATGCTTAGATTATATTTATTGTTATCTTCCTTTGAAATTGGGTTATCTATTTCAATATATGCTGCACTTCTATCTTCAGAAATATGTACTTTTGCATCAACTATTTTTTCAAGAAATAATGTTGTAGTACAATAGTCTTCCCACCCTTCAACAAACTCAACAAGTTCAGGAGCTAAATCATTAAAAACTTCATCTTCAATTACTATAAATGGTTTACCCTCTGATTGAAGAACTTGTTTATCATTGATTATTTCTCCTTTTAATTGAAAGCTCTCGCCCTTAATAAGGGAATTAGAAATTATACCACATGTATGTTGATACACTTTATATAAAACTGTATCTACTGTTATAAATAAAACATCAGGATGCTCATCTTTTGTATATCCATTACAATCTTCATAATCAACACCGTTAATAAATAGTTTGCATTCTTTTATGTCACCTTTTTCAATTGGATATCCTACTACGTTAGGATATTTATTAACATCTTCTTGTTTGTTATCTTGCTTTTCTTCTTGGTTATTGTCTGGTTTATTATCTGGTTTTTCTTCTTGTTGGTTTTCATTAGTGTTAGTGTTTGTTGATTCTCCACATCCGCTAAAACTTATTGCTCCAACTGAAAGAGCAAGAATGAGTGCAAGAGTTTTTATTAATCTACTTTTCATTATATTTCCCTCCATGTTAATAATAGTAATACCTTTTTATTCAGTTTGAGTTTCACACTCGTTAACTAATTTATAGTGATAACAAGTAAATGTCATTTCTACATATGGGTTTACATAAATTGAGGCAATCCCAAATGTCACTACACATAATAAATACCAAAGAATAAATGATAGGCTTAAAACAAAATATTCCCACTTATGTCCTTTCATGATTTCTTTAGATTTTTTAATTGCGTCATTAGCTTTTAAAGAAGGATCATCTAATAAGAAATAATGAGCTTGTGAATAAGAAATTGATTTGATAATTCCTGGAACAATAAATAATAATGACCATAGGAATGTAAAAATACCTCTTAAAAATTCTAATCCTAATATTCTCCAATAATTTTCACCTTTAAAAACAAAGAATAGATGAGAAAACTTCTTGTCATCTTTATCTTTATATAAACGCATGTAAACATTATATACTCCTACTTCAAGTGGGATTGATATAAAAATAGATGCAAGAGCTGAAAGAACCGAAATTGCCGATACAATAACTATTCCAGAATTAGTAACTACATAGTCATCACTTAATAAAGCCATATTGGTAACTTGAGGTAGTATTTCATCAATAACTTCACTAAAATCAGGAGTTTCAATTAACATTGAAATAAAATCCAAAACAAAAGGTAATAAACCTACTATTGCTGCACACAATAACAAAAACCAAATGTTTCCATGAATGTGCTCTTTTGCTTTCAATTTCAAATCTTTTCTAATAATCATCCTATTTCTCCTTAACAAGTCTAGCGTATTCAATAGCAATCTTTGCTCCAAGTCTAGCATTATTTAATACTAACTCGATATTAGATTTCAAACTTGCTCCATTAGTTTTTTCCTTAACATAATTTAATAGGAATGGAGTTGTCTTTTTACCCTTAATACCTTGAGCATTCATTTCTTTAATACCTTCAACAATGATTTCTTCTATTTCTTCATTGTCTAATGAATATTGTTCTGGAATAGGGTTTGCAAGAAGTAATCCCCCATTTAATCCTAAATCCCATTTTGTTTTCATAATAGCGGCCATCTCTTCTGGACTATTAACTTTATAATCAACATCAAACTTACTAGTTCTAGAATAGAAACAAGGTAATTTATCAACACCATAGCCTAGAACTGGAACTCCAAATGTTTCTAAATATTCTAGTGTTAATCCTAAATCAAGAATTGCTTTAGGACCTGCGCAAATAACAAGAGTATTTGTGTGAGCTAGTTCTTGTAAGTCTGCTGAAACATCCATTGAAGTTTCTGCTCCTCTATGAACACCACCAACTCCTCCTGTTGCAAAGACTCTAATTCCTGCCATATTAGCAATAATCATAGTAGATGCAACAGTAGTTGCTCCATACATTTTATTGTTAATTAAAATTGCTAGATCTCTTCTAGATGCTTTAACTACATCCTTTCTAGTTCCTAATTCTTCAATTTCTTCTTTAGATAAACCAACAACACACTCTCCTTTAATAATACCAATTGTGGCAGGGATTGCTCCATAATCTCTACACTCTTTTTCTACTCTAAGTGCTGCATCTACATTTTGGGGATAAGGCATACCATGTGAAATAATAGTAGATTCAAATGCTACTACAGGTTTCCCGCTATCGAGTGCTTCTTTTACTTCTTTTGAAATTCTTACATTCATTTTATTCGCCTCTTTTATCTAAATAATCATTGATAACTTTTTCATTTATATCGTTACAAACTGTATCTTTACTTTCTAGTGTAAACTTTGCCATTGTAGAGGCAAACTTAACACTATCTTCTAAATTTAATCCTTTAAATTCTGAATAAATAATACCTGCCATTACTGAGTCTCCAGCACCAGTAGCATCTACTATTTTATCAGCATAAGTTTCTTCGTGATGAATGCTTTTACTATCTACACCATAAAGTCCATCTTCACCTGCACTAATATAAAGTTTACTAATGCCTTTATCTTTAAAGAATTTGATTTGTTTTTCTAAACCTTTTTCACCACTTAATATTTCTGCTTCCATTGAATTAGGTTTAAATCCATATATTCTATCTAAACAGTTTTTTAATCTTATTGCTTTCACTCCACTTACTGGATCTACAAATATCTTACCCTTACAATGATTTAAAATGTAATTTAAGAATTCTTCATTCCAGTTAGTATCAACTACGACAATGTCATCTTCTTCAATCTTATCTAAAACTGGCTTTATTTTTTCAATTGTAAAGTTATTAAATAAATCCATATCATTAATCCCTACTTCTAGATCATGTAATTCATTTTCTAGAGCAAGATAGAAACTAGGAGATGAATCTTTCATAATAATTGAATCATCAACATTCAATCCATGCTTAATACAATCCGCTAATAAAAGTTTAGAGAATTCATCATCCCCAGTAATAGTAATAAAGTGAACATATAATCCTAAATTAGATAGGTTAGTTGCAATGTTTCTAGCTACTCCCCCAAAAGAAATAATAATCTTGCCTAGATTAGAATCATGAGGAACAAGTTTTTCATAAGGAATGCCTTTGATATCAATATTCATTCCTCCTATTACATAAATCTTCATTACTATTTCGTCTCCTTAAGATATTTTAAATCTTCACTAGTCGTTATCTTTATATTGTTTATGTCCCCTAGGACATATTCGGTTTTATATTTTGTGTAAGTTTCAACTATACTAGCATCATCACTAAATTCTTTTAATTTACTTTCATTAGCACATTTAATATATGCATCAATCAAGATACCTTTAGCAAACCCTTGAGGTGTTTGAATTAGTTTATCTTCAACTTCTCTACCACTAATACTTATTGCATCATTTTTATTGATAAACGGAACTATATTTAAACTTTTCTTATCAAGTTTTGCTTTTATCGTTTCAATTAAATCTTTGCTAACATTACATCTATCTCCATCATGAATTAAAACATAATTTTCTTTTACAAAACTTAAACCATTAAAAACACTTTCTTGTCTAGTTTCCCCACCCATTACATAACTTATTCTTTTATCATGGAATAATTCTTTAATTTTCGCATAATCATTACTAGCAAAAACAATAATGATTTGTTTACAATCGCTATCCTTTAAAAAATAAGTTAATGTTTTTTCAATGATAGTTTGATCATTAACTTTATAAAATATTTTGTTATAGCCTAGATTAAGTCTAGTTCCTTTGCCTGCGCAAGGAATAATTACACTATATTTCATAAATCATTCTCATCCTTTAATTCAATTCCATTGTCTGCTAATAATTTAGCTGTTATTCCTTTGCCATCAATAACTACATGAGAAAAAGTCCCATCATAAATATGGTGAACTCCACATGAGGGAGAATTAGCTTTTAATACCGCCTTTTTTATACCTAGTTTTGTTGCAATTTCAAGTACTCTTTTAGCGCCATCTTCAAATTCCTTAGTTTTATCTTCACCAATGCTATTTATTGCTTTTCCATTAATAATTTCACAAGGGTGCCTAGGTGATTTTAATCCACCCATACTTTCTGGGCAAATTAAAACACATTGATTTTCATCAAATAGTTTTTTAACCTTTGGATTTAAATTACTTTTACCAGCATAGTTACAATCTATGCCAAGTAAACATGCACTAACTAAATATTTTTCCATAAATAAATTATAACAAAAAAAACGTCACAAGACACATTTATTTTACTTTTTTGTTTATTTATATCTAATACATTATATGCAAAATAACATATTTTACATCGAAAAAGATATGTGAAAGCAGAATTTTTGCACATTTTTTTCATTTATATCGTTTTTGTGTTTGCAAACCCCGTTTTTTTATTGTATCATATAATCAGCAAGGGAGGCATTAACTCATGTTGTTACAATTTAACGTCCAAAATTTTATGTCACTCAAAGACGAAGTTGTCCTTTCGTTAAATGCCAACAAAGATAAGGAACACAAAGATTACCTTTTAGGTTTTAACAGAGAAAGCGTACTACCATCTGTTGCTATTTATGGCGCAAATGCTGCTGGAAAATCAAATCTTTTCAAAGCTTTAACAACTGCAATTATGTTTGTTAGAACTTCTCATTTAAGGCAGGTAAACGATAGAATCGGCGTTGTCCCTTTCCTTTTTAATGAAGACAGCAAAGTGGCAAAGACAAAATTAGATTTCAAATTTACATATAAGAACACTAAATACGAATATGGCTTTGTTGCCGATGACATTAATGTATATGAAGAATATCTATATGAATATAAATCTTCAAAACCTACGATAATTTTTGAAAGAACAAATATTAATGACTATTTCTTTACTTCTTCATATAGAAATTTAGAAATCTATAAAAGCAAAAATGCTAATAACAAATTGTTCCTATCTACTGCTACTATGTGGAATTGTAAGGAGACAAAAAACGCATTTATGTGGTTCATGGAAAATATTGATACGTATGGTTCGCTAGACATGAAAATTAACGAACAATATTTTGTTCAACTTGAAAAGCAAAAAGATAACCCAAATACCAAGGAAGCCATCCTTAATTTATTAAAATATACAGATATCAACATCTCTGATTACGATTTTTCTTCAAAAGAAATACAAGATAAATCGAAAATAATGTTTCCCCCTGGAATCCCTATTAATGGGGCTATGGCGGAGGAAATCCTAAAGACAGCTAAGGAATACAAATTATCGACCATTCACAAAGTGGAAAATGATTTTGGCTCAAAAGAATACAGTTTAGATTTCTTCTTCGAATCTGATGGAACTAAACTAATCTTTGCTTATGCGCCAATCATTTTAGAGGCATTAGAAAAAGGGAAAACAATTATTATAGATGAAATAGATAATAGTTTGCATACAATGGTGCTTGAATATTTAATTAATTTATTTAACGACAAAACAAAAAATAAAAACAATGCTCAAATAATCTTCAGCACTCACGATACAAATTTATTAAATCTAGACCTTTTCAGAAGAGATCAAATTTATTTTGTAGAAAAAAATAATCAAACAGGTGTTTCTGAACTATACTCACTTTCCAACTATTCTCCTAGAAAAACAGAAAACATAAGAAGAGGCTATTTGCAAGGAAGATATGGAGCCACTCCAATCATTTTAGGAGGATGTAGATGATAAGAAAAACAATAAACACTAGACCTATTAGAAAAAGAAAAAAGATAATTGTTTTAGGAACAGAAGGAAATAATAAATCGGAACTTCTATATTTTTGCGAGTTAGAAAAAGAACAAAAAGAATATCATTTTATATTTGCAAAAGGCAACTATACTGATCCAATAGGAATAATTAATTCCACAGCCAAACAGGCAAAGAAAGAAAATATCAAATGCAAATATGGCGATTTTGCCGCCGCAGGCTTTGATATAGATGTCGATAACCAAAAAATATCTAACATCAATGCAATCATAGATTTAGCGCAGAAGAAAAATGTCCAACTATTCACTTCAAACCCTTGCTTTGAATTATGGTATATTTATCATTTTACTTATACTACAAAATCATATAATTCAAGTCAGCATCTAATAAAAGAATTGCAGAAGTACATGCCTAATTATGAAAAAAATAGGTGTGATTTTAATATTTTGAAGCCCCTTACATATGAGGCTATTGCGAATGCTAAACAAGCACAAAAAAAGGTTAAATCATTTAATCCTAATAACAATTATATGACTAATAACCCAAACACCGATATTTTTATATTAGTTGAGCGAGTACTTCCTAAATTAAAGAAAGGAGGTAAAGTATGATCCAAAACAAAAAAGCTTCATATGTTGTATCCCCAACACACGAAGCAACTAGTTCCGGATATTGCATCCAAAACCAACTACGTTCATTATGCATCTTCCTGGGAAAAATTTCAAACAATTTTTCAATTTATTAAGAAGGAGATGGTATAATGAAAGAAAAATTTAAAAAATTTAATGGCCCTTTAGCCATCAACGCTATTTTTTGCGGAAAATACGATATTCCTAAGGTATCTTCGTCAGGAGAAATACCTCATAATCTTATTGCCTTTTCAAAATGTCTAAGTTCAACAAACTATGGTGGATGGGTTCATTTTTATGAAGATGATGATTGTTTTGAAAGAATATGGAGAAACCCAATTAGGTATTTGCCAATATTAAAAAAATATAAAAAGAAAGGAAAATACAAAAAATGATTTATAATGTATCAATGGAAAAAATGAAACAATACTTAAGTTTGGAAATCGATGATAATGACCTGTTTCCAGAAGTAGCACCTGTAGGCACCTCTTTTTATGATTTAAAGCCTGAAAATAACATCCCTTGCGTTGTAAAATCAGAACATATAATAAATCTATTGAAATCATTTATAGATGGCAAAATTGATGATAATCGAGTCAAAGAATATGTAGAAACTTTAATCGCCCTAGACTTATATGATTTCGATGATTCAACAAACTTTATTCATGATTTAATCTCTACAACTGTCTTTACGTTAGATGAACTAAAAGATTCAAATGGAGAAATCACAAAAGCAGATGCAGAAAAATTACTAAAGCATTTTCTTTCCTAATGCTTGAGCATAAAAAAGACTTCTAGATTAAAACTAAAAGTCTTTTTCTTTTTAATATAACTTTGCCCCTGCTGGAATATGGTTATCAACAATTAATAGGTGAAGTTTTTCTTCTCCTTCCTCTTTATGAAGGGCTGATAATAACATTCCGCATGATTCAAGTCCCATCATTGGTCTAGGTGGAAGATTAACAATTGCAATTAATGTTTTCCCTACTAATTGTTCTGGTTCATAATAAGCATGAATTCCACTTAAGATAACACGATCATTTCCTGTCCCATCATCTAGAGTAAACTTTAATAGTTTCTTGCTTTTTGGAACTGCTTCACAAGCTTTAACCTTTACTGCTCTGAAATCAGATTTTGCAAATGTATCAAAATCAACAAAATCAGCAAATAGTGGTTCAATCTCAACTTTACTAAAATCAATTATTTCATCTTTAACTTCTTGTGTTGGAGTAATAATTTTTTCAACTTTACCTTGAGGTTTCATTGCTGGGAATAATAAGACATCTCTAATTGATTCGCTTTCAGTTAGAAGCATGATTAATCTATCAATACCGATGCCAATACCGCCAGTTGGAGCCATACCATATTCTAGTGCTTCAACAAAATCTGTATCGACTTGGCAAGCTTCATCGTTACCAAGTTCTCTTTCTTTTAGTTGGCTTTCAAATCTTTGTCTTTGATCAATTGGGTCATTTAATTCTGTAAATGCATTAGCGTATTCACTACCCATGATGAATAATTCAAATCTTTGAGTAAATCTTGGATCTTTTGGATCTTTCTTTGCTAATGGAGAAATATCAGTTGGGTGACCATAAACAAATGTTGGTTGTTCAGTTTTCTTTTCACAATATTCATCATAGAAAGCTTCAATAATGTGTCCAATTGTGAAGTGAACTGGAACTTCAATATTATGTTCTAAAGCAATTTTCTTTGCTTCTTCAAAATCACTTATTTGTCTAAAGTCAATCCCTGTTTCTTGTTTAACAAATTCTGTCATATCCATTCTTACAAATGGTTTTGCTAAATCGATTTCAATACCATTTCTATGAACAATTGTTGTTCCTAAAACTTCTTTAGCAACGCTTCTAATTAGGTTTTCACATAAATCCATCATGTCATCAATATTAGCATATGCTTGGTAAGCTTCAATTGTAGTAAATTCAGGGTTGTGTTTTGTATCCATTCCTTCATTTCTAAATAGTCTACCAATTTCATAAACTCTTTCTAGTCCACCAACAATTAAACGTTTTAAGCATAATTCTGTTGCAATTCTTAAATAGAAATCCATGCCTAATGTATTATGGTGAGTAACAAATGGTCTTGCGCTTGCTCCACCTAATATTGGTTGTAATACTGGTGTTTCTACTTCAACAAAACCTTGATCATCCATATAGTGTTGAATTGCGCGAATGATTCTTGGACGAGTTAAAGCAACACGCTTAGAATCTTCATTCATAATTAAATCAACATATCTTCTTCTATATCTTTCTTCAACATCAACAAGACCATGATATTTTTCAGGTAGTGGTCTTAATGCCTTTGTTAAATGAGTGTATTTATTAGCTTTAACTGTTAATTCTCCAGTTTTTGTAAGCATTACTTCGCCTGAAATACCAACGATATCGCCAATATCAGCAAGTTTAAATACTTTCCAATTTTCATCCCCTAAAGCATCTTTTCTTAAATAAGATTGAATGTTTCCGAATTTATCTTGAATTGTTAAGAATGCTACTTTACCCATGTCTCTAATTGCCATTACTCTACCAGCAATAGTGACACTAGCATGCATTTCTTCTAACGCATCATGTTCATTTCCTTTAAACTCTTCTCTAATGTCTTTAGTAGTATGAGTTCTATCAAATTTTTGTCCAAATGGATCGATACCTAGTTCTTGATATTTAGCTAGTTTATCGCGTCTAATTTGTTCTTGTTCTGATAGTTTTAAGTTAGTTTGATCTGCCATAAATATCACCTCATAATTTGTAACTTTTTTATTATAACTTATTCTTGCTCGTTATTCAATTGAATGACGAAGTCATTAAGTAAACTTTTTAATTCATCGTATGTGTTGATGCTATGAATGCTGTTTTTAAATTTAGTGGCATTTCTTTGTCCTTTAATATACCAGCAAGCATGACTCCTCATCTCTTTAATTGCAACATTTTCATCGTTGTAAAGAGAGATTAAATCTCTAGCATGTCTTAAGCACATTTCTATTCTTTCATTAATATCAATTTCTTCTTGATATGTTCCTAACTCTAGATAATCTACACATTGTTTAATTATCCAAGGATTTCCTAGATATGCTCTCCCTATCATAACAGCATCGCATCCGGTTTCCTCAAGCATTCTTTTAGCGTCTATAGGAGATTTAACATCACCATTTCCTATCACAGGAATACTAACTGCTTCTTTAATCTTTTTAATATATGACCAATCGGCATTACCTTCATAGAATTGACTTCTAGTTCTTGCGTGAACTGCAATAGCACTAACTCCAGCTTTTTCTAGCATTTTGGCTACTTCTATCGCGTTGATTGATTCTTTGTCCCAGCCAAGTCTCATCTTAACTGTCACTGGTTTTTTTACACTATCAACTACAGCTTTAACCATCTTGTAAGTTTTATCAACATCACAAAGCATTTTACTGCCTGCTCCTGTTTTAACCACTTTGTTTACAGGGCAGCCCATATTGATATCGATGATATCGCAATCACATTTAGTATCAACTAGTTTTGCGGCATAGACAAGCGAATCTAAATCTCCGCCAAATATCTGCATACTTAATGGGTGCTCACATTTATCTACCTCGATCATCTTAAATGTTTTGGCAGAGTTATAAAATAAAGCTTTATCTGAAACCATTTCAGAATAAACTAGTCCTGCTCCCATTTCATATAAAATTTTACGATAAGCAGCATTAGAAATGCCGGCTAATGGTGCGGCAATAATTTTATTTTTTAATTCAATATTACCTATCTTCATAAATTAACCCCATGGTATTTGTTCTGGTTCAGTCTTGTTATTATTTCTTTCGCAAGAAATAATCTTACCACTGCTAATTCTAACGATTCTATCACCAATTAAAGCAATACCAGGGTTATGAGTAATGATAACCATCGTTGTATGGTATTTTGCATTAATATTTACTAATGATCTTAAAACAATCTTTCCTGTTTCTTCATCAAGAGCTCCTGTAGGTTCATCGCAGAACATTACCTCTGGTTTTTTAGCAATTGCTCTAGCGATACTTACACGTTGTTGTTGACCTCCGCTTAGTTGATGCATGTATGATTTAGCTCTATCCCCTAAGCCAACATCTTTGATGATTTCCATAATATCTTCTTTACTATTGTGGCCTAGTTGAGCGCCAACTTTAACATTTTCATAAACATTTAAATGGGCTAGTAGATTATAAGTCTGGAAAATAAATCCCACTTTGTCTTTTCTAAATTTTGTCATCTTAGCATCAGAGTAATTTGAAATATCAATACCATCAAAAATAATCTTACCACTTGTTGGAACATCAAGTCCGGAAATGACATTTAGAAGTGTTGTTTTTCCACCACCAGATGAGCCTAAAATTACTAGGATTTCTCCTTCTCTAACATCAAGATTAATATCATCTAATGCCTTAGTTACAATATCGCCTTGATAGTAGTATTTACAAATGTGTTTTAATTTAATTAATGTTGCCATATACTACCACCTCTATTCTCTCTTTAAGGCTTCTGATAAAGCCACTCTATTTAAAGCTTTCTTCGAGAATTGTAGTGCAATAAAGTAAGCAACAACAATTACTACTAAGCCAATAATCATTCCTTGCAAGCTTAAATCGATAGGAACACTCATTTCCATATCTTTCAAAGCCAGTTTCAAAATAAATCGCAATATTCCTTCCATTGCAGGGATTGATAAGAAGTAAGCAATAATAACAAATGGTGTATAAATGTTTAATACTACCTTACTTATTTCTTTATCTTTATATCCCATAACTTTCATTAAGGAAATATGTTTCTTATTTTCTTCGACAACAATATTAGAAACAACACTAATAATGACTAATGCCATAACTCCGGCAAAAGCGATGATGATATAAACAGAAATATTAGCCATTTCAATAGCAAGTGAAACGTTCTTCTTCAAGTCATCAACACCAAAGTTAGAACTAATCTTTTCATTAGCAGGATTGTATTCTTCTTTATTTTCATTTGTATAAATAATGTTATAAGAAGCATTATCGTAATTTAGATAATCACTTAGTGATTCAATAGTGACATAACTTGTAAGCCCACTGAATGTTCCATTGATATCAGAAACATAATATTGCTTATCATTAGCGCATTGGACACTACCTGAAACATTGACACGTTTTGAAACAACTAAAGTATCTCCTACATCAATATCTAATAAGGTTTTAATTGTATCGTTAATGATGATGTTATCAATTCCATCTTCATTTTCTTTATATAAATTTTCGCTAATATCTTTACCATCATAATCAGTGATATGAAGTAGGCTTAAGTTTTTAGCATCAACGCCATTAACTTCTAATGATCTAGTTTTATCTAATGTCTTTATTGTACCATCTTTACGAATGACTTTATAAAGTGTTAGATCCGTTTGCAAGACTAAATCTTCACCTTCATGATTTTCATTGTAGTTTTCTATTACACTTGGGTCTTGAATTTGCTCATAACTTACCATGTAGGAATATGATGCTCCTGCAAAAGTTTTATCAATCATTTTGTTCATCATATTTGATCCAATTAATGTTAAGACTAAAAGTAATCCTGTACAGAATGAACAGAAAGTAATTACTAATAGTTTCCCTAATGATCTAGAAGCTAATGAATATCTAAATCTTGCTTTAAATGGAAGTGGTCTAGTAACTCTAGTAATAGCTTTTGTAACTACATTAACTTTTAAGTTACTTCCTTCTCTTAATAGTTTTAGTGGTCGATGTCTTAACATAAACAAAGCTACAAAATAACTTAATAATGATAAGCCAACTAATGGTAATAATACTGAGAAGAATAAATATTCATAGCCCCAATAGAAAGCATTAATTGGAATATTATAGAAACTACGATATAAATCAACCATGAAATTTTGTAATCCCATTCCTAATAAATATCCTAATGCTCCTCCAACAACACTTCCTACAATTGGATAGACTAGATACCCCGCTGCAATCATTGGTGTGCTATAACCTAATGATTTTAAAACGCCAATTTGAAGTTTTTCATCATCAATACGTTTCTTCATTACCATTACAATAATAAAGACTGCAATAGCTAATAAAACATATAAGAAGTATTCAGCAAACTTTCTATCAATCTTTACAGCATAAGTAAATGTTGAAATTCTAGGATGAATTGTTGCTGTTGATAAAACATAAGTAACATACTCATCTTTATTTAAATCTTTAATTAGATCTTCTAAAGCATCATCTCTATATGTTCCTTCATAACTATTAAATCTAGCAGTGTATAGTTTCATTTCACTGCCTTTAGCTAAATCATAAGTCTCTTGATTTGCATACATTATTGTTTGTCTTTTCTCATCAAAAACAGGAGTATTGAAAGATACGGCTGGATAAATGTAATCTGGTGCATAGGCACTACCAGTTATTTTATATTCCACTCCATTAATTTCTAGATTATCTCCAATTGTTAAATCGTTAGTCTCTAAAAATCTTGGAGCAACTAATACTTCATAGAGGTTACTTGGAGCTCTACCCTCAATTAGATAAGGAGTATTTACTGGTAAATCTTTATCATAAACCATCATACTTGCTGAATATTCTTGTTCATCATTTTCATTGAATTTCCAGCCTAGTGTTTTACTGCCTTTTAAGACATATGTAAAATCGTATTGCTCTGCTAATTCATCCATAACTTTATTTAAGTATTGATACTTATCAACACCATACTTTGATGTATCAGTCATTGCAGAAAAATTATTATAAAGTTTCATAATGTAAGTAGCTGCTTCACTACTTGATGAATCAGTTTCTTCACATTCGTCTTTATTATCTTTTTTGCTGTCCCCTTCTAGATATTCACTAGCCTCTTTACTAGGATTAGTTGGACAGAATTTTGCATAAGGTAAATTAGGATCCTTATTTGTTTCTTCATTAGTTGCGCTAGCAGCACATCCATAAAACAAGTAAGTTGATACATCATCAACAGGATTAGTTCCATCCAAAACTCCTAATAAATAATTAGGCCCTGCCATAACTTCACCTAATGTTTGCTTTAAATAAGTATCAACATAAGGTTCTGGTACTCCTTGTGCTCTAATCATTTCACGATACCCTTCAAGAGTTTCTTCGTCAAAACTTGCTAACTCTTCATCACTAATTTCAATTGGTTCTAACTCGATATCTTTCCATGCTGAAAGTTTATCGTTAAACATATCGGCAATATTTTCCCTTGTTAAAATTTTTGTTTCATTCAAAATAACTGTCATATGTTCGACATTTTGTTCTTCCATATATTCATCTGCCATGCTATCAAGTCTATCCATAGCACTACCCATTGCAGTATAAATTCCTGTTGAAGCAATAATTAAACAAACAAGCCCAATCATTTGTACTTTCTTTGCTTTAAGTCCTTTTAAGGAGTTAAGAAATAGTAACCACATAACTATGCCCAATCAATCTTACTTGCATCAACAACTTTTTTGTTGTGCATAATAGATTCGATTCTCCCTGAATTTATTCTAACAACAGTATTTGCCATTTGGGCGATACTTGGGTTATGAGTAATAATGACAATTGTTGTTTTATGCTTTTTATTTAAATCTTGAATAGTTTTTAAAACTAGTTTTCCTGTTGCTTCATCTAACGCTCCAGTAGGTTCATCACAGAATAAGACCTTTGGATTTTTTACTAGTGCTCTAGCAATAGCAACTCTTTGTTGTTGTCCCCCACTTAATTGGAATGGGAATTTATTTTTATGTTCTTTTAAACCGACATCTTCAATCATTTCATCAATGTTAATTGGTGAGCTAGAAAGTTGCATGCCAAGTTCTACATTTTCTCTTACATTTAAATTTGAGATTACATTATAGGTTTGGAAAATAAATCCTAAGTACTCTCTACGATAATTAGTTAATTCACTTTTATTATATTTTGCAATGTTTTTATCATAGAATAAAATATCACCACTGCTTGGAGTATCAATCCCACTTAAAACATTTAGGAATGTTGATTTGCCACTACCTGAAGGGCCTAAAACAACAACAATTTCTCCCTCGCTAAGTTCTAGATTAATGCAATCTAAAGCCTTAACGACATTGTCGTTAATTTTATATATCTTAGAAACATCCTTTAGTTTAAAGATACTAGCCATAATTCCCTCCTATTTAAAAAACATAATTGATAACATATAAATTGCTTCTGCTAAATAATAAGTAGTCATATAAATAACATTTGTTGTTTTATATTGCCTCTTGAAGAAATATTTATACATAAGTAATAAATCACTTATTAAAAAGAATAATCCACCTAGTGAAACAATAGATAAGATATCACTAAACCCATAATCAATAACAAATCCTAATGCGCAGCTAAATGCTAATGTAACGGCACCAACATATCCTAAGGCAAAGACTTTAAGTTTACCATGAATTACATTGTATTTTGGTTTCTTCATTAAATAGTAAGCAATAATTACGCAAACAAACGGCAAGAAGATCAAATACCATTTAAATCCTGCGGCATAAACAAATGCTCCGGCAAAACAAAGTTGAGCAAAAAAGAAACTAAACCCTCCAACTATAAAACTTTTATTTCTAATTGTTTTTTCTTTGTTGAAGTTAATACCTAATAAGACATCTCCTAAAAATGATCCTGCTCCTCCTAACATCATCATAATGTCATATTGGACATTTGTGTGTCCACCAAATAAAGCAAGTATGCCAATGATCAAGAATAGTGAGCTATTGATAATCTTAATGACAAGTCTTTTCTTTGCATCACCTTTAAAAGTGAAATAAATCAAAATAGCAATGCCAATAATTAACAATCCTAAAGCAACTAAACAAACTGATAACATTACTACTTTCCCTTCCCGCTTTCATTTTTTATTCGTAAAGCATCATATAAATCTTCCTCACTAAATTTATAAGTGCTTCCACAGAATTCACATCTTACTTCGCAACCCTTATCTTCATTGATCATTGCAACAATATCGCTTTTAGATAGAGCTGCAATCCCTGCGATAAATTTATCTTTTGAACAATCACAACTAAATTGAATTTTACTTACTTCTACTCCTTCTAATTCATCGTTAAATAGATATTTTGCCACCTTATTAACATCGCCTTCATTATCATTAAATAATTTAGTTATATTAGATGCTTTCTTAGTAATATTTTCAGCATAGACAATATCTTCTTCACTTGCATTAGGAAGTAATTGAAGAATTAATCCACAAGATGATTTAACCGAATAATCAACATCAATAATTGAACCTACAATAACGCTTGATGGTGTTTGTTCGCTCTTATAAAAGTAGTAACAGAAATCATCTCCGATTTCACCGCTTGTTAGAATAACATCGCCAGCAAAATCTTGTTTCAATCCTAATTGTTTAATTACTGTTAACACGCCTAAATCTCCAACAGCTTTACCAACATCTAATTTTCCATTTTTCTTTAATGGTAAATCTACTTGTGGGTTTCTAACAAAACCTCTAATGTTACCATTAGCTGAGGCATCAACAAGTAATTGTTCAATTGGCCCATTGCCAGCAACTTTTAAAGTAAGTCTTCCATCTTTAATCATTCCTGACATCATTGCACCAACACTTACTAATCTAGATAATGCATCACTTACAACAGGAGTTGTATTGTGTTTCGAACAAATATCTTTGGATGTCAAACTAGAGTTAACCATGCTAACTCTTACTGCTCTATCCTTAATAACTCCTCTTAATAATTGATCCATTATGTCCCTCTTTATGGCACAAAAACGACATGGAAGTCGTTTTGTGCTACCTATTTATCTTCTTTTTTTGTTGTTGTAGTCTTTTTAGCTGCAGGTTTTTTAGTTGCAGGTTTTTTAACAATCTCAGCCTTTTCTACTTGTTCCCCTTCGCTAACTTTTGTTTCTTTATTGCTAGTTTCCTTCTTAACTTTCTTAACTGTTTCAACTTTCTTTTCAGGAAGTTTTCCAGTCTCATAAAGTGAAGTTACTTCTTCATAAGTTAGAACTTCTTTGTCTAGAAGTGTTTCAGCAATTAATTCAACTTTCTTCTTGTTATCTAGTAATGCTTTCTTTGCTCTAGCATAGGCTTCATTAATAATGCGTTTAATTTCATTATCAATTTCAAATGCTACTTCACTAGAAACATTTCTTTGTGAGTTTGTGTAGTCTCTACCTAAGAAGACACTACCTGTTTGCTTTTCATATTGGATAGGTCCTAAATTAGACATACCAAGTTCAGTAACCATAGCTTTTGCAATCTTGGTTGCTTTTTCAATATCATCACTTGCTCCGGTTGTGACATCTTTAAAGAAAATTTCTTCACTAACTCTACCAGCAAGTAATCCAGCAATTCGATCAAGTAATTCTGCTTTAGTATTTAAGAATCTATCATCAGTTGGTGTCATTAAAACATAGCCGCCAGCTTCTCCTCTAGGAATAATTGTTACCTTTTGAACTTTCATTGCATTGGCAAGAACTAATCCTACCATTGCGTGGCCTGATTCATGGTATGCAATTAATTTCTTTTCTTCAGGAGTAATCATTCTAGATGACTTTGCAGGACCTCCCATTACTCTATCAATAGCTTCATCAATATCGGCTAATGAAATTGATTTTTTATCTTCTCTAACCGCCAAGATTGCTGCTTCGTTTAAAACGTTAGCAAGTTCTGCTCCACTAAATCCTGGAGTTCTAGCTGCAACTGCAGCAAAGTCAACATCAGCATCTAAGTGTTTGTTCTTAGCATGAACCTTAAGAATTGCTTCTCTACCTTTTTTATCTGGAAGACCAACAATGATTTGTCTATCAAATCTACCTGGTCTTAATAGTGCTGGGTCTAGAACGTCAGGTCTATTTGTTGCAGCCATAACAATAATACCGATGTTATCTTCGAAACCATCCATCTCAACTAGTAATTGGTTAAGTGTTTGTTCTCTTTCATCGTGGCCTCCACCTAAGCCTGCTCCTCTTTGTCTACCAACAGCATCAATTTCATCAATGAATAAAATACATGGCGCTAATTGTTTTGCTTTCTTGAACATGTCTCTAACTCTACTTGCACCAACGCCAACAAACATTTCTACAAAATCAGAACCTGAAATTGATAAAAATGGAACGTTAGCTTCGCCAGCAACAGCTTTAGCAAGTAATGTTTTACCTGTTCCTGGGTTACCCTTTAGTAAAACTCCTTTAGGAATTTTAGCGCCCATCTCTGCATATTTTTTAGGATTCTTTAAATAGTCAACAACTTCGACCATTTCAGTTTTTTCTTCATCACATCCAGCAACATCACTAAATCTTACTTTACTATCTTCAATGTTTTTAACTGGTGACTTCCCAAAATCAAAGGCTTGTTTATTTCCGCCACCACCCATTCTAGATAAGAAGAAAACACCAACTAAAATCAAAAGTCCGACTGGAACGATATACAAAAGTAAACTTGACCAAACGTTTGTTTCGAATGCGTTTTTAATTGTTACTTTTGTTCCAAATCTTTCGATAACTGGGAAGAATTCACCTTCATAGTAATTTGGAATAATTGCAGTGAATGCAATATTCTTTCCTTCTTCACTTAATACACCACTTACTTCAATAACAGTTTCTTTTTGAGAAACAGTAAGACTTTGTAAGTCGTCTGATTTCATTGTTTGAAGTTCTATAATCATTCCTCTTGCAGTATAGTTTCTAGTTTGTGTTCCTGAAACTTTATTACCTAACGAGAATATTAAAACAATAATAATCCCAATGATTACTAGATAAGGTAATATAAACTGAAACGTTGAACGTTTAGGTGCATTTGGCTTTTTTTCTGCCATAACTAATCACCCTCCTTATTTATTTTTCGTATACTTCTTTTTTTAAAATACCAATGTATGGTAAGTTTCTATAGCGTTGATTATAGTCTAGACCAAATCCGACAACAAATTGATTTTGAATATCGAAACCCTTGTATTTAACTTCAATATCATATTTTCTAGCTTCTGGCTTAGAAAGTAATGCAGCTAATGCAACACTTTTTGCTCCTCTTTCTTTTAACATTTTTGTGATTCTAGTTAAAGTAAGTCCAGAGTCAATAATATCATCAACAATGATAATATCTCTTCCAATTGGAGAAACTGTTAAATCATAGACAATTCTTACTTCTCCAGAAGAAGTTGTGCCTGAGCCATAACTTGAAACAACCATATATTCTGTTTCTAATGGCACACTGATATGTTTAATTAGTTCTGCCATAAAAGGGACCGCTCCTTTTAATAATCCGATAATGATAGGATTTCTATCTTTATAATCAATAGAAATTTGTTTTCCTAATTCTTCACAACGATCTTCAATTTGTTTTAAGTCTACATAAATCTCAGCTAAATCTTGATGCATTGGTATAATCCTCCATTAGTTACTTTATAATTTTACCACAAATATATTGCTTTGCAATAATTTGTGAGCCATATCTTGATAAATACCGCAAATTAAGACAATTTGATTTTTACTTGTTACAAGTAAAGGTATTTTGTTTCGTTCAACTAATGGAATCTTTTTATCAATGAAAATTCTAGCTACTTTTTTATGCCCTTCATTGACTAGAACCTCATCGCTAGGACGATAATTTCTAATCGTTAGAGGTAACTCATCTTTATCGATATGAATTCCTTGCATAACTTGCCCATATAGAGCAATTTTAAACTCTTTAAATTCTTGAGGTTTGATTTTTTCAATCACATAGCTAAAATTATGTGTGATTTCTTTTTTAACTACACTATAAAAATCTCCTTTTTTTAGTAGTATTTCTTCATTAGAAATAATGATTTGTTTTTTGTCTTTATTGGATAATATTTTTTCGATTAAATCATCTAATCTTTTGCCACTTAATTTAGCAGGATAAATCTTTGAATTTTTAACTAAATAACGATAAAGAATTTGATGACGATATTTACTAGGCACTTTTGCTAAGTTTTCCTTGTTTAAATTTGCCTTATTTATAACTATGTTATAAAATTCTTCAGTTTTCTTATTTTCAATCTCTTTTTTTTCTTCTGCTTTTTCAATCTTTTTTAAAAGTTTTTCTCTCTGTTTTAATGATAATTTTGCAACATCTTTTCTGATTCTATTCCTTGTATAAATATCACTATTATTTGATTCATCAATTCCATAACAAATTTTATGCTTTTTACAATACTCTTCTAGGCTTGCTTTAGACTTATTTATTAAAGGTCGATAAATACTAACTCCTTTAACAATTGATCTTTGTTTTAAGGCTACACTATCGTAGTCATTTCCTCTTTCTAATTTAAATAAATAAGTTTCAATATAATCATCTTGATTATGCGCAATTAAAACTTCATCACATTGTTCTTTTTTTGCAATGCTAGCAAATTTCTCATAGCGATAGTTTCTAGCATTTTCTTGGAAGTTACCTTTTTCTTTTTTTAAATAATTAAAAACGTATAATTTTATATTGTTTTTATCACAATAATCCCTAACAATATTTTCGTCTCTTTTAGCGCTTTCTCTTTTATGGTAATTTATGTGAACTACAACAATATTAGAAGTTTTATTAAAAGCCATGTCTAAAAGAGCCATTGAATCTGGACCTCCTGATACTCCTAATAAATACTTTTTAGTTTTATCTAACACACTCGCCACCTCGCTAAAAAAAGAAGGCATTTGTAATAACCTTCTAATCTTTTGGTAAAGTAATAACGTTATTACCATTCAATTGGAACTCTTCCTTAATATAAATGCTGTAATAATCGTTATCGTGAAGTAATTCACTTTCTTTTTCTAAATATTCGTTTTCAGCTAAGACTTGATTTTTAATAACAGCAAGTCTTTTATTTGTTGCACTAGCACTAGAATATTCAATAACAATCTTTACCACTAACATAATTGCTATTATAGAAAGGCCAAGCATTACAATAGAAGCTGAACGATTAGCATTCCAGCGTCTAACTGATTTTGATTCACTTCTTTGCATACTTATCCCTCCTTTATTCTATAAAATAATTATACTATTTAAATTTTTCTTCGACAACTTCAAATAAACTAGCTATTTCATCCTTGTTAGCAAATTCTCTAACATCATTAACTTTGATACTTATTTCACGATCTAGTAATAAAATTACTACATTGTCTCCTATTTTAACTTCACTACCCGGTTTTGCTACTTTACCATTTATTAATACACGACCACGTTCTGCAAGTTCTTTACAAACACTTCTACGTTTAACTAATCGTGAAACCTTTAAATACTTATCTATGCGCATCTTATCACCATAAAAATTGTAACACATTTCACTTCTTTTATAATAATATTATTTTTGCTATAATATTATTAAATTTAAGAAAGGACAAAGACTATGAAAAAATTTGAATTAAATCCTAGACTATCCGGCTTATATTGGCAAGCAAGTAAACCTAAAGGCGTTATTGTTATATCTCATGGTATGGCGGAACATGCTGCTAGATATGATAGATTTGCCAAAGAACTTGTAAAACACAATTATGATGTTTACGCTATTAACCAAATCGGACACGGCGTCCCTCCTGTTGGTAAAAAAGGCCATTGGGATAAAGGTGACTTCAATAATTGTGTTGAAAATATACATACACTTATCCAAGATATCACTAGCAAATCAAAATTAAATGTTATTTTATTTGGTCACTCAATGGGTTCTTTTATTGCTCAAGAGTTTATTTCTAAACATGGTAAAGATATAACTGCTTGTGTCTTATCTGGCTCTAATGGACCAGATCCTGTTACTAAGGCAGGTGCGCTAATCGCTAACATCCTTGCTATTGGTGGAAACCTTGATAAGGAAAGCCAAGTTATGAATAATTTATCATTTGGTAGTTACAATAAACAATTTGAACCAGCAAAAACAGCATTTGACTGGTTAAGCCGCGATGAAAAAGAAGTTCAAAAATATGTTGATGATGAAAACTGTGGCTATTGTTGCACTCTAGGTTTCTTTAAAGAGTTTGTTGGTTCTTTAGCTAAACTTCATAAAAAAGAAAAGATTGTAGCAATTCCAAAGAAGTTACCAATTCTTATTATGTCAGGTGATAAAGACCCTGTCGGTGCTAATGGTAATGGAGTTACAAAGCTATACAATCTATACAAAGATAATGGCATTAAACCCTTAAAATTAAAACTTTATAAGGACGGGCATCATGAGATGTTAAACGAACTAAATCGTGATGAAGTAACAGCGGATTTAATTAGATTCTTTGATTCACATATAAAATAGGAGATTTTAAAATGGACAAGTTAGAAAAAAAGGTATCAATCAACCTAAAAGATGAAGGCTTGAATGACCAAGAAATTAAAACATTCAAGGCTGTTGCAGAAACTATGGATAACTTCTGCACATACATTCTAGAAAAAGACCCAAGAATTTCTTTAAGAAATTACACAAATGCATTAATGATTGTTACATTAAATGCTTTAGGAATTGATAAAGAAAAACTAAAAGCAATCTTTGTTAAAAAAGATGAAGAAATTAGAAAATTCCAAGAAGAAGCTAACGCAAAAAAAGATTAGTAAAATAAGCAAACTAAAGGAGACCAGCTAGGTCTCCTTTGTGTTATTAAGCTATCGTAAATGTCTTTGATATTGATTCAATAGGTTCATACTTATCTTCATCAAATATAAAGTCTGCTTTTATAAAGTAATCTCCAGGATCGGTATAGTATAACTCACCTGTAATTGTATAAGTTACATCATCAGGTAAATCTCCTACATATAATGTATGGTTACTATCATCATAGATTAGATTATCTGATGTTAATAATAATTTAATCTTAATAACTACTGGCTCTTCTGGTTTAGCACTAGGATCATAGTTAGGATCTAATGTTGTTGGTAATTCAATAACGATTCCTCCACTTGTAGGTGAAGGTTTAACAAGAGAAATAACGTATTTTTTATTAACTTCAAAATTAACATTCCCATTTGTAGCAAAATCTCCTGTTGTTCCTAAAAACATATCTTTTCCTGCGTTTTCTCCAACACTAGTTATAGAACCACTACTAGGTATACTAATAGCATTAGAAGATGAACTACCTTCAATTTTATACACCTTTAATCCTGTACAATTGTAGAACATTGAATCATAACAATTGTCTGCTAAAGTTGTTGCTGGTAATGTTGGTAGTGTTGTTAAAATTGTGCAATTAGAGAACATAGCATAATAACATTTTTCTGCTAAAGTTGTTGCTGGTAATGCTGGGGCTGTTGCTAACTTTGTACAACCACTAAACATAGTCGCATAACAACTTGGTGCTAATGTTGTAGCTGGTAATGCTGGGACTGTTGTTAAGTTTATACACCTAAAAAACATTTCACTATAGCAATTTTTCGACAATGTGGTTGCAGGTAACAATAACTTTGTTACATCAGTTAACGCTTTTTGTTCTGCTCCATTAGATACTTTAAACAATTCTTTATAACAATAATCATAGGTTAATGCTGTAAGTGTAGAAAAATCATTTGCTGGTGTTGTTCCAGTTGTGTCATATCTATACATACTGTTAATGTTGCCGCTAGCACTTATAGATCCGCTCATTACAAATCGTAAATGATCAGAGGAACTAAAATTGGAACTAATATTCCCTCTAAATGAAACTGTATCCCCCACACTTGCTAAGGTAATAGCCCCTGTAGTTCCAGGAGTGTATTCCTGCCAGCTAGAACACGCAGCAGTGTGGTTACTATCACAAGTTGAGCCGCTTGTATGAGTTATCTTATATTGGCCTGACCAATTTGGGCTCCCTTTTTTAGATAAAGCAACTGTAGAATTTGCTTCACTAGCAGTAAATGTTAATGGTGTTTCTAACTCTTGTTGTGTATATGGTGATGTTAGATTAGATGTCTTAGGACTACTACCTACTGGTGCTTTAGCTGCTCCAATAGATGAAATGGCAAGTAATCCTGCTACTACAATACTAGACATCTTTTTTATTATTGAATTAAACTTAGATGATTTATTATTCATTGTCTCACCCCTCTTGCAATAATTATATATATATATCACTACAAATTCAATTATTAGGTATACGAAAACAGCTAAAATTAGCGTTTTGGTGTGTCTTTTTGCTTTTATTTGATCATAAACAGCAACAATCCATCTTTTTTATTAATATTTAACAAGCATTTTCAGTAAAAATTCTTTTGTTTTACTTAACATTATAGTATAATTTAGGTATACGATAGGTATACGGTAGGCGGGGTGCAACATGGGTAATTATTCAGTTCCAGAAAACATTAGAAAACTTAAACCAGTCGGTACTATGGTCAAAGTGATAAACAAAAAATATTATGTTTATGCACAAAGACATATTAAAGATGAAAATAATAAGTGGAAAATAAAAATGGGTAAGCTTATAGGATCAATAGATCCTGTCATAGGCTTCATACCAAATAATAATTTTGAATCCTCAGACAAGATAACAACTGTAGATTTCGGAGAATATTTTTTAGCTAATTCGTTATCGATTGATGTATATAGTAAATTAAAATTAGTATTTAATCCAAAGGACGCAACAAATATTTATAATTTAGCTTTAATTCATTTCGTTAATGGTTTTACATATATAAAAAATGTCAAGCCTTTATATAATCAATCTTATTTGTCGATTAAATATAAAACACTTTCTTTGTCTGAATACATCGTGTCAAATATGCTTGAAGATTTAGGTAGAAGGCAAGAAAGAGTACATAAATTTGAAGATTTATTAATTAAAGAATCCAGTAATGAATTGGCAGTTGATGGTCACGCAATAAAATCATCAAGCCATAATAATTCCTTATCTGAAGATGGGAATAAGAATAATGTTTTTAAAGATAGACAAATTAATTTATTAATGGCCTATGATATAAACACTAGTAGGCCAGTATTATCACGTATCTATGATGGTGCCACACTAGACAACATATCAATAAAAGATTTATTTGAACGTAGAGACTTTAGCGACACTCTTTTTATCATTGATAAGGGTTTTTATTCTAGTGATAATCTGAAGTTATTATCTCAAAACGGGAATAAATATATAATCCCTTTAAAAGCAAACTCAAAGCATTATAAAGAAATTGTAAAGAACACTAAATGTGAGAACTTATTTATATACGAAAGAGGAAAGAAAAAGACCGCAATCGAATATAAAGAGTTGATTATAGACAAAACAAAAGTAATGATTTTTAGAGATCAAACTGAAAGTGCAATTGAGTCGGCTGATTATTTATCAAAGATTGGCGATGACAAAGGTGTTTATACAATTGATGCCTATAACATTCATAAAGATTTCTTTGGCACAATAATACTAGAATCAAACCTAGATAAAAATCCTGAAGAAATATATAAGCTTTATAAGCGTAGATGGCAAATTGAAACATTTTACGACTATTATAAAAATAGATTAGATGTTAACGCTTTACATCTGCCTGATTATTATCAGACACAAGGGTTATCATTCATAATGCTTGTGACAAGTCTCATACATAGTGAATTTATAAAAAATACCAAATCAATCAAGAATATGAGTGTGTCAGATTTATTGATTGATGCAAGATTTATCAAATTACATCTTAAAAAGAACGAATGGAAAATGGAAAATGTGTGTAAGAGACACGTTGATTTATTCAACAATCTTGGCATTAGCTTAATAGATGAAATTTCAAGATTTAATGAACTATACAGAGAAACAATCCAATGACAATTTTCTATTCGTATACCTAATAATTGCATTTGTAGTGATATATAGTCAACATAAATGTTAAAATTATTAGCTAAGTCGTTGCAACTTGCTAAGGAGGAAAAATCAAATAACTAAATTAATTGAAAAGGGAATTAGAGAATGTGATGATAAAGAAATGACATCAGAAGAAGAATAGAGAATATGATGCAGAGTATGGTTACTTTGAAGATGACTAATTGTCATCTTTCTTTTTATTTTTCATAATAACTATGTTATTATATAGAGGTAAGGAGATGTTAACAATGAAGTTAAGACGATTATTTTGTGGTTTGCTAGCCTCTTTATCAATTGTTAGTTTAACAGGCTGTGGTGGGGCTAAAAAACACGATATATCCGAATATGTATTGAAACTTGATTATAAAGATGATTTCAAGATTCTACAATTAAGTGATATCCATATTTCAAATAAGGATAATAGAGCAAGACAATTTGAATTTATTGGCAAAACAATTGAAATGGCTGATGCTGATTTTATTGTTTTAACAGGAGATACTTTTACTTTTGGTGATCGTAGAACTGCTAGAGAATTAGTTAATTTCTTAGATAGTTACAAAACACCTTGGACATTAACATTTGGTAATCATGACGAACAATGTTATTTCTCAATTGATTGGTTAACAAGTTATTTAAATGAATTAAGTGATAGTAATGATTCATATTGTATCTTTAAAGATATCCAAGATGATGATGTTATGGGTAATGCTAACTTTGCTATTAACTTAATGGATGGAAATAGCATTAAAGAACAAATAATCATCATGGATAGCAATAGATACCATTATGGTTATTACATAGGTTATGACTACTTTAAACAAAATCAAATAGATTGGTATAGTGATTTAGTTGATTACACAACTTCTAAAAATAATGGTAAAGTAGTTGATTCAATAATGTTCTTCCATATACCACTACCAGAATGGGTAGATGCCGTTAATGGTATTGAAACAGGAGAGACTGAATTACTAACAGGTGTAATGGGAGAAAGCCCATCCGTTCCTCAATACAATTCAGGATTCTTTGATGTTATTTTATCTAAGGGTTCAACTAAATCAATGAACGTTGGTCATGATCATGTTGATAACCTTGTTATGAAATATAAAGGTATTTATCTAGCATATGGAGTTAACTCAAGTGATAGAATTTACTTTGATGAAGGTTTAATTGGTGGTAGCGTTATTACTATCCACAATGATAATTCACTTAGCTACGATCATATCATTCGTAGCTATGACGAATATAAATAGGAGGTAATTAAGTATGAAAAAGAAAACAGCATTAATTCTTCTTATTGTTTTATTACTAGTAGGATCATTTGTAACATTCTATTCAGGTAATATGCTATCAAGTGATATATCTAATATGTTCTATGGAGTTCATGATATCTTTATTGTTTCATCATTACCATTATTCTTTATTACTTTAGACTTTATTTTAGGAATACTATTTGTTTTAAGATTCTATCGTTATCCTGATAGAAGAAAGTCAATTGTTAATTTATATACAATTCTTGCTATGGTATTTGCAATCTTAGGAACAATTTTCTGTATCTTAACAGGAGTTGTTTATAAAGACTTTATGACACCTTATCCATTCCATGGATATTGTTTAATTCTATTAATTGTTAACGCTATTATCTTTGGTTTATGTCTTGCTTTAAACATTTATGCTAAAAAGACAATGAAAGAAGATAGCAGTGATCATAAGATTAAATTCCATTATGTTCTATATACAGGAATAGCAGTAGTTTTAATGTTTTTTGCCTTATATAGATTCGGTAGTGTAATGTGGATGGTAGTATATGCTCAAGCTAGAACATTGTATCTAACATTCCCATTCTATCTATGGGCATTAATACCTATGGCACTACTATTACATGTAGTATTCTACTTCTTAGATATTTACGGAAATTATAAACGTGCTATAATTTATACAGCAATAGTTTTAGGCCTTGAGATAATTCTTGGGGCAGTAGTTGTAATAATTGGTTATACTAACACATCATTTATTAGTGCTATATCACCAGCATTACCACTAGAAAGATTAGCAACCAAACCATTAGATGTAATCTCTAACATTGCTATCATTATTATTGTTGCAGGATACTATTTGATTTATTCAATCCGCTCTGTAAAAGAACATAAAGCCAAGTAGTAGTGCAAGAAAGGCGTGGGGTTTATTAACTTGCCTACCCACGCTTTTTTTAGTGGCATAATTAAAGTTATAAAAGATTTGACTAATGTAATAAATATGATAAAATAAGTGTAAGCATACGTAGGGATGCGAAAGGGAGGGCTAGACCCCTCCCTTTCATTAGGAGCTGCAAGCATAGGCACGTATTTATATTATTAAATAATTAACAATATAATCCTAAGAATTAAAACGATTATTTCTATGATTTTTTCATAGAATTTATTTTTGTTTTTCATCCTATATGCTTGCAAGCACCTGCCTAATTATTAGTAAGTACGAAATAATGTTTTTATTAAAAAGACATAAATTATTTGACTAATGTAATAATTATGATAAAATGTAATTAAGCATATACAGATAATGCGAAAGGGAGGGTTTTGGCCCCTCCCTTTCATTAGGAGCTGCAAGCATATACAGATAATTATATTATTAAATAATTAACAATATAATCCTGAGGATTAAAACGATAATTTCTATGATTTTTTTCATAGAGATCATTTTTACTCGTCATCCTATATGCTTGCAAGCACCTGCCTAAATTTAAGCATATGCTTAACCTCCTAAGGCTCATATGAGCCATGAATATTATAACATACAAAGAAGTAGGAAAACACCACATTTTTCGGGGGTTTTTGGGCTTTTATGAGAATAAAATGGTAATAGTTAGAGACCTATGTGAGACAATAAAAATGATTATATATTTTATATATAATATATTATCAATATATTGAAAAAAAGATTGTTTGATTTTTTTAATTGTCAATGATTATTTCTTATGATATCATACTTAAGTGAGAGGTGATTATTAATGAGCTTTGATAAAGTAAAATATATTGATGGTTATAATAGAGCAACATATAAGATGTATCAATTTAGAGTAAGAAGAGATGACAAAAGATTAATTAATTATCTTGATAACTTGGAAAATAGAACTAATTACATTTTAGCTCTTATTAAAAAGGATATGGGAGAAGAAGTTGTAGTTAATAAGAAAGTAACAACTACAACAACTAAACATGTACCTGATGCTAATAAATCAATAGTTTCTATTTTAAAAGAAAAAGGAATCAAGTATGTATCAATTAGTGAAAATAAAGATAGCATTGATATTACCTGTGAAAAGGGTAAATTAATTAATTTAATGCGACAAGCAGATTTAGAAGAAGAATTATCAGATTTAACAAATAAGATTGTAAACATTAAGATATTAGGTAATGATTACTAAGGAAGTGTGGAAACATGAAAACAATTGAAAATGAAAGTTTCGATTTAGAAAGAGTCTTATACAATTCTAAAGACTTAAAAGTCGTTAATTGTAAGTTTAGTGGCCCTAATGATGGGGAATCAGCATTAAAAGAATCAAGTGATATTGAAGTTATTAATTCATATTTTGATCTACGTTATTCTTTCTGGCATGATGATAATTTAAAACTTGATAATGTTACATTGTCAGATAAATGTAGAGCAGCATTATGGTATGGAAACAACATTGATATTGCTAATTCTAAATTATTAGGGGTTAAAGCTTTAAGAGAATGTAAAAATATTGATGTTAAAGATAGCGATATTGATTCACCTGAATTATTCTGGAATTGTGAAAACATTGGAATTAATAATGTTAAGATTACTAGTGAATATCCATTTAATAATTCAAAAAACATTAATATTAACAAAATGGAATTTAATGCTAAATACTCATTTCAATATGTTAAAGATTTAAAGATCAAAGATTCTAACCTAATTACTAAAGATGCCTTCTGGCATTCTAATAATGTAACAGTAGAAAACAGTTACATTAAAGGAGAATATCTAGGTTGGTATTCTAACAATTTAACATTAATTAATTGTACAATTGAAGGAACCCAACCTTTATGTTATTGCAAGAATCTAAAACTTATTAACTGCAAGATGATTGATTGTGATTTAAGCTTTGAATACAGCGAAGTTGACGCTAGTGTTATTGGAAGTATCAAAAGTGTCAAAAATCCAATCAGTGGACATATTTTAGCTGATGAGATTGAAGAAATTATTCTTCAAGATTCTAAATATAAATGCAATTGTAAGATTGAGGTTAATAAATAAGTTAAAATAGCGTATAATAAAAATTGCAAAAGTAGGAGACGTTTATTATGAATTTAAAGACGAGAAAAATTGTTGTTATTTTCTTTTATATTCTAGGCCTTGTAGCATTTGGCTTTGGAATATATCTATTTATTGGTCATCTAGGTGGCTACAATGTAGAAGCATCATCAAATTTAGAGGCACTACTTACAATACCATTCTTCTTTGTGGTAACAATTGGCGGTGCAATTATGAATATAATTACAATGGGAATGAATACTAAATGGAAGAATCTTTTCTTTACCATAACACCAATGGTAGAGACATTAGCTCTTGCAGCAATGTTTCTAATAGTATTCTTTAGATTTATGTCTACATTATAAAAAATAAATGGTTAGATCAATTAATGATTTAACCATTTTTTATGCATTATTTATTTTCGTTATGTTCATCATCATATTTGAAGGCTTCTTCTTCACTTATTACTTTGACCCCAACTACACTAGGAACTTCTTCTGATAGAATGATTTCAATTCCATTAGAAATAGTATCATCTTGAAGAGCACAATCAACACATGCCCCCTTCATAATAAGATAAACAATACCATCTTCATAGTGATGGAAGACAACATCTCCGCCATCTTTTTGAATAAATGGTCTAATCTTTTCTAATACTGCAATAATTTGAGTTTCAATACTAATCATATATTTAATCCCCTCTTAAAAATATCATATACATATGATATAATAACATAATTGGAAGAAAGAGGTGAGAAAAATGATAAAATATCATGTTGGTGATGAAGTAAAAGCCAAGATTGTTGGCATTCAACACTATGGTGCTTTTGCGCAAATTTCACCTAGTCTTACCGGTTTAATCCATATTTCTGAGATTAGTGATGGTTTTGTTAGAGATGTTTCTGATTATTTTGCTATTGGTGATGATGTTGATGCTATAATCATTGAAATAGATGAAACAAGTAACCATGCTAAGCTATCAATCAAAAGATTAGCAAAGAATGCTAAAAGATATCGCCAAGTCGCTACAAAGCGTAAACCTTATAAATGCGATAAAATGTATAATTTTCTTGTAATAAAGAAGTTTAATGAAGAAAAACTAAAGGAAAATCTAAATGAAGATAGTAAAGTTAAAGTTAACTTTATTAACAAGAATAAAGAAAACAAAGTAAACTATATTGAATATAAAGCAAAAATAAAAGAAATCCATCGTAAAATGCATGAACAACTAGTTAATAGTATTGATACATTAGATTGGTTAACACTTCCTATTAAATACAATGAAAAAGAATTACTTAACTTAGTTAATTTGTCGCAAGAATTACGTAGTAAGTTTACGACCTTAGTAGTATATGGTAATAGTGAAAATGTTTTAGCAGCTAAAGCAGTCATTAATGCTTTAAATGATAGTAATGATTCAATGGAAGTTATTTATCTAAGTGATGAAGTGGAACTAGATGCTGTTAATAAGATATTAAAAGACTTAGAAAATAAAGATTTTGCTATTAATGTTATCTCTAATTTAGAAACATCAAGTGTTTTAAAAGCTTTAAAAGATTTACTTAATAAAAAATATGGTAAAGATGAAGCAAAAGAACATATCATTGGCAGCTTAGATAAAACATTAATCAAAGATGTTTTCAGTAATCTTAATGAAAAGGGGAGTATCTTATCATTAATGGGATTATTCCCAATCTCTTTTGTGGGGATCAATGTCTTTGATATCTTGCTAGGTGCTAAAAAAGCTTACAATGATTTAAATAACGAAGATATCTACATTAATCCTGCTTATCAATATGCTTTAAATAGATACCATTACTTTAAACTAGGTTATCATGGTGAGACTTTTATTAGTGATGAAGATAAAAGAAAACACCTAATTGAATGGTGTAAACTATTAGCAAATAAGAATAATAAGAGTAATGACGACCTATTTGTAACATCATTAACAATTAGTGATGAAGGAAAAGTAGAAAAAGAATCTAACTTTGTGCTAGAATTAGCAAAATTAGATGCTAAAATTATTGGATATTTTATGTATTTTATTGAACTATCCAATGCGATGTTAGATAAACTGTTCGCTTATTAATATTAGCCACAACATATGTGGTTTAGTGGAGGAATACCCAAGTGGTTGAAGGGGCTGGCTTGGAAAGCTAGTAGGCCTGTAACAGGGCGCATGGGTTCAAATCCCATTTCCTCCGCCATTATTTTGTCAAAAAAAGAACGATGTTCTTTTTTATTTTGTTTGGATATGAGACTCAAACCAAATAGTAAAGTCTTCTATTGTTTTATAGTATTTAGCATCGTTATTAGATGTTGTGGATAGATATGATACTATTTCACCTTCATTATAAAGTAGGACAGAAGGGGCATATTTAATAGCACTAGAAACACTTTTTAAACTTTTAGCTTTGCTAATTGAGATTGAATAGATTGTTAAATTATGACTATTAACATATTCTTCTACAATTGGTTTAAAACTTGCACATGTTAGACATCCTTCTAGATAGACATAAACGGCGAATGATTCTTTATTATCTTCTAGTGCTTTTAATTCTGCACTAGAATCTAAAGAAATTATTTTAGCTTCATTATAATATTTATCATCAAGACTAAAATAAGTTGCTTTTGCTCCACAACCAGGAATAAGAAGAATTAATGATAAAAATAATGCTTTTAGTTTTTTCATAATTATTTAATAGGTGTTAAACTTTCAAAATCGATATTGTGATAAGCGACTTTATAGAAATCATATACTATTCCATTTTCACTATTTCTAGCGACTTCTACTTTGTTGTTTCCTTCATAATACCAATAACCACCGACATTATAAAGTTTGCTTTTATCCCAACCTAAAGCGATTAACATAGTTTTAGTCATACCAGCATAACCGCCACCACCACACATTAGTATGATTGTTTTATCTTTAGGGAATAATGATTCTAGAATTGACATTGATTCTTTATAATTAGCACTATAGTTTCCTTTATCATCAACATTAAATAGAGTAGTGCCACTATAACTACTTCCAACCTCTGCAGGAAGTCCTACAACGTTAACTAGATATGGATAAGGGACAACTTCAAATCCTTCTACAAATCCAGATAAGTAAGAGTCTCCACCAATTGAAGCATAATTAGCAGGATCAATTAACATTCTCATGTCACGATAAACGACATCTTTTAAATCAAGGTAATTATCAAGAGTTGATTCATTAACATTTTTATCAATGCCAAATTGTTCTCCTCTAATACCATCCTCTAATACAGGTTTAGGAAGTTTAGTTGCTTCACAACTATTGCCACAACCAAAAAGTAGTGATGAAGATAAGGCAAGAGTTAAAGCTTTTCTAAAATTTGGATTCATAATAATCACCCTCTTTATTGATTTTATCACGCAGTGATAACTTTGTAAATGGAACGAATGTATGCTATACTTTAATCGTTAAGGAGTTTTAATAATGATAAGTTTTAAAGTTAAAAAAGAAGAAAGCGGACAACGTCTTGATAAATATTTACGCAAAAACTTAAATGAAGCTCCTTTAAGTTTGCTTTACAAGCTTTTAAGGAAAAAAGATGTCAAAGTAAATGGTAAAAGAGTAAATGGGGAATATATTTTAAATAATGAAGATAACATTGATGTTTATTTGAGCGATGAATATCTTAAAGAATATGTTAAACCCAAAGGAACTTATGATCTTCCCAAAGCTTTTAAAGTCATTTATGAAGATGAAAATATCATCATAGTAGATAAACCAATGGGTTTGAGTTTACATGCTGATGAAATTGAAAAAACTAATACATTAGCTAATCAAGTTTTAGCCTATACTAAACGTAATGGAACTAGTAGCGTTACTTATCCTGCTCATAGACTAGATCGAAACACATCAGGACTAGTTATCTTTGGTAAAGATATGGAAACATTACATGAATTAAATGAAATGTTTAAAACTCGTAAAGGAATTCATAAATACTATCTTGCTTTAACATTTAATAAACTTGATAAAGAAAAAGTAATCGATGCTCCTTTATTAAAGGATGAAAAGAAAAAACTAGTTAGCGTTGATAAAAATGGATTAAGCGCTAAAAGTATTGCTAGACCACTTTTAAGCAATGATGATTATTCCTTAGTTGAGGTTGAACTATTAAGTGGTAGGACTCATCAAATAAGAGTACATTTATCTTATGTCAATCTTCCAATAGTAGGAGATAGTAAGTATGGTGATTTTGAAAAGAATAAAAAGTTTTTAAAAGAGTATAAATTAAAATATCAATTCTTACATGCTTATAAAATAGTTTTTGATAAGTTAGATGGGAAATTAGCTTATTTATCCAACAAAGAATTTGTAAGTAATCTTCCTAAAGCTAAACAGGAAATAGTAGATAAATTATTTACTAGTAAATAATTAGATATTATAATAATTGAAAAAGGTGATAGAATGTTCGATTTTGTTATAACTTGGGTGGCACTAATATTAATCTTCGCTACCACAATAATAAGAAGCATTTTTGCAAAACAAAAGCATAGCTTACTTTATAGTGGCATCTTAGTAGTTGCTTGTTTTGCTTCCTTTTTTATTATGATGTTTAGCGAGTCTTTCTTGTTAGATTTTGCTGACGCTTTAAAATTAGATGAATTATATGCTAGATTTAATAGTTTATTTAATAGTGTAGGAATGGAAAACTTCTATGCATTATTTATGATGAGTATCTTTGCAATGATGATTTATGCATGTTTAGTTTTAATTACATTACCTTTTGTTATTATTACTAATACTAAAGAAAGAAAACAAGATTATTATCAAGCAAGTAACAGTGTTGCTGCTAATATCATTTTAGGAGTAGTTAGAGCACTTATTTATAGTGTGATTTATTTATCACTTCTAGTAACAATGATGTCAGCATTACAAATTAATGTCTCATCTAAATTAATAGATATCTTTAATGATTCTATCTTTATGAAAGTCTTAAATGATTTCTCTAAAGAAAATTTAGCTAGTTTATTTACGGGGGTGCTATAGATGAATAATGTTGATAAGTTAGCACTTCTATTTGAGGTTTTAGTAGGGCCTAATCCTAAGTTAGTCTCACGTAAAGTTAAAGAAATAAAACTAAGTAAAGGATATACTAACATTTCTTTAATTGCCTCTAAAAAAGAAGATTTAAATTTAAAAGAAAGTCTAGATTGTGAAAAGATCCATACTTATTTAGGTGCGCTTAGTTTAGAAAAAGATATTGCTAGACAAAACGAAACCTATAGCAAAAATAAAGAAGATAAAATTAGTATTAAAGAACTTAGTGAAAACTCTAAGCAAGCTAAGAAAATTAAATTATATGCTTGGCACAATAAAGCTCATAGCTTATTGACAAGTTCTTTAAATGCTTCTAAAACTAAACTAAAACAATTAAAAGATGTCAAATTTAGATTTGTAAGTTTAGACATTGTTTATTATGTCTATCTAGTATTTAGTCTTTATATGACTTATGACATTTTACTATCTTCATATAGGGATTATCGTTTTGATCCAAGTAATAATTGGTACAATGTTGGTCTACTAATAATGCTAGTAGGATTATGTTTTGTAAGCATTGTTAAAATCTATACTAGAAACTATGCTTATTTACTTGCAAGTAAAGTAGGTAAAGATATTAACTATCAAGTTAACGTTATTGAAAGCTTAGAGAATATTGTTTCTAAACAAGAAGCAAGTATTGAAACCAATGGAGATTTTAGCGATGATTTTAATGATGTTGTTACTAAAATAGATAAGATTAATGATTCTATAAATTCTCAAGACATGATTGATTATTGTGCAACTCCTAAACAATACTTTGCAAGTAAAAATAAAAAACTTGTTATTCTTTATTTCATCGTTGCATTTTTAGGAATTATTATTGGTGCTTTAGTATTAAGCGCACTAATAATTAAAATGTAGGAGGTAAGAGTTATGGTTATATTTAATGAATTAATTAAAAAGATTAATAAAGCTAAATCTTACCAAGTAGATGGAGAAAAACTTACCAAGAAAAGTTTTGGTGAATTTATTTCAATAAACTATGATGAAGCAGTTGAAAGTTTAATGGCTAAAGAATTAACTAAGGCATTAAGTTTTGATAAAAAAGCTTTAGCAATTTTAAACAATAAAGATTTAAGTCCTAGTAGGGCAGTATTTAATTTACAATACTACTACAACAAAGAATTACCTTTTTCTTTTAAGGGTTATGTCTTTGCTAACTTACTATCTCTAGGTGATGCTTATTTTAATGATACTTTAGATGAAGATGAAATATCTGAAATATTAGCTAATCATCTAGTAAGTGATTACGTTGCAATTAAAGGAAATGGCAAGATGTCTAAAAAGACTTTAAATGCTATAAGTCTTGCTGAAAACTTAGTGGCAAACAATAAAAAAGCTGCCGCAGCATTACTTGCTTATGTATTAGGAAATAAGAAAACTTATACTTATAACAAGAAAGAATTTGCAACCTTAGAAGAGTTATATAATTACTTATCAGATTCTTATGATTTCAAAGCTTTTGCTGATAGATATGATAATGATAAGTATCTAATGGGTTGGTTATATTATTTAGGTAATAAGGATTTAATTGAAAAGTATAATGAACTTATTAAACATTTTGAAAAATAAAATTCACTCCCCCAATGGGGAGTTTTTTAGCACAATCAGTTTTTTATTAAACCTTACAATTAAAAAAACTCCAAAATTTGGAGCTTAATAATTCATTAGAGTTTTACAAATCGTAAATAGATGAGTTCATTATTTATCTGAATAATGATACCTACAAGAAATAATAGAAATAGTATTATTTTCAATTTTATATATTAATCTATCTTTATCATTAATTCGTCTACTATAAAACCTTTTTAAATCACTAGTTAATGGTTCAGGTTTACCTATTCCATCACTAGCACCATTCCTAGAAATATCTTTAAGCAATTCATTTATTTTTTTGCGAGTTTTTTATCATTTTCTTGCCAAAAATTATAATCTTCCCAAGCGTTATGGGTAAATAAATAATTCATTATTTAATCCTCGTCAATCAATTGATGTACTTTTGCTTTGCCAGATTCTAATTGCTTCTTTGATTCCATTAACCAATCGTAATTTGCTTTGTCTTTCAATAAATATGCATTTTCAAGAAGATTGTTATACGCATCTTCAGAAATAATGACGACATTTTTATCTTTCCTTGTGACGATAATTGTTTCAAAATCATTGGTAGCTTTATCCATATATGTTTTCATGTTTCCTCTTACTTGACTATAATTAACTGCGATCATATGCAATCCTCCTTAACCCATACAAATTATATCGTACAATTTATTGTACGTCAATATCCATTGTATTTAAAGGCTCTGTGAAATAAAGTGTGTATATTTGTGTATTTGAATTACAAGATATACAAAACTGTTAAATCAATTGTGTATGAAGAGTACGAGTTATTCGTACTCTTTTTATAAGTCTTTTTTAGAATAAGTTATTATGAGTAT
>JAZRXY010000009.1:0-25157 GCA_045600465.1 Bacilli bacterium
AATGTCTTCATCAAAATAAATAATAACAAACTACGGTAGGAACTATCGAAAGTTACGCTAGGGGAGATCGTGTAAGAGACATTTATTGCCCTGTGATCAGTGAACCTAGAATCTTGTGACTTTAGTCATGAGAGTGTTCAAAAAGGAAAAAGAATAGCTGAAAACAAGATATTTGTATCTAGAAAAACTCTCATCTATTCTCCTCCAACATACGCTGGACATCATCTTCATTACGTAAATTAGCCTTTTTTGCTTCGCCTTTCATTTCACGTTGAAGAAGTTTTAAAGCACAAAGTGATGAATTAGCAAGCATAACCCTATCACCACTAACAATAAAAGACACTCTATCACCAATGTCTAATCCAAGAAGTTTTCTTATTTCCTTAGGAATTGTTATTTGCCCCTTAGGTAGCACTTTTGCTTGTTCAATGTATGAATCCATATTATACCTCCTAAACACGGAATAGTAGGAATATTCCTACTTTGACTATATATATTTTTGATTCCTTTGTCAATTAAAATAAGCCAAATAAAAAGGCACTATTGAAGTGCCTAGTTATTAATCTTGCTTGTCGTCGTATGATTCAAACTTAATACGAATTTTTTTGTTGTTAAGTTTCCCTAAAACACTAACGACCTTGCGAATAGAATCTGCTACACTGCCGCCACGTCCGATTAAACGAGCAACGTCACTAGATTCTCCTACAACTAAAATAACGATTTCATCATCATTAGTTGAAGGCATTTCTCTAATCATAATAGCATCTCTATTTTCTACTAGTGGATCGATAATGTCGTGAACTAATGCTTCAATATTCATTACTTAGTTTCTGCTTTCTTTGCTGCAGGTTTTTTTGTAGCCGGCTTCTTTTCTGCTGCTGGTTTTGCTGCTTTCTTTTCTTTTTTTGGAAGAGCTTTCTTTTCGCTTAGTTTGAAATCATGTAATTCTTTCATAACTCCTGCGTCTGAAAGAATTGTTCTAGTTGTATCTGATGGTTGTGCACCTTTCTTTAACCATTCTAGTGCTTTTTCTTTATTGATAACTACAGGGTTATTTGTAGCTGGTTGATAAGTTCCAATTTCTTCAATAAATCTTCCATCTCTTGGTGAACGTGAATCTGCAACAACAATTCTATATGTTGCAACCTTATGACGTCCTGTTCTTTTTAATCTAATTTTTACTGCCATTTTAATTTCCTCCATGTTTAATTACATCCATAATTATAATAGTCCAAATAAAAGGTGTCAAGTACTTTTGGTTGACACCTTCTTTTTTTAGAAATGTTTTTTGAAATTGAAATTAGGCATAGTAGGCATTTTACCACCACGCATGAATTGTTTCATTTGTTTCATAGCCATCTTAGTTTGTTCATATTGTTTAATAACACTATTAACATCACTAACATCTAAGCCTGCTCCTTTAGCAATTCTTTCTTTTCTAGTCCCTTTTAAAATGTCAGGGTTTTTACGTTCTTCTTTAGTCATTGAATTAATAATAGCTTTTGATTTTCTGAGTTTTCTCTCTGCCATTTCTTGTTGTTCTTCGCTAAGTTTTGGAACACCAGGTAGTAACTTCATAATTCCACCGACACTACCTAGTTTATTAGCAGCTTCCATTTGGTATAACATATCTGATAAATCAAAGTTGCCTGACATAATTCTATTGGTAACGCTCTTGGCTTTCTTTTCATCTAGTTCTTCATTTGCTTTTTCAACTAGTTTTAGGATATCGCCCATACCAAGAATTCTTTCAGCCATACGTTTTGGATGGAATAATTCAAAGTCCTTAACTTTTTCACCAATTGCGCTATACATGATATGTATGTTAGAAAGTTTAGCCATTGACAAAGCTGCACCACCTCTAGCATCACTATCAAGTTTAGTCATAATTGCGCCATCGATATGAAGTAACTCATTAAATTTGGCAGCACTAATAGCAGCTTCTTGACCTGCCATTGCATCGACTACTAACATTATTTCATTAGGTCTGATGCTATCCTTTAATCTTTTTAATTCATCCATTAATTCTTCATCAATATGAAGACGACCAGCCGTATCAAGAATCACAGTGTCGTAGTTATATTTCTTAGCTTGTAAAACAGCATTTTGGGCAATGCTTACGACATCTTTGCTATCTCTTTCAGCATAGAATTCAAAATTATTAGCTTTTGCTAATTGCTCTAGTTGATCAATAGCACCAGGACGGTAAATATCAAGAGCAACTAACATTGGCTTACGATTGAAGTTTTTCTCAGCATACTTTGCAAGTTTTGCTACAGATGAAGTTTTACCTCCACCTTGTAAACCAACCATCATAATGATGTTAAGTTTATTTGGAGTGAAAGTGATTTCACTTTCAACTCCACCAAGTAGTTCTGTCATTTTTTCATCAACAATTTTAACTACCATTTGTGATGGATTAAGTTTAGTAGTTACTTCTTTACCAATCATTTCCTCTTTCAATTCTTTAACAAAGCCTTTAACTACTTCGTTATTAACATCAGCATCCAAAAGGGCAAACCTTACTTCTTGAAGCATATCATTGATATTTTCTTCACTAAGTCTTGCTTTGCCGCTGATACTTCTAAAGATGGATTGTAATTTATCTTGTAAATTTTCAAACGCCATAAACTTCACTACCTTTCATTAATCTTAGCAATCTTATTTAAACGTTTTATTAATTCTTTACTATCTAGGTTTTCTAAATCACTAGTTAGTCTTTCAATATTTTCTTGTTTTGCTAGTAAACATAATTTTGTTTCATAATCTTCTAAGATTACGCCACATTTTTTGATTAAGCTAAACACTGCATTTCTCGAAATTTTTCTATTCTCTGCTATTTCAGCAAGCGAATAATCTTGCGCATAATATTCATCAAGAATTTCTAATTGATGATTTGTAAGAAGTTTGCCATAAACATCAATTAGTTTATTCATTCTAATACTCTTTTTAATATCCATAATTAAAATAACACCTGCAATCCTATAAGTACTGCAAAGAAAATTGCAAACATTTTATGAAATTTTGGATCTTTAATAAATCCTTTTTTATCGCCAGGATAATTTAAGAAAGCGAAAAGGAAAGCAACGATAAGTTCAAATACAATTAAGTATGCTACTCCATTAATTCCTAACGCAAGTAAAAGCATCGATAATAATCTTTGGATAAGTATTATCGCTACAATGTATATCACAAATCTTGCAACTGGGCTTAATCGATTCATTAATCATTTTCTCCTTCTTTTAATAATCCCCATAGATATGAGTCTAAATCAAATTTAGATAAATCATCTATTTTTTCGCCTAGTCCAATATATCTTACTGGAATTCCTAGGTTATTTTTTATCGATAAGATAATTCCTCCCTTACTAGAAGAATCCATCTTAGTTAGAATAATTCCACTTAAAGAAGTAACTTCATTAAAAGATGCTGCTTGATAGACGCCATTTTGGCCCATTGTAGCATCAATAACTAGGAAGGCTTCATGTGGAGCATCACTAATAAGTTTTTGCATTACACGATGAATCTTATCTAACTCTTGCATTAAATTAGATTTAGTTTGTAATCTTCCTGCGGTATCACAAATAACAACGTCATAATTTTCTTTAATTGCTTTATCAATACCATCATAAATTACACTACTAGGATCCCCATTTAGTTTACCGCTAACTAGGTCTACTCCAAGTCTATCTGCCCAAATAGATAATTGTTCAACTGCTCCTGCTCTAAAAGTATCACCAGCGACAAGTAGCACTTTCTTACCTTCTTTTAAAATCATATTAGTAAGTTTTGCAATCGATGTCGTCTTACCAACACCATTAACACCAATAACTAGAATGACGCTTGGGCCACTACTAGCATAATTAATTTCACTAGAAAGTTCCATTTCATCAAGATAAAACTCTCTCATTTTGAAAACTAGCGTTTCATAAATCTCTTCAGGATCTTCTATTCCTTTAATTTTACATTCTTTTTTAGTTTCATTAACAAGCGCATTTGATAGACTTGCTCCAATATCACTTTCAATTAAAATATCGAGTAAATTTTCAAAAAACTCCTCATCAACTTTCTTATTGGAAGCAAACAAAACAGCAAGTTTTTCTTTAAAGGTCTTCCTTGATTTAGCAAGTCCTTTTTCATATTTAACTTGATCTTGATTCTTATGCTGTTTTAATTTTGAAAATAGTCCCATAATACTTCCCTATCTTGCCATTTTAGATAATGCATCTTTAGCAGCTTCTTGCTCTGCTAGTTTTTTAGATTTTCCAATTCCTTTTCCTAATATCATATCGTCAAGTTTAACAATCATTTCAAATGTTGGATCATTAGCAGGTCCGCTACTTGAAACAAGTTCATAACTTAATGCTCTTTTCTTATCTGCTTGAACTAACTCTTGTAGTTTAGTTTTAGCATCTTTTAATTCTAGGAATGCTTCCATTCCATGTTCTTTAATAACTTTAGCATATTGTTTAAAAACAAATTGCTCAGCTGAATGATATCCTTGATCTAGATAAATTGCTCCGACAAGTGCTTCATAAACATCACCAAGTAGCGCAGGTCTTTCATTGCCCTTAGCTTTAGCTTCCCCACTCCCTAAAAGAATATAATCTCCAAGATTTATCCCTTTAGCCAATGTAGCTAAAGTCTCCATTCTAACTAAATTTGAGCGTAGCAAAGATAAATCCCCTTCGCTCATATTAGGATATTCTAGATAAATGTATTTAGTAACAATCAGTTCAACTACTGCATCTCCTAAAAATTCAACACGTTCATAATTACGCCAATCACATTTATGTTCATTCAAATATGATGATTGAGTTAATGCTTCTAGATAGAACTTTGGATTTTTAATTTCACTAGTTATTCCGATGTTTCTTAGTAATTCTTTGTAATCTCTAGGCATTTTGCATTTCCTTTCTTATTTTTTCTAACACATTAGCTTTTGCTAGAGTGTAAGCAACTCTTATTGCATTATAGAAAGCATAAGCATCACTACTACCGTGAGCTTTTACCACAATTCCATTAACGCCTAATAACATTGCTCCACCATATTGTTTATAGTTCATTTTTTCTTTCATGACTTTAAATCCTTTTGCAGATAATAAGTAACCGATTTTAGAAATTAAATTACGCTTAAAGGCATCTTTGATTAAACCATTCATCATTGAAGCAGTTCCTTCAATTGATTTTAGTAAAACATTGCCAGGATAGCCTTCTGCAACAATTACATCAGCCTCTCCACTTAAAACATATCTTGCTTCCATGTTACCTAAAAAGTTTAGTTTTGTTTCTTTTAGTAACTTGTTTGCTTCTTTAGTAACAGGGCTCCCCTTTTTATCTTCAGCGCCATTACTTAATAAATAGATTCTAGGCTTTTTAATACCACTCATTACTTTGCAATAAACATTACCCATCTTAGCAAATTGAACTAAATGTTCTGGAATGTTTTCGTTATTAGCTCCAATATCAAGAATTGTTACATTCTTTCCATTGCTTGTTGGAAAAGGTGAAACTAGAGCTGCTCTTAATACACCTGGAATAAGTTTTAGTTTTATTGTTGCGCCGGTTAAAAATGCACCTGTTGATCCAGCACTGACTACTGCATCGTAACGTTTAGAAGCAACCTCATCGATAGCTTTCATCATTGAAGTTTCTTTCTTTCTCATAACTTCTAATGCGCCATCTTCCATCCCCATTACTTCGTTAGTAGGAATGATTTTAGCTTTGCCTTCCAACTCTTTTAATTCTTCTAGTTTACCGCATACACAAAATTCCACATCATTGTGGTCTTTTTTAAAATCTAAGATAGCTTTTACTACTTCTTTACTTCCTAAGTCGCTACCCATAGCATCAATTGCAATTTTAATCATTTTCTCATCCCTTTGTGCTAATTAAATATTTTATCAAAAATATTTCTTCTCTTCCATAGTTATTTCTATTCCACTACTACGACATCTTGTACTTGATAGTCATCTACAAATTCTAAAATAGCTTTGTTATCACTATCATTGATGTTTCTTAATATCTCTTTGGCGTCATCTCTAGCACATTCAAATATCTTTAAATCTTCGAATATATTACACATACTAAACCCAAAACTTCCACTTTGGCTAACACCTGCGATATCGCCAGGCCCTCTAGATGCTAAATCAAATCTAGCCACCTCAAATCCATCCAAATTATTTTCTAAAAATGATAGTCTATTCAAAGCATCTTCATCATCGCTACTACATAATAAATAGCAAATTGAAGCATCCCCACCTCTTCCAATTCTACCTCTTAATTGGTGAAGACTAGCTAGTCCAAAGCAATTAGCATCATAAATAATCATTCTTGTAGCTTCTTTAATATCAATTCCAATCTCAATAATTGTTGTAGAAACTAATATGGCACTGCTTGCTGATTTAAACTCTTCCATAATCTCAACCTTTTCTTCATCTTTAAGTTTCCCATGAAGTAAATAGACATCACCATATTCACTAAATTCTGCCTTCATTGTTTCATAAACTTTTTTAACATCTTGATAATCACTTAATTCATTTTCAATCAATGAACAAACAACATATATCTTTTCATTTCTTTTTAAGGTGGCAATGATATCTTTTTTAATTGAGGAAATGCTATTTCCTTTGATTAATTTGGTTTTAATATCTTTACTAGCAACTGGTGGAACTTTGATTGTTGAAACATCCATATCTTGGAAAATAGCAATGGCTAATGTTCTTGGAATTGGTGTTGCACTCATCAATAAAAGCTCAACGTTTTCCCCTTTTTCATGTAGAAGTTTTCTTTGTTTTACGCCAAAACGATGTTGTTCATCAATAACGCATAATCCAAGATTTGCGTATTCTACCCCTTTTTGAATTAATGATTGTGTACCGATAATAATATCAACTTCACCATTTTTAATTTTTTCTAACACTATCTTTTTATCTTGAGTTGATAAACTGCTTACTAATAATCCTAGTCTTATTCCAAAACTATCTAGTAATTTAGAAAGGTTTAGATAATGTTGTCTAGCAAGTAAATCAGTTGGTGCCATGAGTACTCCCTGATATTTAGCACTTACTATTCCTACTAAAGCTAATGTTGCAACAATAGTTTTACCACTACCAACATCGCCTTGTAACAAACGATACATTAACTTCTCGCTATTCATATCATTTAATATCTCAAACAAAGCAACGCTTTGATCTTTAGTTAATTTAAAAGGCAAAGAATCTAACACTCTATTAATTAAAGAGTAGTCGATTGTTTTTTTGATTTTTGTTTCTAAAGATTTAGTTTCACTTCTTAGTTTTTGCATCATTAATGAATAGACCAAAGCTTCCTCATATTTTAAATAGCGTTTGGATTGAATTACTTCTTTCATATTATTAGGATGATGGGCATAAAAATAGGCTTTTCTTCTATTTAACAAACGATATTTATCTAAATATGTATTAGGGACAATATCATTCAATTTTCCACTTACTACTAGTTGATTATAACTATAATCCACTACTTTTGAAAATTCATAATCACTTACACCGTGAATTAAAGAATATACAGGTTTTACATTTATTTTATCAATGTCTTTTACAAATATATCAGTTGCTACTATTTCTCTTCGATAATAGTCTAGTTTTCCTGCCACTAAAATCTCTTTATCTATTTCGATGTTTTTATAAATGTAATCTCGATTAAAAACAACTATTTTAAATTCATCAAAACTAGTTTCTACCTTAATCACAAATCTAGTTAGACCACGTCTAATGCGATATAGTTTATCTTTACCTCTAACTATTCCTTTAATGACTACTCTATTTCCATCACTTTCTTTAGAGATATTACTCTTTGCATAATCAACATATTTCCTAGGTAAATAATTCACGACCTTAAAAGGAGTATCTAATCCAAGTTTAGTTAGAAACTCTGCTCTTTTTTTAGTAATGTTAAAATCAAACTCGTTTATCATATCTTTACCTTTATTAAAAAAAGAGGGATTACTTCCCCCTAATTTATTCAACTCCAAAGAAGTAAGAATATACTGGTTGCCCACCGTTATGAACTTCAACTTCCACGCCAAATTCTTCTTCAATTTTTTCTGCAAGCAAGTTAGCATCATCCTCATCAGCACCATCACCATAGATTAGTGTTACAAGTCCACTTTCTTCATCAATCATTTTTCTTAATAATCCTAAACTTGCATCTTCAAGTTTCTTTTCACAAACAACGATATCTTTAGTGTTTAAAATACCCATAAAGTAATCTTTATGAATTTGTAAACCATCAATTTCAGTATCTTTGATTGCGAATGTTACTTGTCCTGATTTAACTCCTAGAATTGCATTTGTCATGTTATCTTCGTTTTCTCTAGATCCTGTGTCAGGATTAAACATCATACACGCACTTAATCCTTGAACAATAGTCTTTGTTGGAATTACGTGTACCTTGCATGATTCACTAACATCAGCTGCTTGTTGAGCTGCCATGAAGATATTCTTGTTATTAGGGAAAATATAAACATGTTCTGCATTTAATTCTTCAATTGCTTTAACGAAATCTTGAGTGGATGGGTTCATTGATTGACCACCACTTACGATATAATCAACACCTAAATTCTTAAACATTTCATTTAAGCCATCACCAACGCTTACAGCGACAAGGGCGTATTTACTACGTTCTTTCTTCTTAGGTTTATTTGGTAGTTCAATATTAGTTGTTGATTCATTAATACCAATAACTACTGGACCGGCTTCACTTGCCATGTCACTTTCTTTAAACTTATGGTGGTATTCACCTTCCATATTTTCGACCTTAACTTCTTTAAATTCACCATATAATTGAGCATAGTTCATAGCTACGCCTGGTTTTAATGTATGTAAGTGAATCTTGATAGTTTCTTTATCGATAACGATAACTAGTGAATTACCTAATGATTGTAGTAATGAGACAAATCTTTCTTGGTTGAATTTTTCTCTCTTTTTAGAATCACTTGAAAGTTGAAGAACAATTTCAACACAATATCCTAGTTCATCTTTTTCAAATGCTTCTTGTACTTTAACAGGTGTTTCTTCAGCTGGTGGCATTGAAATTTGTTTACGTTCAATAATGTCACCTTTTAATCCTAGAAGCATACCTTCCATGATTGTTACTAATCCTGCTCCACCAGAGTCAACAACTCCAACTTCTTTTAAAACTGGTAATAAGTCTGGAGTCTTTTTTAAAGAGTCTCTAGCAGCATCTAGTAAATATTCCATTGCTTCCCCAATAGAAGACATATTAGGAGCTTTTTTTGATAAGGCTTCACTTGATTCCCTAATAACTGTTAAGATTGTACCTTCTACTGGTCTCATAACAGCTTTGTATGCCATATCGCTTCCAGCTTTCCAAGCTTCAGCAAATCCCATGACATCAAGTTCATTTTTATCAGTTAGCCTTTGAGCTAATCCTCTAAATATTTGAGAAAGAATAACACCAGAGTTTCCTCTAGCACCCATTAGTAATCCTCTTGAGAAAATCTTAGCGACACTTCCAATTGAAGTATCTCTAATATTCATAATTTCTTTTGAACCAGATGTGATAGTTAAGTTCATGTTAGTTCCAGTATCTCCATCAGGAACTGGGAAGACGTTCAAAGCATCCACTTCTGGGTAGTGGTTGAAAAGATTATTGGCACCGGAAATTAGTATTGCACGCAATACCTCACCGTCTATACTTTTTTGATCAAAGTAAGCCATTTATTTTTATCCTTTCTAATCGATTACTCGAATTCCTTGAACATAAACATTAACTGCACTAAAATCAACATCTAATGTTTTTTGTAAAACGTATCTCACCTTTTTTTGGACTTCACTAACGACTTCTGTGATTTTGACGCCATATGCACAAATAATGTACATATCTATTTCGACCCCTTTAGAAGTTGAAACTGCAAAAACACCTTTAGAATAACTATCGTCTTTTAGTAATTCTGCGACGCCATCAATGATTACATTTTTGGAGGCCATACCTAAAACTCCATAGCATTCCATAGCAGCATTTCCTGCTACAGCGGCTATAGCGTTCATGGAAACATCAATTTTATTTTTATTAAAACGACGTTGTAATTCCATACTAAACCCTCCGTCTTTTAAAAAAAGCGACTACTATAATTATATAGTAAAGTCCAATTTTTTCAAGTTTTTTATAACTTGAAAGGAAAAACGCGTGCGCGCGCGAGAAAATATATCAATTCCCACTTGATTATTTTGTGGTTAAATGTTACTATATTAAAGCAATTGTACAAACATTTTAGTATAGGAGGGGAAAAGAATGTCAAGAGTATGCGCTATCTCAGGTAAAAGAGCAATGAGCGGAAACGCACGTTCACACTCACTAATCGCTACAAGACGTAAGTGGGGAGTTAACTTACAAAAAGTTCAAGTTGAAGAAAACGGACAAGTTAAAACAATTCGTGTTTCAGCAAGAGAACTAAGAACCCTCAAGAAAGCTGGTTTATAATTTAAAAAGGAAGCCAATTTGCTTCCTTTTTTGTGGCTTTTATGGTTTTCTACTCTACTTTTAAAAACATAGTTGGACTCATAATTGCTGTTTTTGCATTTTTAAAATCATCTACGTTTCTGGTGATGATTAAATTAGCTTTAATAGATTCCGCCACCGCATCAATAACAGCATCCTCATAATCATTCATTTTTGAATTTAATGCTGCTAACAAACACTCTTCATTTACTTCTGCAAAAGAAAGAATGTTTGAAAGTCTTTTAATGCTTTCTAAGGCATAGTTTTTATCTTGGCTAAGTTTTCTTACCACATAATAAACATCTGTTACTGATGATGCAGAAAAAAACAATATATCGCCTTTTTCTATTGCTTTTTGTATGGCGGATAAAGAGTCATTTGTAAAAGGCTTTCGATCTAAAAGAACATCTAAAATTACATTTGTATCCAAAACTATCCTCATTGCCTTTTTAGCCTTTCCTCTCTTATGGTTTCTAAATCAATATCATTATCTGCTTTAACAAACCCAACTAGCGATGACAAAACTTCCATTTTATTTTGTTGAGGTAATGATAGTTGAGCTATTATTTTTCCATTTTTTGTAATAAAAACATCTTCATTAAAAACCACTTTCAAGTATTTTCCTAAATTCATCTTAAGTTCTGTTGCAGTAATAGTCACAAAAATCACCTCTATTAACATAATAACAAATATCGTGCGATATTTCAATAAATCGCACGATATTTTGCTACGTTAAATAAAATTTCCTGATTTTTATTATAATCGTGATTATCCCTTATTTTCACCTCATGCTCTTGATTTATACAAGTTTTTGATTAAAATCGGGTATTTTTAATTAAGTTTTGTTATTTTATTTTTTCTAATCTTTCAATTAAATCATCATGGCCAAATAAGTAACTTCCTGCTACTAAAACATCTACCCCAGCATCTTTAACAAGTTTTGCAGTTTCTTCATTGATTCCACCATCAACTTCAATCAAACATTTATAATTATTTTGATCTATTATCTTTCTTAAGAAAGATATTTTTTCAATAGAGTTTCCCATAAATGATTGACCACCAAAACCTGGTTCAACACTCATAATAAGCACTAAATCAATCTTATCTAAGTATTTTTCTAAGACTTTAGGATCTGTTTTAGGTTTAATTGAAATGCCTACTTTTATTCCTTTTTCTTTAATAAATTTTATTAATTCTAAGATATCTTCTTTGTTATCAAATGCTTCATAATGAAAAGTTATTAAATCTGCACCACTTTTAATAAAATCATCACTATACTTTTTAGGATCACTAATCATTAAATGAACATCTTTAAACATATGACTAGCTTTGCTAACATGCTTCAATATTGGAGCGCCAAAAGAAATATTAGGGACAAAATGCCCATCCATTACATCAAAATGAATCCATTCGCATCCCGCTTTCTCTACTTTATTTAATTCATCTTCTAGATGTAAGAAATCAGCACTTAATAATGATGGTGAAATAATAATCTTTTCCATTAGAATCGCTCCTTTTTATTTTGTAATTCATGTAATAGTGATAGATAGATTTCATAGTGATCTTTACTAATTAAACCATTGTTAATTGCTTCTTTAACCGCACAATTTTTCTCACTATCATGCTTGCAATCATTGAATTTGCACTTATTAAATAAATTTTCAAAACCAGGATAACTAGAAGCTAGTTCGCTAGGGCTTAAATCTAGTTCAATTAAACTAAATCCTGGAGTATCTGCTATCCAACCTGAATCATATGGAATAAATTCACTTACTCTAGTTACGTGTTTGCCTCTTCCTAGTGCTTCACTAATTTCGTTTGTTTCTTGCTTTTTATCAGGAAGTAAAAGATTAATTAAAGAAGATTTCCCTACTCCTGATTGGCCTGTTATTACTGTTTTTTTGTTTTTTAATAACTCTTTAATTTCTTCAATACCCTTGTTAGTCTTACTTGAAAAATAGATTACTTTGTAATCTAATCCTTTATAAGAGTTCTTAACAAGTTCTAATCTTGGATCAGTTTCTTCTAATAAATCAATCTTAGAAATTGCAAGAATTGGTTTTACTCCCCTAGAGATAACCATTGTCATAAAGCGATTGATTAACCCTAATGAGATATCTGGATGGAATAAAGACGCCACAATGATTACTTGATCAACATTAGCAATCGGAGGTCGTACAAAAAAGTTATCTCTTTTTAAAATGCTTAAAACATAGTTTTCTTTCTCATCAAACAAAACTTTGTCCCCCGCTAAAGGTGAAGTTCCTTCAATACGGAGTTTACCTCTAGCTCTACACATATATTCTTTGCCTTCGCTATAAACAAAATAGTTACCAGCATGGCATTTTAAAATAAAGCCTTCTTTCATTATTTAATAATTCCTTCCTTCTTTGCTCTTAATTGCCCGCAAGCAGCATCAATATCATGACCAAATTCTTTTCTAATAGTGACCCCTACCCCTGCTTTATGGAGACAATCAAAGAATGCGTGGACTCTATTACCACTGCTTCTTTCAAACTCGCTTTCTCCAACTTTATTGTAAGGAATTAGGTTTACATAAGCATTCATCCCTTTAACTAGACTTGCTAATTGTTTAGCATGTTCAATTGAATCATTAACCCCACTTAACATAATGTATTCAAAAGTAACTCTTCTAGAAGTTTTTGCTTCATATTCACGAGTTGCTTTAATTAACTCTTCAATTTTATATGCCTTATTAACTGGCATTAAACGATCTCTTACTAAATTATTAGGAGCATGCAAAGAAATAGCTAAATTTGTTTGTAAGCCTTCATCAGCATATTTATAAATTTTATCTACTATTCCACAAGTGGAAACACTAATATGTCTTGCCCCAATTTCAAAGCCTTTATTGTTATTTGCAATTCTAATAAAATCCATGACATTATCATAGTTATCAAAAGGCTCTCCTGTTCCCATAATAACGATGTGACTAACCTTTTCTCCATTCATTACTGATTCTAATGCCATAATTTGACCAACCATTTCTCCAGGAGTTAAATCACGTTGTTTTTTAATAAGTCCTGAAGCACAAAAAGCACATGACATATTGCAACCAACTTGACTTGATACACAAGCAGCATTGCCATAATCATATTTCATTAAAACTGTTTCTACTTCAGCCCCATCACTTAATTCAACAAGTAATTTGATTGTTCCATCATTAGCAACTTGTTTTCTAGTAATTCTAGGAGTTTTTATTGAATAAGTATTTTTCAATTCTTCTCTAAAGGACTTAGAAACATCACTCATCTCATCAAAACTTCCTACTTTTTGTTTATAAAGCCATGTGAAAAGTTGGGTTGCTCTGAACTTTTTTTGTCCTTTGCTAACCATTTCAACTTCCAGCTTTTCTAATGTAAAATCATAAATACTTTTCATTTTTTACCTCTTAATAAGCTTAGCCATATAGAATCCATCTCCACTAGTTTTGCTAGGGAAAATTTGTTCTTCACTAATTAATTGCATATCGCTATGACGATTTAGTAATTCTTTGATTTGGTTTTGGTTTTCTTTTTTATTAACTGTGCAAGTTGAATAAACTAATTTCCCTTGTTTTTTTAACAACTTGTACGCCACTTCAAGTAAATCTTTTTGTAAGGTTAATAAACCATCTAAATCTTCTTGTTTGCTAGAAATAGCAATATCTGGCTTTCTTCTAATAACCCCAAATCCACTACAAGGAGCATCAAGTAAAATATCATCAAAATGTTCCTTACTATATATTGTAGCTAATTTAAGCCCATCTTCACAAATACATTCGCAATTTTCTACCCCTAATCTTTTTAAAGAATCTTTAATTAATTCTACTCTATTAGGATAAATATCATTAGCAATAATATGACCTGTATTATTCATTAATGCTGCTAGATGTGTTGTTTTACTTCCGGGTGCTGCACACATATCAAGTACTAATTCATTTTCACTAGGGTCTAATAATCTAGCAACTTTAATAGCGGAAATATCTTGAACAGTGATATAGCCTTTTTTGAATTCACTCGTTCCCCCAATACTACTTGAAGTATAAATAACACAATCCTTATCATCGCTATCTTTAAAATAGCTATTTTTTAAGACCTCTTCTTTGCTAGTTTTTAAACTATTAACTCTACAATAAATTAATGGTGGTAACTTTGAAGATTTAGCTAGATTAAAAGCTACTTCATCGCCATAATGCTTAGCAATCATTTTATATAGCCAACTAGGTATTGAATACAATGTTGCGTAGTAATCTTTACTATCTTTAAAATCACTTTCTAACACTTCAATCTTATTAGTTGCCATCTTTCTTAAAATAGCATTTACAAATTTTGAGACACCAATTCCTAATTCATTTTTAGCAATTTCAACCGCATCATTAATGATAGCGTAACTAGGGACTCTTTGCATGAAATACATTTGATAATATGACATCTTTAATAAGACTAAGACACCCATAGTAAGCTTACGATCTTCACAATATTTTCTGACACAATAATCTAAATAAATATCATTTTGAAGCACACCATAAATAACATTAGTGTATAAAGCCTTATCAGGTCCATTTATGTTTTCACTAATGATTGTGTGATTTACTTCAATATTGGAATAGCTTTTATCTTGATAGATATGTCTTAAGCTATGATAAATAGTTAATCTTATGCTCATAATTCTCCTTTATACATCACTGATTGGATCAATATCAAAACTAATTTTTACTTGTTTTGAATCACTATATAATTTCTTTACTTCATTTAATACTTTTAAGGCTTCATCTTTATCCTTATACCAATAAATTAATCTCATTCTATTTAGACTATTAAATTTAGGAATATAAGGAATTGAGGGCCCTAATACCTTAGCATCTTTGTTACTATGCCCTAAAATGTATTTTTTAATTTCAAACCCTATTTTTTCAATAGCGTCATTATTTTTACCACTTAACATAATAAGTGATAAATAACGATATGGTGGATACTTTTGTAAATAGCGATATTGCATTTCATTTTTATAGAATTTCTCATAATCTTGCATAGCCGCTAATCTAATTACAAAATGGTTTGGGTTGAAAGTTTGAATAATCGCTTTCCCCACTTTTTCTCCTCTACCTGCTCTACCTAGTACTTGGGTTAATAATTGGAAACTTGATTCATTTGCTCTAAAGTCACCATTAAATAAACCTACATCAGCATTTAAAACACCAACTAAAGTAATGTTAGGAAAATCTAGTCCTTTTGCGATCATTTGTGTACCTAGTAAAACATCATATTCATGGTTTTCAATCCCATCTAGTATTACTTGGTAGCCTTTTTGCATTCTAACTGAATCTAAATCCATTCTTGCTACTCTAATACCACTAAAATCTTGTTGTAATTGTTCTTCTATTTTTTGGGTTCCATAGCCTAGTTTTCTTAAATGATCATAACCGCATTCTTTACAACTATTTGGATATTCTTCAGCATAGTCACAATAGTGACATACTAGTTTATTGCTATCTTTATGATATTTAAGAGGAACCCCACAATTAGGGCAAGTATAAACGTGTCCACACTTAGGACAAGTTACGCTAGGCGCATATCCTCTTTTATTAAGTAGTAGAACTACTTGTTCATTTTTATCTAGTGCCTCTTTAATAGCATTATGTAATTCTTTAGAAATAAGTCCTCTATTTCCACTTCTAATTTCTTTGCCTAAATCAACAATGGAAGCACTTGGAAGGGAAGCATTATTTACTCTGCTATTTAAACTAACTAATTTATAAACACCCTTCATTGCTCTAGCCTTAGATTCTAGGCTTGGAGTTGCACTACCTAAAACAATCTTAGCGTTATGTTTTTTGGCACGATAAAAGACAATATCTTTTGCATTATAACAAGGTGAATTTTCTTGTTTATATGATTCACTATGTTCCTCATCAATAACAATTAAACCAATGTTACTTAAAGGAACAAATACTGCACTTCTAGCTCCAATAACTAATCGTACTTCGTTTCTAGCAATTCGACGGTATTCATCATATCTTTTGCCAGCATTTAAACCACTATGGAAAACTGCAATTGGATAATCTAGTCTAGATTTAAATCTTTCCACCATTTGTGGAGTAAGTGAAATCTCTGGCACTAATATCAAAACATTTTTACCTTGTTTTAAATAGTAATCAGCAAGGCGAATATAAACTTCTGTCTTACCACTACCCGTGACACCTTGAAGTAAATAAACATCATTATCTTTACCATTCTTTATTTCTTCAATTACTTTATTTTGTTCGTCATTTAAAATAGGCCCTTTTTTATGAAGGTAGTCTTTATCAAAAGGGCTACGATAAATCTCTTGATCATAACTTATTATTTTTTTAGCTTCTTCTAATTTTTTTAAAATAGCTTCACTTATTCCACAATCCTTTTTTGGATATGTTTCATTTAACTTTAAACTAGCTAGCGCTAGCGTTTGCTTTGGTGTTAAGTTTAAATTGCTATCATCAATAACTTTAATGTATCTTTGCGTTTTAATTCCAACCTTTTTAGCAGAGTTAGGTTTTAAAGAGGGTGGAAGCATTGTTTGTAAGCAAGAAATTAAAGGAGAAACATAGTTATAAGCCATATAGCTAGCTAATTCTCTTAACTCTTTATTTAAGATTGCTTCATCATCAATTAAACTAGCAATTCTTTTTAATTCAAAACCTTGTTCTTTTTCTATCTCTTTTTTTGTTTTACTAGTTTCTTTTATTTCTAAAACATAACCAACTATAACTTGATGGCCAAATTCAATATTAACTCTTGATCCCACTTTTGCTTTTAAGCCAAATGGAATTTCATAGTCAAAAGGAAGATCTAAACTTGCTACTGGGTGTTCAATAATAACTCTAGCTATTAGCATATAGTTTTCCTCCTTTATATCATTAATATTTTAGCACAAAAAAATAGCATATGCTATTTTTCTTGTTCAAGTTTTCTAATAATGGATTCTATTTTGTTAGCTGCTCTAGTAATATCATCATTAACGACTTGATATTTATAAGTTTTACCAATCTCAATTTCTTCTAAAGCTCTAGAAAGTCTATTATGTAGCGTTTTCTCTGATTCACTACCCCTATCTCTAATACGCTTTTCTAAATCTTCCATTTTAGGAGGTAATACAAAGATTGAAACACAATCAGGCATTGCTTTAATCACTTGCTTGCCGCCTTCAACCTCTATTTCTAGCATGACATTGAAACCCTTATTTAATAATTCTTCGACATATTTTTTTGGAGTTCCATAGTAATTATCAACATAAGTTGCGTGTTCTAATAGTTCACCATTTTCAATTGCTTGTTCAAATCTAGCCTTGCTAACAAAAAAGTAATCTACCCCTTCTTTTTCGCCATCTCTAGGACTTCTAGTTGTCATGGAAATTGAATATCTTAGTTTCAAATCTTCTTTTTTAAAAAGTTCAGCTCTGATGGTAGATTTGCCTACTCCACTTGGACCACTATAAACAATTAACAAACCCTTTTTCATTGATAACACGCCCTTTTGATAAACTAAATTATAACACTTAAAAGTGTTAACTAACAACTAACAATTGTTAAATTGGCTAAATCGCGTTATTATTTTACTAAGAAAGAAGGTAGTAAAATTGGCAATGGATGGTTTAGTTTTTAGAAACATTGCTAGACTAATAAAAGTCTATAATGAAGCTAAAATTGACTGTGTAGGAATGATCACCAGTAGTGATTATCTTTTAGACTTATATCAAAATGCTAAACACCATTCTCTTTTTATTTCCTTAAACCCAAATTCTCCTTACATTAGTGTGAGTGAAAATACGCGTTATTCTTTGTTACCTAACAATCATTTTTCTAATATCTTAAAAACCCATATTGAAGGTGGCATTATTAAAGAAATTAAGCAATTAAATGATGATAGAATTTTACAAATAAAAGTTGCTAAAAGAGATGATATTGGTGAATATATCACTAAATATTTAATCATTGAAATGCTAGGAAAAATGACTAATTTAATCTTATGTAAAGAAGATTATAAAATAATTGATGCAATGCATCGATTAGGTCCTAGTGATGCTAGTAAAAGAACACTTTATCAAGGCGCAATTTATCGCCTACCTATTAGAAAAGATTTAAATGATCCTTTAACTGCTAAAATTGATTTTAATAAAACATTTAGCAGTCAATTAAATGGTATTTCACCACTAATAGAAGAAGAGTGGTCAAATTTTAATTATAGTGAAGAAGAAATTCATAATTTTGTAGATAACTTATTACATAGTAATAAAATCTATATTGGAAGTGTAAATAATAAATTAGATTATCATTTCCTTCCTTTAAAATCTTTTAAAGATATTAAGGAATATTCTTGGAATGAAGGGATCTCTAATTTCTATCAAAATGCTTGGATGAAAAAACAAAAAAGTGAAAAAGAAAATGAGCTAATGTTAATAGCAAAAAAAGAGTTAACAAAACTAAAAAGAAAACTTGTTAATTTGAATAAAGATTTAGAAAATTCTTTAAAATCTGATACTTATAAAAAATATGGAGATTTATTGCTTAATTATGCTGATTTACACACTAATGGGTTAGATAAAGTTACTATTAATGGTATTGTTATTCCCTTAGATAAAAAACTTGATATTATTAAAAATGCTAATCGCTATTTTGATAAATATCATAAAGCTAAAAACTCTTCTTCAATCATTCAAGAACAAATTGATTTAACTAATGATTTAATTGAATATTTTGAATTACTTCAAATTCAAATAAGTGATGGAGATGAGCAAAGCTTATTAGAAGTTAAAAAAGAATTAGTAGATCAAGGTTATCTAGTTAATAAAACTAAAAAAGGGCCAAATAAAAAGGTAAAGAAAACTTATAATGTAATGAAGTTTACTTCCAAAGAAGATATCTTAATAGAAGTTGGTAAGAATAACATTCAAAATGACTATCTAACTTTTAGTGTTGCTAGATATAATGAATACTTCTTCCACGTTAAAGACTTCCCTGGTGCTCATGTAATAGTTCATGCTACTTCCTTAAATGAACCTACTATTAGAATGGCCGCTAACTTAGCAGCATATTATTCTAAAGCCAGATATTCAAGTAGTGTACCTGTTGATTACACCCTTGTTAAAAACATTAAAAAACCTAAAGGATATGTTTATGGTAGAGTGGTAATGTTGAATTACAAAACAATCTACATTGATCCAGAAAAACCACAATAAAAGGAGCTGTGTGAAGTGCTAATATGAAAGTGTAGTGGTAACCTTTTTGTAGACACTTAAAACATACAAATAGGCAACTCAAAAAGAACCAAATGAAAAATTAATTAAATTAATGAATTGTTAAAGCAATTAGATATTAAAAGGAGTTAGACTCCTTTTTTGTATATGCTTAATTTTACACTTCCGTATTTATATTCTTTTTTAGCAAATCCTTCGATATCATCTAATTTAGTTTCATTAGATGTCTCTACTGCTATTATAGCGTGCTTTGCTAATTTATTTTGTTTATTAAGTTTTTCAATAATTTCTTTGCTAATATCCATCTTGTATGGTGGATCTAATAAAACAAGATCAAATTCTTCCTTAATTTCTTCGATTAAATTAGTGTAATCTTTATTAAGTACTTGATACAAATTTGTCTCTATTTTTAAATTATTAAGATTTGTTTTAATAACATTAACTGCTTTAATGTTTAAATCATTAAAAATTACCTTGCTTGCTCCCCTAGAAATGGCCTCAATTCCTAATCCCCCGCTACCAGAAAATAAATCAAGGACTCTAGCATCATAAAGATAATTTTGAATAATGCTAAATAAAGCTTCTTTAACTCGATCTAGTGTTGGTCTAGTATCTAGTCCTTCTAAGCTTTCTAAATTTCTTCCTCTAAATTCACCAGCGATTACTCTCATTATTTAATCCTCTTTTTGGCACTAAAACCATCAATTAAACCATCAAACAAACTAGATGTTAACTTATCTAGATATTCTTGGGTTTTATTAACTTGATTAAAGTAGTCTTTAACCTTTTCTTGTTTATATAATTTTTCTTTGGCTTCACTTAATTTTTTTAAGTATTCGTTTTTATTTTCTAAATTGTGTTTTAAAGCATCATTATAGTCATCTTGAGCCTTGTTAAATGCAATAATAAAATGAAGAAGTTTAGGATCATTTAATAATTCTTTTTCTAATTCATGACTTTTAACTACTAAATCATCTTTTTTTAATTCTTCTAATATTTTATAAGTTGTTTCAATAACATCACTTTTTTCCATAATTTACCTCTAGCACAGTTAAATTATACCTTATTTAGTAAAATAATGATATAATAAGAATCGTTATGAGGTGAGATGAAGATGAAAAAGTTAGCATATGAAGTTATTAAAGACAATGTCCCTTCATTAAGAGAAAAATCAGTTGAGGTTAAAATGCCTTTAAGCAAAGAAGATGAAGAGGTTGCCAAGTTCTTACACGACTATTTAGTTTTAACTAGTGATGAAAAAGTTGCTGAAGAATATGGAACTAGACCTGGAGTTGGACTTGCCGCACCTCAAATTGGTATAAATAAAAGAATGGTTTCTATTTTAATTAATTATCCTGATGAAAATGGTAATATTGTTCAAGTAACTGAGTTTACTTTAATCAATCCTAAAATTGTTGAATCATCTACTCGTAATGCTTATTTGATGGATGGCGAAGGATGTTTATCTGTTGATGAAAATCACCCTGGGCACGTTATAAGAAGTGCAATCATTGTAATAGAAGCTTATGATTATCTAACTAAACGAAACATTAGACTAAAATTAAGGGGTTATGAAGCTATTGTTGCGCAACACGAATTAGATCACTTAGAAGGAATATTATTCTACGATAGAATTGATAAAAAAGACCCTTTCAAGAGAATCAATGGTGCTTTAGAAATATAAGAAAAAGAGCTCATTGCTCTTTTTTGTTTACTAAATTGCTATTGTTATAAATATAATCGATTACGTCTTGTCTAGTAATGATCCCAATAAATACTTTTCTATCATCTACTACTGGAATGTAGTTTTGTGATTTAGCTAATGGAATTAAATCCTCAATATCAGCATCAATTGAAATTGCTTTGTAATGGTGATAATTAGGAACATCCAAAATATTTATCTTATTTAAGAAATTAACATCTAAGAAAGCATTAGCTTTTTTGATGTACCACAAAATATCTCCTTCACTAACGCTTTTAATGAACTCTCCTGTAGACTTTTTAACAAGTGGAAGCTCACTAAAACGATAATGTTCAATTTTTTCCATAGCATTTCTTAATGTAAATGAATCATCAAGATATGCTAGATCCTTTTTAGGTTTTAAAAAGAATAATATTTTCATATAGACTACCTCGTATCGTATATATTTATTATACCATATAAATATATTATGGTATAATCTTTTTGGTGATAAAAATGAATAAAGCAAAGGAAACAAAATTATTAACAATTATTTTTCTAGTTACTGAACTAGCAATAGTAATAGCTAGCATTATTTTAACCTCATTAAATAACACTATTTACACTCCATCATTGCTTTTTGCAGGTGGTTTAATTACCTTAATTTATTCATTGACTATCTCTACTAAATTAAATAAGAAAAAAGGATTAATTATTGGTAGTTTATTATGCGGAGTACTATTTATCCTATTAAATTTTGTTTTTGGAATATATCAAGACATCTCCTTTGCTTTAATGTTTTTAAGTCTAGTTTGCTTAATTCCTTTTATCTATGATAAAAATCGTAATTTTAAAAAAGGAATTACTGCTTTAATTATTTTAGTGGTAGTAGGATCAATTATTTTGATTCTAACTAAATCATTTAATCTAGTAACCTTCTTTATGTTTGCTAATATTGCAACTGCAATATTGTTATTTGTTACTTCTATTATTAATAAAGAAAATAGCAATGTTTTAATAGGATTATTACTTTTATTGATTGCTAATGCTTTTTTATTCCTAAATAGTAATGATTCAAAACTTTTATATGATTTAGTTATTGTTATAAGTTTACCAATTTCATATTCACTTCTAGCATTAACTAATAAGGAGCAATATGAAAAATAAGAAATTAAAAATATTTCTAATATGTTTAATGATTGCAATTGCAATAGCTTTTTGCATATTTGCAATTCCTTATATTCTTTCTTTAAAAGATCCTTCTAATCAAGAAGTTTTTATTACTAAAATTAATAAATTAGGAGCATTAGGTTATTTAATCTTATTACTTATTCAAATAGCGCAAGTAATCTTTGCAATTATTCCAGGGGAACCAATTGAAATAATCGCTGGGTTAATGTATGGCCCAATCGGGGGATTAATTATTTGTTTAATTGGCTGCTTAATTGGTTCAACGCTAGTCTTTGTTTTAGTAAGAAAACTAGGAATGAATTTTGTAAATAAAGTTATTAATTCTGAAAAGTTTAATAAATTAGATTTCTTAAAAAATGAAAAGAAAAGAGATATCTTAATCTTCTTATTATTCTTTATAATAGGTACTCCTAAAGATATCCTTACTTATTTTGCCCCATTTAGTGGAATTAGTTTAGTTAAATTCTTAATTATTTCAACATTTGCAAGAATACCTTCTATTATTACTTCTACTTATGCTGGCAATAGTTTATCCAGTGGTAATATTTGGAAATTTGTTATTGTCTTTGTAATCACTGGTATCATTGGAATAATTGGTATTATCATTTATACAAGAATATTAGATAAGCATAATAAAAAGGCTTGAAGCCTTTCTTATATTAAATTTAATGTCATATATACAGCATCATGTCCTTTGCCTTTTATTTTAAAGGCATTTGGTATTCTACCAGTTTCTTTAAATCCTAGTTTCTTATAAAGATACTTTCCTCTTTCATTACCATCAATGTATTCAAGATCTATTTGTTCAAGCTTCAGTTTTTTAGCTTGATTTATCATTTCATTAAATAAGATCTTGCCACAACCTTTGTTATAATAACTTTGTCTTACTCCAATTCCAACTAGTGCTCTATGGCTTGTCTTTTCACTAGTCATTAAAGTTAAGTTGGAACAAGCAACAATTTTATTATTAACAAACATTGTGTAATAGTAGATATTCTTACCTTCAATAAAACTCAAAACCGTTGTTTTTTCGCTTTCTAGTGTAATTTTCTTAGCTTCCCTATAAGTTGAAACCAAAAACTCGCATTCTTTTACAATAGCCTGAAAATGCTCCAATAAATCCTTGCTATCTTCTAAGGTTATATTGCGAATTAAATATTCTTCACCGTTATTTAGTTTTCCATTGCTTTCTTTAATAAGTGCCATTACTATCACCCACCTAATTATAGCATAACTATCTTTGTTTTTTTGCCCGATAAGTTAATATTTTATCATTTACTCTAAATAGTTTCTTGTTATTTAGTGTTTGAATCAATAACTTCGCAGTCTTTTGTATTAATACAAGAGTAAGAAGTTTTTATTTTTCCCATAAAAGTTTTGCATATGTCACGATTATTTCCCATATTTATATCAAAGATATAAAAGCTATTAAATTCCTATGCATATGTCGTAAAATATGTTATAATATATGTGAGACATCGAGATATTATATCCAAAGAGTTATATGGAGGACATATTTGGTCTCCATCATATTACATTGCAACTACAAGTGATAATTTAAAAGAAAATATTATTAAATACATTCAAAGTCAAGGAGAATAAATGAAAAAAGGTATTGTAATTAGATTATATCCAAAAGAAGAGCAAGCTACATTAATCAACAAATCTTTTGGATGCGCTAGATTTATTTACAATACTCTTTTAGATTATGCAAAAGAAAATAAGATTTATAATCGCTTTGAGTTACAAAAGCAAATAAAAATTCTTAGAACTGATAATCCTTTTTTAAATGAAGTTGATAAGTTTGCACTACAAAATGCTTGTAAGAATCTTTCCGACTCTTTCACTAACTTCTTTAAAAAGCAATCAAGTTATCCTAAATTTAAATCTAGGAAGAAATCTAAAAGATCATATCAAACTAATGTTACAAATAATAATATTTCTTTTAATGATGGTTATTTGAAACTACCTAAACTAGGATTAGTTAAATGTTCTAATAATTATCAAGATTCAAATAACAAGATAATAAATGTTACAGTATCTCAAAACTTGGATGGTAAATATTATGCAAGTATTATTTATGAAGTAGATATCGCTCCTTTAAAAAAGAGCGGTAAAGAAATTGGTATTGATCTAGGCACTAGAAAACTAATAACAACTAGTGAAGGTAAGATATTTAATCTTCCAAAAAAAGCGTTTCAACTAAACAAAAAATGTAGACGTGAGCAAAGAAAACTATCTAGAAGAAAAAAAGATTCAAAAAGATATGAAAAGCAAAGAATTATATTATCCAAGACCTATCAAAAAAGGAATAACATAATAAACGATAATTTACATAAATTCTCATATCAATTAGTTAAAGACTACGATGTCATCTATATGGAAGATTTAAATATTAATCAATTATTATCTATTCAGGAAACAAAGAAAAAGAAGAACAAAATGATTGTTTCTTCTTTAGGTAAACTTTCTAGATTAATAGAATACAAAGCTTTAATGTACGAAAAACAAGTACATAAGGTTGATAGATATTATGCCTCTAGCCAAAC
>JAZRXY010000010.1:0-26012 GCA_045600465.1 Bacilli bacterium
AAAAAGGGGCAAAACCTATGTTAGGTTTCTAAACAGCCCCTTACTATTTAGGTTCTGTGAAATTAAATGTGTATGGGAAATTAGGTATACACACTTCATTTCACAGTTTTAATGACTTATGAATATGGAATGGCTGCTATAGAAGAATGGGTTGTTAGTTCTAAATAATATGATCTTTTTGTATTAATTACAGTGTTATTTTATTGTTTTTAACATATAACTAGGCATTTTTTTGTTTAAAATCGCTAAATCCACTTATAAATATCACAATCTTAGCTATTATAGAAAACGATTCATGTTAATGGTAGTTTCCTCAAAAAGACATATAAAAAGGATACGATTTTAGTCGTATCCTTCATACACAGTTAATTTAACAGTTCTGCATACCTTGCAATTCAAATACACAAATATACACACTTTATTTCACAGAGCCCTTTTTATCGTTAGACATCTTGTTCATCTAAATTATTTATCGAAAAAGTGGTTAAAATTGCTTGTTTTACCTCTATTTTTGAGGTTTTTTCTCAAGTAAAACGACTGTTTCAACATGATAAGTTTGTGGAAACATATCAACAGGTTGTACTTTTACCACTTCATATTTTTCTTTTAATAATTTTAAATCTCTTGCTAGTGAACTTGGTTCACATGAAATATAAACAATACGATTAGGTTCAACACTTAATAATGATTCAATAAATGCTATGTCACATCCATTTCTTGGAGGATCTAACATTACTACATCATATTTCTTTCCTTTTTCATTTTCTTCTTTGATAAATACTTTAGCATCAGCACAAGTAAAATCTGCATTAGTAATGTTATTTATTTTTGCATTATTCTTTGCATCTTTAATGGCATCTTCTACTATTTCAACACCACTTACATGCCTTACTTTATTTGCTAAACTTAAGCCAATTGTTCCTACTCCACAATAAGCATCTAAAACTTCTTCATCACCTTCAAAATCAGCAAATTCAATCGCTTTAGAGTAAAGGATTTCTGTTTGCCTTGGATTTACTTGATAGAATGATTTAGGGGATATTTTAAACTTAACTCCAAGTATTTCATCTTCAATATAACCAGGTCCATATAGAATTTCTTCTTTTTTACCTAGAACAATTGAAGTATGAGCATTGTTAATATTATGAACAATTGTTTTAATTCTTGGGAAGTTTCTCACTAGATCTTTTACTAGTAAACTTGCTTTATTTAAAACAGTACTTCTAGTAACAATAACAACCATTAAATCTCTATTAGCATTAGACTTTCTAACTAACACTTCTCTAATGACTCCTTTATCATTATCAATATCATATGCACTAATTCCATATTTTTTCATTAATTGTTTGATTGCTAAAACAATTTTATCGCCATCATAATCTTCAATTCGACATTTTTCAATATCAACAATTTCATGACTTTGTTTTTTAAAAAATCCCGCTACGATATGATTATTTTCATCAATACCTACTGGTACTTGAACTTTATTACGATAAAAATATGGTTTAACCATTCCAATAGTTGGCATTACTTTAACATCTTCAATTCCGCCTATTCTTTTAATGGCTTCTTTAACACGATTCGTTTTGAATCTTAGTTGTTCTTCATAAACCATGTGTTGTAAATGACATCCACCACATCTTCTATAATATGGGCAAATGGCTTTACATCTATTTGTAGATACTGTTGTTAGTTCAACTCTTTTACCCTCACAAAAACCATTGGCCTCTTTGGTGATCATTACTTTAACCTTTTCCCCTACTAAGACATTTTCAACAAATATTGGTATTCCACGATATTTGACTACCCCTCTACCATCGTGAGCGTAATCAATACAAGTTCCACTAACAATTCTATTCATAATTATCCTTTTATCATTTCTGGTTGTTCAATTTTTTCATCAACAACAATCATTTTCTTAATTCTTTGAGGATTAATTGGTCGATCATTGTAATCTACTGGAGTTGAAGCTATTTCGTCTACAACATCCATTCCCTCTATTACTTTACCAAAAGCGGCATACTCACCATCTAGATGAGGAGCTTTTTCATGCATAATAAAGAATTGACTTCCGGCTGAGTTAGGATCCATTGCTCTAGCCATTGATAAAACTCCTCTATCATGTTTTAAAGGATTATTAAATCCATTGGAAGCAAATTCTCCTTTAATAGCATAGCCTGGTCCTCCAATTCCTATTCCTTTAGGATCTCCACCTTGAATCATGAATCCTTCAATAACACGGTGGAAAATTAATCCATCATAGAATCCATTATTTGCAAGAAAAGCAAAATTCTTTGCACTATTAGGTGCAGCTTTATAATCAAGTTCTAATTTAATTTGTTTTCCATTTTCCATTTCAATAATAATCATTTTTGTTTACCTCCTGAAATATAGTCTTTATCAAAATTGATAACAATTTCATATTTTTCATCAATTTTCTTTATTTCTTTTCTAATCATAGCTTTGATTTCTTTTTCATCATATTTGCAATCAAACGGCACCACAATGTCAAATATCAAATTGCTATGCGTATATCCTTTTACCATTCTAAAATCGTGATAAGATAGACCATTACCAATACTTGCAACAATCTCTCCAACCTTTTTTCTAAGCATATTTGTTTCTTCATCCTTAGTATCGATTGGATCCATGTGAATAACAAGTTCTACATCAAATTTCTTTTTAACTTTTTGTTCAATGTTATCAATCATATCATGACTTTCTAAAACATTTTTATAAGCATCAACTTCGCAATGAAGTGAAGCAAAAACTTTATTAGGTCCATATTGGTGAACAACAATGTCATGAATTCCTAATACGTCTTTTTCTTTTTTAACTTCTTTAACAATATCTCTAATAATTTTAATATCAGGTGCTTCCCCAATTAATGGGCCGATGGCATCTTTAATAAGTCCAAATGCTGAGATAAGGATAAAGATTGCTGCGACAATACCTAGATAGCCATCTATATTAATGTTTGCTATTAATGCAACAATAGCTCCAACTAGAACACAACTTGTAGAAATTACATCATTATAAGCATCTGTCCCACTAGCGAGTAATGATAAAGAATCAATTTTTTTACCTAAAAATTTATAGAAGCCACCTTGCCAAATTTTTATCAAAATAGAAATAACGAGTAATACGATTGTTAAAATAGAAAAACTAACAACCTCTGGATTAATAATTTTTTGGACAGATGATATTGCAACTTCAACACCAACTACACCAACAACAAGTGCAACAATAAATCCTGCAACGTATTCTGCTCTTTGGTGACCAAATGGATGGTCTTTATCAGCAGGTTTACTTGCAACTTTAAATCCAATTAAAGTAACTATAGAACTTGCTATATCTGCACTACTATTTAATGCATCACCAATAATAGCAATTGAGTTAGCTAAGATTCCAGCAACTAGCTTTGCTGCAATCAAAATTGCATTGGAAATAATGCCAGCATTAGCCCCTAGTTTCCCATAGCTAGTTCTTACTTGTAGGTTTTTAATATTTTCGTAATCTTTAACAAATAATTTTAATAACCACTTCATTGTAATCACCTTGTAAAATATTATACTCTTTTTATCTATTAACTTAAATAATAGATAAAAAATCTAACAAAAAAGCAAGCTTTCACTTGCTTTTATTTATGATATGTTTCGTTATGCATAATCTTAAAACTACGATAAATTTGTTCCAAGATAAGCACTCTAACTATTTGATGAGGAAATGTTAATTTAGATAAACATAATGACATGTCTACACTTTTCTCTAACACCTTACTAGTTCCATAACTTCCTCCAATAATGAAAGTAAAATTAGCATTGCCTTCATCTATCTTATTTTGTAAGAACTTAGATAGTTCAACTGAATCTAGCATCTTTCCTCTTAAACTTAATAGAATATTAAAATCTTTCTTATCAAGTTTTTCGATGATTCGATTAGATTCATCATCTACTACTTGTTTAATGTAACTATCTTTATCTTCAACTAGTTTAGTTTCACTTAATTCTAATACTTCAACCTTGCCGTATTTACTAAGTCTTTTGCTGTATTCATTAACAGCATCAATCAAGTATTTTTCCTTAAGTTTACCAACACAAATAATCTTTACTTTCATGACTATAAGGTTACTAGATAAGAATGTTTGTTACCATCGAAATCTATGGTTTCTAATCTAATAACATCTCCGCTATTGTGTCTTAATAAAATACCAGAAATTGTTGTTAATCCAATAACTTTCACGCCATCAAAACTTACAATACATTCTTCAGCAACCATACCTGCTTTAGAAGCTCCAGTATTTTCACTGATAGAAACAATATAAGTCCCAGTATTAATTGACTCAGGGATTTCATAATAACTACGTTGATCAAGAGACATTGTTGCTATATCTGAAATCGTTATACCAATAACCGGTTTTGTGTAACTTCCTGTCTTCTTAATATTTTCAATAACATTTTTAATATTATTAATTGGAATTGCCATTGATAATGATTCATATTCAACATTACTTGTTGCCCCTTGATATTTATAACAAATCATACCAACACATTCACCTTTAGAGTTTAAAACAGGCCCTCCTTCCATTCCTGCATTAACAGGAGCGTCGAATTGGAAGGCAGCATAATCTGCTACATCAAATGTTCTACCAATACCATTAATAATTTCATTATATGTTAATACTTGTCTTCTTTCTAAGCCTGAGATATTTCCTCTAACAAGTGTATTAAATAAGGAAGTCCCTAACGAAGGTGTTCCAATAGCAAGTACGCTATCTCCTACTTCTAGTTCGTCGCTATTTCCAACATTGATAACATCTAATTCATCTGATGTTTTTAATTTAAAGACTGCAACATCAGCAGGATCATATGAGCCTGCTAAAGAAGCTAGATATCTTCTTCCATCATCAAAGGTAATTTCAAAGTCACCCTCTTTAGCAACTTCAATATTTTCACTTGTGATAGGACCCATATTGTAATATCTATGAAAGATACCGGAAGCATTTGTAAGAATGTAATAGTTATCTTCACTTCCCTTTTCTTCTTTTTCATAAACAAAGCCTGATGTGATGTAATTGTATTCGCTTCCATTAACTGTATAACAAGCATTTACTATTACTGTTGACTTACTTGCTTTATCATAAATTCCACTTATTGTTGAAAGGTTCAACACTGAATTCTTTGTGTAAGAATAGTTTGATGATTTATTAACAGCGTTTGCACAAAAAGTTCTCTTGTCATCTAATTCTTTGTCAGAAGTGGATGCTTGGCCTGGATCTTCATTGTTACCTGGATCTACTTGTTGATGTTGTTGATATTCATAAACTTTTTCAATAAAACTACAACCTGTAAGCAAGCTTAATGACATTAATGCTGTTGCACATATCTTTAATATTTTTTTCATGCTTTCATCTCCCTATCCTGTCACAGTAGATCTTCTAACAAGAACATCAACTGTTTTTTCTTCATACCCATTATCGCTAGCTATCAAACATTTTAGTGTTACATAACTACCGATTGTTTTCTTATATAACTCTCTTCTAAATTCCACAACGTTATCTACTACTACTCCATCAATTTCTTTAATGACACTGTATTTTGTAATACCCGCATTAAACAATGAGTTTTGCAGCGATCCTTCAATGTAAGTAAGTATTACGCCTTTGTATGCTTTTGTCGGTAATTTAATATTTTCTCTTTCATACAAACTTAAATCCAAAACATTAGCATAATAGGCTTGTCCAAACGATGATCTAGTATAAGTACCTTTTTGAATTAAGTTTCCTTTACTTGTAAAAACACAACTATTCATAATTCTATTGGCTGCTAGCATCATATCATTCATTGGTAATGAAAAGTTAATGCCTTCATAATAGACGCTATCATTACCATCTGAGGTAAGTTTCAATGTATTTATACCAATGACTTCACCTTTGCTATTGTATAAAGGTCCACCTGAGTTACCTGGATTAATTGCTACATCAATTTGAATCGCATGTTTTTGTTGCTCAATTATTTTCTCGGAATAACTTGAGTTTCTATTAACACCACTTACAATTCCTTGAGTAACAGTATTCTTTAATGAAATATCTCCTGGAGTCCCAATAGCAAAAACGCTTTCGCCAACTTTTATTTCACTAGAATCAGCAATTCTAGCAACTGTAGCATCATTAAATTTATCAATTCTAATCACACCTACGTCTTGATAGTAATCACTTCCTAAAACAGTTGCTTTTCTTATTTCATAATCGTAAGAAATAACTTCAAATCTTGTACCATCAGATACGACGTGATTATTAGTTAAAACATATTGATAATATTCATCTTCTTTAATAATTACACCACTACCTAAACCATAATAGCTTCCGTCTTTTTGATAAATCATTACGGTTACAACATTCTTTGTAACTTCTTTAATGATTTCTTTATCAACAGTGTCGTATAGTACATCATCTTCATAGGTCAAGCTTAAATTAACCTCATCACTTTGTTTAATAGGTACATTTCTCCCTCCTAAAGAAAGTGTTGAAGTCAAACATAATAAACTAGCTAAAACATTAGATAATTTCATGTCCTACCTCTCCTTTTGTTATGTTGTAGCGATCTGCTACTTGTATATCAATCTTAGAATAATCAACATCTAATTCATCAAAGGCATTCACCAATGCTTTTAATGCTAATTCGTGGCTATTACAATCTTCACTTACATGAGCAAGTCTAATAGTTTTTGTTTTATCCCCTACTAGTTTTGTCAAGATATTTGCAGATATTTCATTTGATAAATGTCCTTTCATCCCATTGATTCTATCTTTTAGAAAATTTGGTCTTTTTGAACTAAATAGCATCTCTGGATCATAATTGCTTTCAAAGACATAATGCTCAGCATTTTGCAAATATTGGAAGTCTTTTTCTTTTATATAACCAGTATCAGTTATATATACCATTCTTTCCTTTTCATCACTGATCACATAACCACATGGTGATTTACAATCATGTGATGTTGGAATAACTAAAATATTAAATCCAGCAATCTTGTAAGTGTTATATGGTTCTAAAATGTTTTGCTTATCAAAATCAAGAGTCTTATCTCTTCCATATAATTTGTTATGAGCAACCTCTTTAATACTTCTTATATGATCTATATGTTCATGAGTAATTAATACTGCTTCAATTTCTTTTAAAGTTAGTTTTAATGAAAACAACTTATCATATAATTCTCTTTTTGGAATTCCACAATCAATCATCAAAAAATGATCCTTGTTTGATAAGATTGTGCAGTTGCCTCTAGATCCACTTGCTAAAATTACATAGTTCATTTTATCACTCCGAGAATGTTGAATTAAATTCCCCTGTAGAAAGAGTCAAAGTAAGTTTTGCCTTACCTTGTCTTCCGTTTCTATTCTTAGCAACAATAATTTGTGCTTCTACAATGTCAGGAACAGTTGATTTATCTGCTTGGTAGTAATCTGGTCTATGAATAAAGATAACCATATCTGCATCGTTTTCGATATCTCCTGATTCTCTTAATTCATTTAGCTTTGGAGGCTCTTTTGATCCTCTTTCTGCCGCACTACGACCTACTTGAGCAAGACAAACAATTGGTACTTGTAATTCCATGGCTAACTTTTTGACACCATGTGACAATTCACCAACTTCAACTGCTCTAGATTTATCTCTACTACCTTCCCCTTTACTATTCGAAATAAGTTGTAAGTAGTCAATAAAGATAATTGCTAAATCAGGGAATTGACTCTTTAGTTTTCTTGCCTTTGCTTGAATATCAATCAATCTATTTGAAGTTTCATCAAAATAAATTTCATAATCACTAATTCTATTAATTCCTTCTTCAAATTTAATTAAATCTTCTTGTGTTAAATCAAATTTCTTTAACTTATCATTAGGAATTCTTGTCGCAGTTGAAATCATACGATTAACAATTTGCTCTGCTGGCATTTCAACAGAGAAGAAACCAATTGGCTTCTTTGTTTCTCTTGCTGCATTCATTGCCATATTGATTGCAAATTGAGTTTTACCCACAGATGTACGAGCTGCTAAAACAATGTAATCGCCTGGTTTAAAACCATCAGTTATTTCATCTAGTTTTTTATAACCACTTGTTACTCCATTGATGCTTCTTTTTGTACCGCTATAGTATTTCTCTTTAACAAGTTTAATAACATCAGCAGTGCTTAAGAAATCATCAACCTTTCTATTTCTAGCAATCTCAACAACACGCTTTTCTACTTCTGCTAAATATTCTTCACTATTGTCGATACTTTTATGTGATACATCATCAACAACTTCATTAATTAAATCTAACAAATTACGGAAGTTAGTTTTCTCTTTTAATATTTCAATGTAGTAATCAATGTTAGAAGTAACAACACCTTTAACCATTGCAGTAAGTCCTTCAACTCCACCAACACTATCTAATTTTCCTAGGGCTTCTAAATCATCAGTAACGGTAGTGATATCTATCGGCTTTTGTTTTGCTTCAATTCTTTTCATACTATCAAAGACTAGTCTATTTGCAGCAAGATAAAAATCCTCTTCTATCAAAGAAGATAAACCTACTTTTTGCGCATCTTCATCTACTATCATTGCTCCCAATGTAGATTTTTCGGCTTGATCACTGTATGGATATTCAATTGCCATAATATCCCTCCTACTTTAATTCTTTAACTTCAACATTAACTGTTGCGATAACTCCTTTGAATAGTTCGTTTTTTAGTCTTGACCATCCAAATGCTGTAATAGGCTCATTATCAACAAACTTGCGTTTGTCTATTTCAATACCATGTTTTGTTTTTAATTCTTCTACTACTTGCTTAGTTGAAATTGTTCCAAACATTCTGCCATCTTTGCCAGCTTTTGAATAGAACGTTAAATTAATGGCTTCTATTTTTTTGGCTAATTCTTGAGCCTCTTTTTTTCTTTCTTCATAATTTGCTGCTGCTAAATCGTCTTGTTCTTTCTTAACAGACATACTTCCTTTAGTTGCTTGAACAGCAGCTTTTTGAGGTAGTAAAAAGTTTTTAGCATATCCGTCTGATACTTCTAAAATGTCACCTTTTTTACCAACTTTTTTTACATCTTTAAGTAAGATAACTCTCATGATAATTACCTCCTATTGTTTAATCTCATCGCTATATGTTTCAACAAGTTTTTTAATTTCATCTTTTACTTGTTCAACACTCTTATCATTTATTTGGGTTGCAGCCATTGCAAAATGTCCACCGCCACCCATTTTTTCCATAATGAATTGAACATTAAATGTTCCATCACTTCTTGCACTAACACCAATTGTATCCTGACCTATCTTACCAACAACGAAGATGGCTTTAATGCCTTTAACTTGTAAAGCATCTTGTCCAACCTTTGCTAAGATTGTTCTATCAACGATCATTTCTTCTGGAGCTGAAGCGATGATAGTACCAAAAGTAACTGTTTCAGAATTTGAGATAATCTTATTCTTTAATTCATATTCTTCAAATTCATCTTTCAAGAAATCATTAGCAGTACTTGTGTCTGCCCCTTGTTCTTTAAGTAACATTGCTGTCTCAAATGTTTCTGCTGATGCATTAACTTTAAATCCGTTTGTATCAAGTAATAATCCGGCGAAAAGCATAGTGGCAATCTTATCGCCAAATTCATGTTTATCTTTCGCATATTTTATTAAACTGACAACAATTTCACTAGCTGATGAAGCAGAGGTTTCAACCAAACTAAAGATTGGGTTATCAACTGCATCTTCTCCACGTCTATGGTGGTCAATTACTGCTACGTTCTTACTTACTTCAATTAAGCTTGGACAAGTTGTAATTGTAGGTCTACTAACATCAGTCATAATAACTAATGTGTTGTCATCAATTAATGCCTTTGCTTGATTTTCACTGATGAATATTTGTTTAACATTTGTCGCATCAAATATTTGTTTAACTGCTGCTCTAGTTTTTAGTTCCATTTGATCTAAACTACAAACCACATATGCTTCTTTAGCTTTTGACACTGACAATGAGAACAATGCAAGTGAACTTCCAATAGCGTCAAAGTCAGCAACATTATGAGGTACAATTAAAATCTTATTGTTATTTTCAATATGAGTTGACAAAGATTGTGATAAGACTTTTGATCTTACCGCATTTCTCTTTGTTCTAATCTCTGTTGTGCCACCAACAAATTCCATATGTGCTCCATAGTTATTGATAACGATTTGTCCGCCACCTCTAGATAAAGCGACATCAATAGCGCTGCTTGAAAGTGAAGCAATAATGTTAAAATCAGCACTTCCTCTTCCAATTCCAATACTGATGGTTAAAGGTAATGTTGTAGATTTTGTGATTTCTTCAACCTTTGCCATAACACTAAATTTATCTTTGGCAATTTTTGCATATTGCTCTTCGCTTGCAATCATGACATAAAGATCTTCTTTAACATTAGTAATGAAGGCATTATAACTTTGAGCCCATTCTGCAATTTGCTTTCTAACCTCAAGTTCTATTTCAACCATTTCTTCTGTTTGCTTACTTTGAGAACTCTTACGCAAATCAAGTAAGTTATCCATAGTAATAGTCATGTAGACTAATTGTTGTTCTTGCTTAGTTTGATATAAATCATCAACCTCAGTAACATCTTTTAAAACAAGTAGATTTAATTCGTTCTTGTTAATGATGCTATAAGTTCTGTTGTTAATAACACATTTAACTTCTTCTGGAACTGTTGTTCCCTTTTTAAAGAAGGCACTAGCTTCTGGAATAAATTCTTCAATTGTTCTACCGACACAAACAATGTTTCTATCTTCAAACAAATCTGAAGTCCAAATAATTGTTTGAGCAGCATCATAAACAATCAAGCCTAGTTCCCCATATAAGAATGCCTCTGTGATATCTGCTCCTAAAGTATTAGCAATATCAATATGATTTTTTCTAGCTTCTTTTTCAACTTTATGTAAACCAATGACAAGTAAAATGGCACTTACAACAAAAGCAATACCAAAGACAATTGCTGTAACAATTTTATAATGATTAAAATCACCAATTATAGAACTAGCCCCTGTAAATATTATATAACCAATAATCACAATTGCTTCTATCAAAGAAGCAATTAACATTATTCTTTTTAAATATTTAAATTTATCTATCATGGTCCATCAACTCCCCATTCTATTTATTATACAATATTTTCTTATGATAATCACTAATAACAAACACGTAACCAACTAAGGCTACAAAGATTACCGCATAAGCAACATTAAAAACTATTAATCCTAAGAGGATTAAAAGCCAAATAATTACCTTACCTTTTCTTTTAGCAAAAATAAGTCCAGATAGGTATCCTTGAATGAAGAATAACAAGACTCCACACCACAATAAATTGAACTCGATTGTAGCAAGAACTCCAATAAATCCCCCACTGCCTAGCTTATTAATCAAAACAAAGTAAGCCATAACAATTGGAATATAAACAAAAGAAATCCATCTAGGAAGCGTAATAAAATAAAAACCAGCTAGTTTTCTATCTGTTTCACGTAATCTCTTCATTACATAAAGTGTTGATATATGAATTAAAAATCCTTCAACTAAACCTATAAAGAAAATAAAAGTTGGAAGTGATGCCCTAGCTATATTCATAGCAACTGCTTCATCTGCTATTTTAAATAGTTTCAAAACATAACCTAGAATCATATTTATTTCTACCATAATGTCATATTCAAATAGGCTTGCAAATAAGATCATCGTAAGAGTGTTTACAACCATTGATGTTAAAGCACAAATAAGTAAGATTGTTGTGTCTTTTACATCTTTTTTAATAAGCAAGCCATAGACAATTCCTAAAACATTAGCAGTTAAAACATAAAATAGTGTTGATATTGGATTGAAAATAAATCCCAAGATAAGGATAGCAACAAAAGGAATAAAAGCTTTTTTAACCCCATATCTTTTAGTAAATATTGCAAGTGGGATTGGAAGAATGAAAAACAAAGACGATTCAAGAAGCCCCCCTGCAAACCTAGACACTAAAAAGAAAACGCAATATATCGCGACAAACAATGCTCCTTGTACCAATATCTTTGTATCACTTGTCTTCATGCTTTTCTCCTTATAGTTGTGCTAATAATTATATCACATTTATATAAATGTGAAATAATTTTATTTAATTTTTATCAATAAAATAACAACAAAAAAGGCTCAAGTTTGATGCTTGAACCGTTTATTGTCTAAATTAATTATTTGTTTTGATTTCTACTACTGATTTTGCATATGATTTTGAATCATGGCTTGAGCAAGGAGCAATCCAAATTGTGCCATTTTCTCCTGTTTGTTTATCACATTCAATAGCAAGTAATGTATATTCGTTTTTGACCATTCCGCCACCCATATCTACTGAGTAGCCATCATCTGCAACGATTGTAATTGAAGATGGTGTCTTTCCTAATTTTTCTAACACATCTTTTAATAAATATCCTGCGTATGTGCAACTTTTTTTGTTTCCTTTTGAGTTCACAACCTCAACGGCAATCTTGTAAATGCTTAATCCTTCTAAATCAGCATTTGTAACTGTAACACCATCCACTAAGAAACTATAATCGCTAAATGTAACTTTTCCTGTTTTATCTTGTTTGTCAGGTTCTGCTAATGTTTGATCATCTTCTTGATTCCCGTTATTAACAATTTCTAAACCATCAATAACAATATTCTTACAGTTATCAACAGTATCTCCTGTTGTCGCAGAATCACATGGCACAAACCAAGGGTATGTTTTTTTCAATGGATTATCGTTTTTATATAAAGCTAATAGAATATTTTCATTTAATCCTTTTTCCCAAGTTACTTCATACCTATCACTTGCTGTTGCAAGAATTTTTCCTGAAGTTCCATTAATGTTTGCCTCCTTAACTGCATCAGTAAGTTTATAACCAATAAACTTTGTTTCTTTTGTGGTTCCTGTTGAGTTTGTTGTAGTGATGCAAGCCTCATAAATTGGGTACTTTTTCATTGTTTCTTCAGTAATTTTTACCCCATTCACATAGACCTCAAAACTTGGTACTTCCACTCCCTGTTTTTCTTTTAACAATTCTTCTTGTTGCTGTATTGGATCAGTATGTGGCTCGTTTTGTTCTTGTTTTGTTTCGCCGCAAGCTATTAATGAAATAGCAGCAGTCATTGTAAGCAATCCTTTTAATATTTTGTTCATTTTAATTTCCTCCATTTTATATTGTTAAAATGCATACCTTGCATTTAAACTCCTCGTTGTAACGTATCTTGATATTTGCGTTATAAATTCTTTTTAAGTTTTCCTCTGTTATCATTTCTCTAGCAGTTCCCTTTTGTAACTTTCCTTTGCCATCAAGTAAAACAACATTACCATCTAGCATTAATGCATGATTTGGATCATGACTTGAAACTGCAATTGTATAACCTTTTTTGTTTAACTCTTTAATAATTCTTAATACTTTAATTTGGTTAGCATAATCTAAGTGAGTTGTTGGTTCATCAAAGATAACCATCTTTGGTTTACTTGCTAGTGCTCTAGCAATTACGGCTTGTTGTCTTTCTCCACCAGATAACTCACTATAGTTTCTATCTCTAAACTTTTCAATACCCATCTCTTTAATGGCTTTAAGAGCATTTTTCTCATCTTCTTTAGAAGGATGAGAGAATAAACCTACATGAGGAGCACAACCTAATAATACAAAGTCTTTAACACTAAATCCAAAAGTTGGTGAATGACTTTGCGGAACATAACCTACTAGTTTTGCGACATCTCGTTCGCTTAATGAAACTAGATCTTCCCCGTTTAGTTTTATAACACCTTCATAGTCTTTATTTAAACCCATTAACAAGGAGAAAAGTGTAGACTTTCCTGAACCGTTTTTACCTAAAAATACCACAAGTTCTCCCTTGTTAATTGTAAAATCAACATTCTTTAAAACCTTCTTTTCTTTTTGATAAGAGAAAGAAAGATTATTTACTTCATAAATCATGATAATCTATTCCTCCTTTTATACATTAAGAAGCAGAAGAATGGAACACCAATAATGCCTGTCATAATAGACACTGGCATTTCACTTATTCCAATAATTCTAGTTAGAGTATCAACTAATAGCATAAATATACCACCAACCAAAATGGAAACTGGGATAACTTTTCTATTAGAAGATCCCACTAATAATCTAGAAAAATGAGGAATGATAAGTCCTACCCAACCAATAGTTCCTGCAACGCAAACAGATCCTGCTGTAAGAAGTGTTGAGCAAGCAATTAAGATACCTCTAATTAGTCTTACGTTAGCTCCTAATGTTTTAGCCTCGCTTTCACCCATTGATAAAACATCAAGCCACCATGACATTGCAATGGTTATTATAGCTGTTGGAACTAAAACAATAACCATCATTAATAAGTCTTTGCTAGAAACATAGTTAAAGCTTCCCATTGTCCAATAAGTAATTGATGCTAATTGACTTGTGGGATCTGCGCTATATTTAATAAAACCTAAAATAGATGACATTAATGAACCAATAATAATTCCTGATAAAACTAACATAATGTTTGTTCTATTTTTAAAGGCTAAAGGTAGACTTGCTGTAATAACTACAGCAATAATTCCTCCTGCAAAAGCTAATAATGAAATAGTTGTAGATGATAATCCTAATAAAATCGCTACGCTTGCACCAATACATGCTCCACTAGAAACACCTAAAAAATCTGGTGAAACTAAAGGGTTTTTAAATACTCCTTGATAACAAGCTCCTGATACAGCAAGTGCTGCCCCAACTAGAATTGAAGCAATTATTCTAGGAAGTCTTAACTCCAAAACAACATTAACACTCATCGTATCAGCACTCTGCTTTTGAAAAGTGATTGCTTTAAATAAAATTGACAAGCTCTCTTTAATCGTTATTGGATACTTACCTAAACATAAAGCTAAAATCACAAAACAAAAAAGCACGATTAAAAGAACTATAATCGCTAACGAAACATTCATCTTTTTAGTTGATTTCGTAACCAAGTTCCTCATTGCTAAATGCCCTTCCAAACATAAATGAATAATATTTATCGACATGTTTATTTAATTCTTCAATTGATAGATAGTCAGGATACATCACTCTTAACATGTACAAAGTCCCCAAAACTGCGCTTAATCCTGGCATATCCCAAGAATCATTATTAGAAGGAATAATGTAGACATTTTCATCTTTAATAGCCTTAACAGCTGACCACGCTTTGTCTTCTAATAACTCATCAATTTCATAATCTCTTCCAGTGGAACTTGTACAGAAAATGTATTCAGGATTCCATTCAAAAACCTTTTCAATTCCAACATTGATCCAGTTGTGATTTTCTCCTTCATCTGCGACTGCAATTCCACCAGCTTTTTCTATCATCCAACTTTGAAGCATATCATTCCCTGATACTCTTCCAAGTTCGCCTCCCATTACTAATGCGCTTACTTTTTCGCTTTCAGGAATTCTAGCAGTTATCTCATCAATGAACGCAAATTCATCTTCAATCCAAGAGCAAACTTCTTCAGCTTTTGTAGTTGCCCCAAAGTATTTTCCAAGCATTCTTAATGTTGTTTCAACATCATTCATGTTTTCTACTGTTATTTCAATAACGTCTATTCCTAATTTTTTAACTGATTCACTAGTTTTAGCATCATTAGAACGATGAACAAAAGCTGTTGGATTATAAGCTGCTAATTTCTCTAAATCAACAACACCATTACCAACATTTCCTGCTTTCTTTAAGCCTTCATCAGCATTTTTAATAAATGCTTTTTTTGTATTGATTGCAAGTACTCTATCACTTATACCTAAAGCAACAAAAAACTGGCTTGACACTGCATAAACTGATGCCACGCTCGCATTGCTTGTATTTTTAGGAATCTCTATTATATGACCTGAAGCATCCATTATTTCATTTTCTTTAGGTTCTTTATTTTCATTACTTGTATTTGAACAAGAACATAAACTAGATATCGCTAGTAAAGAAGTTAATAAAATTTTAATAGTCTTGCGCATTTTCTTTTGCTTTTACCTCACTATTTTTCGTAAGTAAGGCTTGAGAAATATATACCTGGGGGTTGACCTCAAGCCTTATACGAACTTTTAACTAGCTTTTTATAACAAAAAAGCCAGAATCTCTTCGGGCTTAACAACATTAAAAGATGATTAAAATAATTCAATCCTTCTTTTCAAAGTTGGAAGGCATATAAGTTTCCCATATATACCCTGCGCCCAAAGGCATCGGTTTATTGACATAGTTTTTAAACCTTAGTCGAATAAACTCGAAAGATTGCCATAATATTAACACAAAAACTTTGTTTTTGTCAAAATAACGCTAGTTTAAAAAAACAAAACCTGTAGACTTTGTATCAACCCTTCAACATGCTATAATTAATTTGGTGAATAAATATGTATATCCCTAAGAAAATAAGAGAAATTGTTAAAAACACTAAATATAAAATAAGTGATGTCGGTAAATCTGGTGATACTGTTTTATTATTTCAAAATAAATATGTTTTAAAGATTTCTTCTAATAAAGAAAGATTAGAAAAAGAATACAACAAAAGCTTATGGATTTCTAATTATATTGATAGTGTTAAACCCCTATATTTTGTTAGCGGTTATAAGTTTACTTATTATTTAAGAAATTACATTGAAGGCAAAACATTAATTGATCAAGAATTTACCTCTAACCCCGACAAGTTAACTTCTTTAATTGCTGAAACTATCTCTTTACTTAGAAAACTAGATGATAAGTCCTGCCCTTTTACCTCTAGTGACAACAAAGGTGATAAATTTATCCATGGCGATTTATGTCTTCCTAACATTATTATTAATAACAATCATGTTGTAGGATTAATAGATTTAGAAAACTCAGGGCTTGGTGACGAGTGGTATGATTATTCTTGGGCTTTATGGAGTCTAATAAGAAATCTTAAAACAGATAAATATAACAATCTTTTATTAAAAAAGTTAGGGATTACTTATGATAAAAATAAGTTTAATCAATACATTGACAAAGAATTACAAACAACTATGATATCATATTTAAAAGAGTGTATATAATACACTCTTACTTTTATAAATGTAGTTTATTAAAAAAAGAACGATGCTTTTATTTCATCGTTCTAATTTTTAACTTACTATTTTTTTGTTGATTTTTTTGCTGGCGCTTTTTTAGCAGCAAGTTTTACTTCAACAGGAGCATTTTCTTTAATTTGTTTTCCATTAACAATTTGAAGTGTAGCATCCTTGCTTAATAAGTCTTTTGCAACTTCAGGATGTTCAAGTAAGTAATTTTTATAGTCACGCAATTTTCTCTTGATAAGACGTGTGTCAGAGCAACCTTCCATAGCAGGCTTTCTGTTTAAGATCTTGTTTGTAATAATACCAATTATTAATGCACAAGCAATGTTTGTAATTTTGATTAATGGGTTCCCGTTAGCGTCTGTACCAAATGTAAGTGCTAGTCCCCCAATACCAGGAATTAAGATTGATGATACAACAAAGATGTTTGCGTTGATATTTAAATCAACATTTCTCATCATCTTTAATCCGCTACAAGCAATGAATCCGTATAAAGCAATACAGACACCACCCATAATGCAATTTGGAATAGAATTAATGAATGCAACAAATGGTGTTAAGAATGAAATAATAATTGCACCGATTGCTGCTGCAATTGTCGTTCTAATAGATGCATTTCCTGTTAGAGCAACACAACCAACTGCTTCGCCATATGTTGTGTTAGGACATCCACCAAATAGTGCTCCTACCATGCTTCCAACACCATCACCTAATAGTGTACGATGTAGGCCTGGATCTTCTAGTAAATCGTGATTGATAATTGTTGATAAGTTTTTGTGATCTGCTAAGTGTTCTGCAAATACAACAAATGCAACTGGAACATAAGCAACAACAATTGTTAATAAATATGAACCAGTAACTTCATTTAAACCTTTAAAAGCTGTTAAGAAAGTGAAATCTGGAACACTTACAATACTTTTTATCGTAAATGGATCAAAAGTTTTAACAAAACTTGAAAAGTCAATAATTAATAAATCATTTACAGATGCAGTTAAACCAATAACAGTTAATATTACTGCAAAGATATAACCAATTAAGATACCTACAACGAATGGGATAAGTTTTAAGAACTTCTTAGCAAATGTTGAACAAATAATCGTTGCAAAGAAAGTAATTAACCCAACAATCAATGCAATATATCTACTTCCTCCTGCTGGAGCTGTAAATAAATCATTAACTGCGTTGCTTGCTAGTGATAGACCAATAAGTGCAACTGTTGGTCCAATAACTACTGCTGGCATAATTTTTGTTATCCATTTGCTTCCTGTAAATTTAACAACGATAGCAATGATAACGTAAACTAATCCGGCACAGATAGCACCAAAGATTAATCCTACATAGCCTAATGACATAGAAATACCACCAGCGAAGGCTACCGCCATAGATGGTAAGAATGCGAATGAGCTACCTAAGAAGACTGGACTCTTACCTTTGGTAAACAAGACATAAATTAAAGTCCCGGCACCAGCACCAAATAGTGCAGCAACGGGACTCATATTATTACCAACGATAACAGGAACGACTAAAGTAGCGGCCATAATTGCTAACAATTCTTGAATAGCAAAGATGACTAATTGTTTGAATTTTGGTTTCGAATTGACCTCATATGTTAGTGTCATAACAATCATCCCCTTTTTTCTCTGGGTTATATTATACATAAATTTTAAAACAATGCAACACATTTTTTATTGAAAGTGTTTTTATTTCCAAAGATCAAAAAAAACAACTATAGAAATCACCCAATAAAACTGGGTTTTTTGGATTTTTAATTGCTATTTATTATTTAGAAAATAATGCAAGTACATATTATATTCATATTATTTATTTATATATAGTAATCTAATAATGAGCAAAAAAAATCACCCTTTCGAGTGATTTTGTTCTTATATTAATAATTAGTCGATATTGTATGGTAATAATGCCATTTGACGAGCACGTTTAATTGCTGTTGCTAACATTCTTTGATATTTAGCACTTGTGCCTGTAACTCTACGTGGAGAAATTTTTCCATTAGCAGAAATAAATTTCTTTAGTAGGTCGACATCTTTATAATCAATATAAGTGATTTTGTTCTTTGTAAAGTAACAAACCTTTTTTCTAGGTCTTTGTCTTTTGAACATCATAATTATTTCCTCCTTTAGAATGGTAAATCATCATCAGGAACATCAATACCTACATCATCATGATCATCGTATTGAGGTTCTGGTTGTGTTTCATATCCGCCATTATGTGGAGTTCCTTGTGATAGTGACTCATTAGTTCTTTGTGAGTTAACACTCTTTGGTTCTAATAATTGAACATTATCGCAAACAACTTCAGTAACGTATACTTTGTATCCCTCTTTGCTATCATAAGACCTTGATTGAAGTCTTCCTTCAACACCAACTAGCGATCCTTTCTTAGCATATTGAGAGACGAATTCTGCTGTCTTATTCCAAACAACACATGAGATGAAATCTGCTTGCTGTTGGCTTTGATCATCTTGCTTTACAAAGCGACGATCAACTGCTAATGTGAAGGATGTGACAGCATTTCCACTTGTAGATCTTCTAAGTTCGCTTGGATCCTTAGTTAATCTTCCAACTAAAACTACTCTATTAATCATTTGTTTTCCTCCTGGACTATAATGCAATAGTCATATGGCGGACAACGTTTTGGTTAATACCACAAATTCTTGCAAACTCTTTGTTTAGATTTGAATTGTCTGCTTCGAAATTGACGACTACGTAGTAACCTCTTGTTTGCTTGTTAATTTCATAAGCAAATTCACGGCTACCCCATTCATTAACTTCGATCTTTTCTGCACCATTCTTTTTTAGAACATCTAATAGGTTTTCTAATAAAGCTTTACGGTTTTCTTCGCCAAGATCGTTGTTGAGAATAATCATTGTTTCGTATTTTCTCATACTTACACCTCCTTATGGACTTAGGCTATCTTCAATTAAGATAGCAAGAAGATTACGCGCTCCCTTCACATGAGTGCCTTATAATTATATTATAATTATTCCTAAAACGCAACTAGATTTTTTATCCTCTTATTTTTTCGCACTTTTTTATCTCTTAAAAGTACCGAAAATTCGCGACTATTATCATTAATGATAAATATTTAATTTTTAGCCATTGAGAAAAGGCTGTTTTTTTGCTATAATTATGGTGTTTATATGAGCTAACTAATCGACTATAGTTAGAACTATATAACACTGAAAGTTATTACATAGATGGAGGAGAGAAAATACTATGAAAAAACTTGTTAAAATCTTAACAACTGCTGCAGTTCTTGCATCAAGCATTGCAACAGTAACTGCTTGTGGTGAGCAAGGCGGAAAAGAAACTAAGACTTACGAACTAGCAGTTGTCACAGACGTTGGTCAATTAATGGATGGCGGTTTCAACCAAGGTACTTACGAAGGTGTTGAAAACTACGCAAAAGCAAACAATCTAAGTTACAACTACTATGCTCCAGCTAACGGTGCAGATGCTACAGATGCTGACCGTATCGCAGCTATGGAACTAGCAATCTCAAAAGGTGCTAAAGTTATTGTTACTCCTGGATTCCTACAAGCAACAGCTATCGAAACAGTTGCAAAGGCACACACAGACGTTAAATTTGTTTTCGTTGATGGTTGGCCACTAGGTTACGATAACGTTACAGCTATCGCTTACAAGGAACAAGAAGCAGGATACTTCGCAGGTTATGCAGCTGTTAAAGATGGCTACACAAAACTTGGCGGAACATTCGGTGGCGGCGGAACAAACCCTGCATGTAACAGATATGGTTACGGTTACGTCCAAGGTGCTAACGCAGCAGCTAAAGAATTAGGTAAGACAGTCGAAGTTACAATGTCATACAAATACGGCGATGCATTCAGTGCTTCACCAGAACTACAAACACAAATCGCTGGCTGGTATGCTAACGGTACAGAAATCGTCTTCTCTTGTGGTGGTTCAATGCTACAAAGCGTTAAGGCAGCAGCAGAAGCTACAGCTAACGGAAAGATCATTGGTGTTGACGTTGACCAATCTGGCGAATCAGACAGAGTCGTTACATCAGCATTCAAAGGACTATCAACATCAGTCGAACTAATCCTAAAAGAATACTATGCAGGAAAATGGGACAGTGCATTAAAGAACAACCTATCTAACTTAGGTGCTACAGAAGATGCAACAGGTATCCCAACAGCTTCAGGTTCATGGAGATTCAAAACATTCACAACAGCTGAATACGATAAACTATTTGCAGATGTTAAATCTGGTAAAGTTACAATTAAGACAGACGGTTGCGATGGCAACGTTAACACAGCAGAATTCTGGGCAGCAGCAAACGCAGAATTCACAAACGTTAATGTTACTCTAGACTAGTAGTTTAGTTTCTTAATACATCTATAAAAAAATAATACTTATTACTCCCGCCGTAAAAAGCGGGAGTAATTCTAAATGTTAAATAAAACAAAAAGGAGACATATTATGGGTGAAAATTATGTCATTGAGATGCGACACATCACCAAAGAGTTTCCTGGTATTATTGCTAACGATGACATCACATTAAGACTTAAGAAAGGCGAAATCCATGCTTTGCTTGGAGAAAACGGCGCTGGTAAATCTACTCTAATGAGTGTCCTCTTTGGTTTATACCAACCTGAAAAAGGTGAAATTCTTAAAAATGGAAAAGTCGTACAAATTAATGACCCTAACGACGCAACTGCCCTAGGCATTGGAATGGTTCACCAACACTTTAAACTTGTTGAGTGCTTCACTGTTCTTGAAAACATTATCCTTGGTGCAGAAGACACAAAGTTTGGATTCATTTCCAAAAAAGACGCAAGAAAAAAAGCAGAAGAATTATCTAAACGTTATGGACTATCAGTTGATCTTGATGCAAAAATTGAAGACATCACTGTTGGTATGCAACAAAGAACAGAAATTCTTAAAATGCTTTTCCGTGAAAATGAAATATTAATTTTTGATGAACCTACAGCTGTTCTAACACCTCAAGAAATTGATGAGTTAATGAAGATCATGAAACACTTAGCTAGTGAAGGTAAATCAATTCTATTCATTTCACACAAATTAAATGAAATCATGGCTGTTTCTGATGAATGTACAATTCTAAGAAAAGGCAAATATGTTGGTACTGTAAAAACTAGTGAAACAACAAAAGAAAAACTATCAGAAATGATGGTTGGCCACGATGTTAAGTTTGTTGCTGATAAAGATCCTGCTAAGCCAGGAGATGTTGTTTTAGCTGTCAAAGGTTTAACAGTACATAATAATCAATTAAAGAAAGATGTTGTTAAAGACGTATCTTTTGAAGTAAGAAAAGGTGAAATCGTTTGTATCGCAGGTATCGATGGAAACGGTCAAACTGAATTCATTCATGCATTATCTGGCCTAGAAAAAGCTAGTGCTGGAACGGTTATTTTGGCAGGTGAAGATATCACCCACGCTTCAATTGCTAAGAAAAATGAAATTGGTATGTCACACATCCCAGAAGATAGACATAAACATGGATTGATTCTTGACTTCCCTCTTTCTTCAAACATGGTTCTTCAAAGATTTAATGAGCCTGAATTCCAAAGTCATGGGTTCATTAAATTCCAAGATGTAAGAAAATATTGTGAAAAGTTAAATGAACAATACGACGTCAGAAGCGGACAAGGTCCTGATACAATGGCAAGAAGCATGTCTGGTGGTAACCAACAAAAAGCTATCATTGCTAGAGAAATCGAAAGACCTCATAAGTTATTAATCGCTGTCCAACCAACACGTGGTCTTGATGTCGGTGCTATTGAATTCGTTCATAAATCAATTATTAATTCAAGGGATAGAGGCGACGCAGTATTACTTGTCTCTCTAGAACTTGATGAAGTTATGAACCTATCAGATAGAATCCTAGTAATGTATGAAGGTGAAATCGTTGGTGAACTTGATCCAAAGAAAACTAACGTTACTGAACTAGGTCTATATATGGCTGGTGCCAAAAGAAACAAAGGAGGTAAGTAATTATGGCTGCAAAGAAAACAACAACTATTAACGAAGAATCCTCAAAGTTTCTAATGGATATCAGAAAGATTTATGATAAACCAGGAACCAAATCTGTTCTATCATCAGTTATCTCAGTCATCATTGGTCTTGCTATCGGATTTATTGTAATGCTATTTATTGCTGCATTCTCAGAATACAATTCAATCAGCGATGCCTTTGAAGGACTAGGTATCCTAATCAGTGGTCCTTTTGCAAGTGGAACTAACTCATTAAAACAAGTAGGTAACACTATCTTCTACGCTGTACCTTTAATTTTTACAGGTTTAAGCGTTGCAATTGCTCAAAAAACTGGTCTATTCAACATTGGTGCAGCAGGCCAATTCTTAATGGGAACAACTGGTTGCTTGTTAGTTGCTTTAAACATCAACACTGTTGGTTCAAGAGGTGCTGGAATCCTAGTTTGGATCCTAGCAGTTCTAGTTGGAACAATCCTAGCTGCTATTTGGGGAATGATTCCAGGATTATTCAAAGCACTATTCGGAGTCAATGAAGTAATTATTTGTATCATGACTAACTGGATGGCTGCTAATATCACTTCTTGGGTATTCAAAGGACAAACAAGTATTATCAATAACGCAAGTGGTAAATCTGGTTATTTAATTAAAACACTTGAAACTGGTAACTTCACTCCTACATTAGGATTAGATAAACTGTTTGGTGATGCTTCTGGTAATTCTTATATTGATATCGGTATTGTTATTGCTATTATCATTGCTATTGTTTTACAAATCGTTATGAACAAAACAACATTTGGTTTCCAATTAAAAGCATGCGGTAGTAACAAGAACGCTGCTAAATATGCAGGTATGGATGAAAAAAGAAATATCATCCTATCAATGGCTATTGCTGGTGCTTTAGCTGGTCTAGGTGCTTGCTTCTACTATTTAAACCCAGGTATTGAATTTAAGTTCTCAAGTGCTTATCAAACATTACCATCATATGGTTTCAATGGTATTCCTGCAGCATTGCTTGCATCTAATAACATGATTGGCGTTATTGTCTCTGCTCTATTTATTAGACACTTATCATCAGGCGGAAGTTTACTAATGGGATTAAGATTTAACCAATACATCGCAGATATGATTATCGCTATCATTATCTATCTTGCAGGATTCTCAAAACTATTTAGAGATATCTTAACAAGAAAGAAAACGAAAGATAAAATAAACAAGCTAGAGCGAGATGCTCGACTTACAGACAAACCAAAATTAGAAGCAAAAGGAGGTAAACAATAATGGTATTACTTATTCAACAAACAATACTAGTTGCTATTCCTCTAATGCTAGTTGCTCTAGGTGGCGTATTTGCTGAACGAAGCGGAATTGTTAACCTAGGTCTTGAAGGTGAAATGATTTTCGGTGCTTTTGCAGGTGCTGTATTTGTAATCATCATGCAAAAAGCAAACGCTCTTGCAGATTCTCCTCAATTAATGTTTATCCTTGCATTAGCTGTTGCAGCAATCTCTGGTGCAATCTTCTCATTACTACTTTCCTTCTCAGCTATCAAGCTTAAAGCTGACCAAACAATTGGAGGTACTGCACTTAACATGCTAGCTCCTGCTATTGTTTGCGCAATGGGACTAGTTCTATTCAACCAAGAAAAGATTGTTCCATTAAAATCAACAAACTTTGCAATCTTAACAAACGTTGAAGGATTCTTTGCAATCTTCGCTAACAAGATTTATATTTCAACTTATGTTGGAATTGTTGTATTCGTCTTATTATCAATCTGGTTATACAAGAGTAAAACTGGTATGCATCTAAGAGCATGTGGTGAACACCCACAAGCTGCAGATAGCGTTGGTATCAACGTCTTCAAGATGAGATATCTAGGAACTACAATCTCTGGTGCATTAGCAGGTCTAGGTGGTTATACTTACATTGCTACTCTATCTGCTGGTACTGCAGAAAGCAGCGTCGCTGGAATGGGTTTCTTAGCTCTTGCAATTATGATCTTTGGTAACTGGAAACCATTAACAATTGCACTTGGTGCATTAATGTTTGGTTTCTTAAAGAACCTTGGTGTCTTAGCTGATAGTTTTGCATTCTTAGCAAAGACTGGATTACCAATGTATTTCTATAATTTACTACCTTACTTTGCTGTATTAGTAGTTCTTATTATTACTAGAAATAAATCTGGTTGTCCTAAGGCAGAAGGTATCCCTTACGACAAATCACAACGTTAATTTCAAAAGAGGTCCTAAAACCCCATGTCAGCTTTATACTGATGTGGGGTTTTATATTGGGCTCTGTGAAATAAAGTGTGCATTTTGAAGAGCTAGCACAAAAGTGGACAAGGTGTAAAAAAATACCCACTCCAATTTTGTACTACCACTTCAACTTGACCCCTTTTTTATGTTTGTTTATAATTTAATTAAAGGTAGGTGATTTTAATGGTTACACCGCTAGGAAAGCTTTTAAGGATAATTCGTATTAACTCTGATGAAACATCCGCCCAAATGGCTAAAAAGCTGCATATTTCGCCTTCCTACCTATCATCTATCGAAAATGGTAATAGAAAGATACCATACGACCTATTAGAGCTAGTTACAACAGCCTATAAATTAACTGAGAACGATGTAACTAGATTAAAAGGCGCTATTATAAGTTCTAGCGAATTATTAAGTATTCAAACTAAACATTTTAAAGAAAATCAACAACAACTTCTATATGGTTTATACAAAAACGAAATCAGTGAAGAAGACGCTAAAAAGATATTAGAAATAATTAGAAAATAAAGGCTCTGTGAAATAAAGTGTGTATATTTGTGTATTTGAATTGCAAGGTATGCAGAACTGTTAAATTAATTGTGTATGAAGGATACGACTAAAATCGTATTCTTTTTATATGTCTTTTTGAGGAAACTACCATTAACATGAA
>JAZRXY010000011.1:0-2158 GCA_045600465.1 Bacilli bacterium
CTAAATATGATTCATGATCTAATTTAAGATTGTGAAACTTATTAAATAAGTTAGATCCCAAAGAAGCAAAGAAGATTTCTGTTAATAATAGAAAAAGAGTACAAAGAGCAATCCAAATTATTAAAGAATCTGGAATGACTAAAACATCTAAAGATGTTCAAAGAAATAAATATTATTATGATTGTTTAGTTATCTACATGGATGTAAATAGAACTAAACTATATAACACAATTAACAAACGTGTTAAACAAATGATTGACGAAGGTTGAGAAAAAGAAGTTAAAGCATTAATTAAAAAAGATAAGAATGTTTATAAGCTAAATGCTTTTAAAGCATTAGGCTATCCACAAATCTATGATGCCATAGTTAACAAACATCCAATTGATGCTGAGCTTATTGCAAGAAATACTAGAAGATATGCAAAAAGACAGGTAACTTGATGTAAACATCAATATCCTAAACTATTTAGTTATCATGGCAAGAAAGACGATACTAAACTAAATAAATTGGTAAAGGCATTTATTAAGTAATGACTAAATACTTATATATTCACATTCCTTTTTGCAAAAAGTTTTGTCCATATTGTGATTTCACAAAATGTATTTATCAATCTGCTAAAGCAGATCAATATATAGATTTGATCATTAAGGACTTAAAGAAAAGATATACAAGAAACAAATTTAAAACTATTTATCTTGGTGGTGGGACTCCTAACTGTTTAACAGACAAACAATTAGATAGATTGCTTGGTGTTTTATCTAAAAGATTAGATAAGCAATATGAATTTACTATCGAATGTAATCCTGAATTTGTTTCTGAATCTCAAGCTAAAATCTTTTACAAAAACAAAATTAACAGAGTTTCATTAGGTGTACAAACTCTTGATCTTACATTGTTAAAAACAATGAATAGATTAAATCACAAGTTTATGGTTGCTAATGCTATATCTATTCTTACTAAGAATAAAATCACAAATATTTCTTGTGATTTAATTTATGGTTTTAAACACCAAACACAAGAAAGTATTAAGAATGATATTGATTTTTTGTGGGCTAACAAAGTTAAGCACTTATCTTTGTATTCTCTAGAAATAAAAGAAAATACGCCTTGAGGGAAAACAAAATATCAAACAAACGATTATGAAATAGAAGACCATTTGAAATTCATAATTTCATATTTACCCAAAATTGGTTTTAAAAGATATGAAGTTAGTAATTGGGCTATTAATAAAAAATATCAAGCTCAACATAATGTTGCTATCTGAAAAACAAATGATTGAGCAGCTATTGGTTTAGGTGCTCATGGTATGGAAGATAATACTTTGTATTATTTTGAAGGTAATTTACTTAGATGAAAGAAAATAAGTCAAAGACTTTCAAAATATGATTTATATTTTCAAGTTCTAATGATGGGTTTAAGATTACAAGAAGGATTAGATTTATCTAATCCATTACATAAGAAAGCTTATCAGTTCTTTAAAAGAAGATTGGATCAAGACTTGCTTATCAAAAAAGTAAACAATCATATTGTTTGTACTAATATTAATTTATTAGATAATTTTTTGATAAAATTAAATCGAAATGAAAAAGATTAATTTATTAGCTCCAATTGTATTAGCAACTTCAGTTGCTCCATTAGTCTCATGCCAAAACATTAATCCGCTTCCAACAGCTGATGATATTTATCACTTCATCTATGATCCAACAAACTCCGAAATTACTCCACCTTTTCATGAAGGTGATACTTATAAAGAATATTTGCTTGCCAATAAAGACAATAAACAATTGTTTATGGGCGAAATATACTATGATCTTTTTGGAGAATTTAACAAAACAGGTGTTTTTGGTCTTGAATCAAAGGATTCATTCATTAGTCTATACAATGCCGAAGACTCTTGTGTTATGATAAAAACATTACTTAGAAAGATTGCTTGGGATTTTAATGATAATAATGAATTAATCATTTCATTTAATGGATATGTAGGTTTCCAATTTATAAAAGATTATTGTAATGACGAAGGCGACCACCTTTTTGAAGCAGGTGATTATGTAATAATGACATATCAACTTGAAGATTTGAAAGTGGAATTCTTTGAAGAAAGACCAACAGTCCCTAAAGACTCATTGCTTTATTGATGGAATCAAACTGAAAAATCAAT
>JAZRXY010000012.1:0-95389 GCA_045600465.1 Bacilli bacterium
TTACGATTCTGATGGTTCTATCGATAGCTATTACACTTATGCGTATAATGCAAGAGGGAATATAACAGTAGAAAAGAAATATAATTCAAATGATGTATTAGTATATTGGTTAGAATATACATATAATTCAAATAATCGAATAATAAAGTGCTCAGTAAAGTCAAGTGAAGGAGCAGAAATATTCACAGTTACAGTTGAAGAAGGACATAGTCTAGATGTATCTGTTTCAACTTATTATAATTCTGATGGTTCTATGAGATATTACACCACATATGAATATGATTCCAATGGTAATATAGTTAAATTAACTGAATACAATCCTGATGGTTCTATGAGATATTGCAATACATATGAATATGATTCCAATGGTAATAAAGTTAAATTAACTGAATACAATCCTGATGGTTCTTACATCATATATGAATATGATTCCAATGGTAATATGGTGAAAGAAACTTATTATCAAGATGGTTCTATCGTTAGCTATCACACATATGAATATGATTCCAATGGTAATAGAGTAAAATCTACTGAATACAATCCTGATGGTTCTATGAGATATTACACTACATATGAATATGATTCAAATAAAATTTTAAGAAGAACAGGTTATGATGCTTTACGGAACAATACATGTGAATATTTATACTTTGATGATGGCACATATAATGATGGCACATATAATATAGCTACATATTTAAACTACAATTTAAATGGAGGCACGCAAGATGAAAACAAAGCATCTACATATGATTATGATACAGGTGTATTAACATTAGGGACTCCAACAAAAGAAAACTATACATTTGATGGATGGTATCTAGAAAATAATTTCCAAACAGAAGTAAAAACAATAATTAGAGGAGAAAAGGCTGATGTTAATGTATATGCAAAGTGGATCCCTATTGATTACACAATCACATATAATTTAAATGGCGGAATAAACGATTCTAATAATCCATCAAGTTTTAATATTGAAACTGAAACTATAACTTTATTAGCACCAACAAGAGAAAGATATGTCTTTATTGGATGGGTTGATAAAGATAGTCATGCTATAATAAACGAAATTAAAGTTGGAACAACTGGTGATCTTGTTCTTTCAGCATGTTGGATTCAAGAGGAATATGGTTTTGATGTTCAGGGTGTAAAAGAATACAAGAAAGATGATAACGACAGAATAATTGGGTATAGTTGTTTATGGACATATGAGGATTTCTATGCTGGTTATGAAGTAGATTATTCAAATATAGAGAGTGTCAAAGCAAAATCATATGATAAAGGTATAGATTATGTAGACAATGAATACTCATTTGATAACGAAGGTCATTTGACTAAAGCTATACTCAATGAATTATATTCTGATTTAAAATACATTTATGAATATGATTTATTTGGGAATATTGTAAAAGAAGTTACTTATATTGATGGTATTATTTATTCTTTGGCTGAATACAATTCCTCTGATAAAGAGTATATATCTGTTTATAAGCATAAAGAACTAACTAAATTAATAAGTTATGATTCACAGGAAAATGAATTAGATTGGAGTGAGTATGAATACGATATAAATGGTAACGTAATAAAGAGTACTTATTATAATCCTGACGGCACAAAATCATATTGGTTTGAGTATGAATATGATTCTTTAATTACCGATAAGTTATTAAAGAGGATATGTTACAATGGAAATGATGAAATAGAGGATTGCTTTACATATGAATACGAATATGATTCATATGGTAATGTTACTAAAATTCAAAATTCAAATTCTGATAAAACCTTTAACCATACAGAAAAAGAATATGAGTATGAATATGATTCATTCAATAGGATAACAAGAGGTATCGTCTATTTAGAAGATAAATCAATAATTTCAGACACAAAAGCCAATACAGGTTGTTATTTAAAATATAAATATCGACCAGATTCTCAAGATTATTATTGTATTGAGGAATACGATTCATCAAATAATAAAACAAAAGAAATATATTATAGCCCAACAAAAGGTATTGGGTATGTATACGAATTTGATTTGCAAGGTGGCTTGATGAAAGGGGAAACAATAGTTAAAACTTCATATCTAACTTCTATAATTTTATATAGAAATAATGGATTATATGAAGAAAGTGACTGGAGAATACCGGTATATTATATTGGAGGCAAACAAGAAGACTATATGCTTTCATCGTTTGATGCAGAAACAAGGATATTAACATTGGGCCCAGTCACAAGAGATGGATACATTTTTGATGGTTGGTATGCTGAATATAAAGGGAATGAACAAATAAAAATAGAAAATATATCTATCGATGATAAACTACCTATTAGAATTTTTGCAAAGTGGATCCCTATTGATTATTCAATTACATACAACTTGAATGGTGGAGCAAATAGTGTAGATAATCCAGTGAACTTTACTATTGAAACAGAAACAATAACTTTACTAGAACCAGTAAAAGATGGATGCACATTTATAGGTTGGGTAGATAACGAAACGCATAAAATAGTAAAAAATATTACTTTAGGTAGTACTGGCAACCTAAATCTTTCGGCATGCTGGATTAATGAAGAATTCAATTTTGAAGACACACTAGTAAAAGAAGATAAATATGATAATGAAGGTAATGTAGTTGGATATATAATGAAGGATCAATATAATAAGAAAAAATTTGAACTAGATTATTTGGATCCACAAAATATAACAGTTTGTTGCTATTATGAATCAGCACAATTGTCTTTTGCTAGAAAATATGAATACGATGATTTATCTAGATTAATAAAACTAACTGATAGTAATTCTGATGGCATTATTTGCTGGTATACATTAGAATATGATACTTCTGGAAATATTACAGAAAAACGTTATGAATCAGATGGTAGTCTATCATACTGGTATGAATATGAATATGATGAAAATGGTAATATAGTTAAAATGACTGATTATAATTCTGATGGTTATCTTAATTCTACAAAAGAATATGATTCCGATGGGAATATAGTAAAAATTATGTATTATTACTCAAAAGGTCTAATAGAATCTTGTTATGAGTACAGTAAATCGACAAATAAAATGACGTTCTTTATACACTCTAACAATGGCACCTTGAAAGGGGCTATTAACGCTGAAACTAATAATATGTTATATGTTGAATCAAGGAATGATTATGGTGAGTCATTGTTATATTACATAAATGAGATAGATTCATCAAATCATACAATTTACAAGTATGTATTGGTATATAATAAGAGTAATTATTTTATTACATTAACTAAGTATAGCAATAGTGGTGTTTTGATAGAAAGTACTATATATACTCCATATCATAGCGAACTGACAGGAGATGATTCAAAAAAAGATGAAAAGAATTATTATTTAATAGAGTATGATTTAAAAGCTGCTTTACAGGGTGTTGCTATTGCAGAGTATTATGATAATAGAGCAACTACAGAATTAGATCAAGATCTATTAAGATATCCATTTTCTAATTCCTATGAGTATGCTGAAATTAAAGCATTTACATTAAACTTGATTAAAGATTGCAAAACAAAAGAAGAAAAAACATCCACTATTTACAATTGGATAGTTGATAATATGATTTATGATATGAGCTATAAAGATGCAACTACTTATGAATCATTTATTTCTAAGAGAGGTGTTTGCTCACAATTTGCTACTATTATGCACGATATGTTAGCTGCAGCAGATATTACTTCATTCTACGTAAGTGGTATTTATGATAGATTTGATCTAGACATGGATAAGAGTATTAACTATTATTACTGGCCAATTAATGGAAAACATGGTTGGTTAATTGCTAAAGTTGATGGGGTTTGGAAATATTATGATCCAACAATGCAAAATTATGCTATAGATCCAGAAAATATGGTTAATATGTTATATTCAGTTAGAATGATTGATGCTGTTTCAACTTTACCTGAAGATGAGGAAATTTCATTATTAGATGTAGTAGTTGAAACAACTAGAGGCGGGCAAACAAAGATTGAAGACGAAGAAGCGCCAGCGTTTGTATTAAAGAATAATAAAATTAGAGCTTATAGAAATAGTGAAGTTATGAATGAATGTTGGTATATTACTCCATTTACTGGGACATTCTATATCGAAAAACAAGTAATTGAAAGTATTGTTTATACTATGCACGGGTTTGAATTAACAGAAAATAGTGTTTGGGCAGATGGTGAATTTGCTACTTCAATGCTATATTATCATTCAACAAACAAAGTTAAATATTCAGATGAAGAAACTTCATGGACTGAATTAGACTGGACTGATCCTTATGTCTATGAATATGCTCAACATCATAATATGACTAGAAGATTAAATTTATATACTTCAACAGATAGAATGGTTGATGGATTAGACGCAATCAGCTATTGGGTTGATGAATATGGTGTTGATAGAACTAATGAGATCTTAGCAAATACAATCTTCAGTGTTGATGAAAATAATTTATATATTCTACATCAAGGAGTACCAACATATTTAGATAAATTAAATTAAAGCCATAATTTTGTTAAATAAAGGCTCTCTAAAATAAATTGGGGAAAATGGGGGTTTTAATGGTTCTCTCAAATGAAAGTTGGTAATCGTTGGTAAACGCATCAAATGAAAGTTGGTAGCTATTTTCAAAAAGCATCAAACAAAAGTTGGTGGCAATTGCTAAAACGATAAAATAAAAGTTGGATTCTTCACCGCATAAGTGATGGCGTGTCCAACTTTTTGTATGTTTGCATCTATCTTTTATAATATATTTATTATCTCATTCTTTATCATCCTCAATAATAAAAGTTTATTAAAAGAAAAGAATAAATTGCAGAAAAACAACATTTTTATTCGCCTTTTTCCTACAAGTCTATTCTGATAAATACAATAAGGTTGCTTTGATCTTTTTTTGAAGTCATTATTTTACCTTTATTAATACCTTTTTATTATCTAAAACATATCAAATAAAAGTTGGTATTTTTTTACCAACTTTCGTTTGATTACTTGAATCGACCAACTTTTAATTTATAGAGCCGTTTTAATCTCAAATTAATTGGGGACACCAAAAAACCAGACAATCAAAAAAACGGGGGGTGAACAGATTAGTGATCCCTCGTTTTAAAATAGTGTATATCCTTATTCTCCATACGCAGTTAATTTCATAGCGTTTTTAATTCCATAAAATCGCTTTATTCCATAGAGCCTTTTTATAATCTTTCGTAATTTTTAAAGCATTTCTTGCAGATGCTATCAAAGTCATCTTTTTTCATTTTTGCATATAATTTTTTAGCAAATTCATCAACTTCTTCGCTAGCACCTTTTGGAAGATTTACTCCTGCTAACTTAGATAGTTTATCCATCTTTAATAAAAAAGAGTATCTAGCAATAATGGATGCTGCTGCAACAGCAATACTATGACTTTCACCCTTAGTGATAAAAGTGATATTTTTTTGAACTAGTATTTCGCTTTCTAAATAAGAATAATATAGTTTTTCTGGTGCAAATTGATCCATAACTATATATTCAATCTTATGATTTAGCTTCTTTTGTAAGTTTAATAAAGCTTTGTTATGTAGATAAGCTTTTAGTTTATTCATATTAAAGCCTTTTTGGGTCATTTCATTGAATTTAACATTGTCTAAGTGCAATTGTGAATAAGGGATTAATTTGATTAATTTGGCGCCGATTTCTCGTATTCTATCGTCACTTAGCTTTTTACTATCTTTAACACCCATTTTTACTAAAGTGTCATAGTGTTTTTTATCAACATATGCTGCTACTACAATGATAGGGCCAAAAAAATCTCCCGTACCAACTTCATCACTACCGGCATGACTTCCTAAAAATATTTCATCATCGTCACTATTATCATTTTGGCTATTTAATAATGCAGGATCCCAAATGGATGCTTCATAACCTGCTTTATTACCTTGGAAAACAACTTTATGGGATTTATATCCTGAGATAGAACAGTTATTATTTCTTGCGAAAAATTCAAGATTTTCACTGCTATTTTCTACAGCGTCATCTTGATAAAAATCTTTCATTTTTGCAAAAGTTAATTCATCTACTTCTAATGTATAGGTATTTTTATCCATAAATTAGTTCTCCTTTCTAATATTTTATCACAATTTAGTGCGAAAATGCTAATAATTTGTTATGATATCTATGGGGTGAAATAGCATGAGAGATGTTAATGAAATACTCGAGTTTAATAAAATAAAAGAAATAGTAGCTAGTTACGCTGTAACTAATAGTGCTAAAAAACTTTTGTGTGAACTAGAAGTAAGTAATGACTATTTTGCCATTGAGCAAGAACTAAAAAACACTGATGAAGCTTTAAGAATAACTTATCGATATGGGGCAGTACCAATTGAGTTTGTTCACGATATTCAAGAATATTTGTCTCGTGCTTCTAAAGGTGCAATGTTATTCCCAGAAGAGTTATACCGTATCGCAAGTCAATATGATGGAATAAGTAAAGTCCAATCTTTTGCTAGCCAAATAGTAGAAGAAAATATTGATAACTTTAAATATTTAGCCAATTCATTAAATCCAGTTAAAGAATTAAAAAAAGAAGTTGATAGATGTATTTCTCCTAACTTTTTAATCTATGATCATGCTTCAACTACTTTAGCAAATATTAGAAAAGAAATTGTAAAAAAAGAAGGAGAAGTAAGAGGAAAACTAGAATCATATATTAGAAAACATAGCGATAAACTAAGTGATAGTTTAATCACAGTTAGAAATGATCGATTAGTAATTCCGCTCAAAGCTCAATTTAAATATATTTTTGGTGGTATTATTCATGATCAAAGTGATAGTGGTCAAACTTTCTATGTTGAACCAGAAGAAATTGTCCAAATAAATTCAAAACTTCAACAACTTCATCATCAAGAGCAAGAAGAAGTTGAACGTATTTTGATGGCTTTAAGTGATATTGTAAGAGAATATCTAGAAGATTTAGAACAAAACCTAAAATTTTTAATTGAACTAGATTTCTTATTTGCTAAAGCAAAATATGGTAAAGAAATTGATGGTAAAGTCGCAACTTTATCTAAGAAAAAAGAGGTTTATTTAATTAAAGCAAGACATCCTTTACTAGAAAGAAAAAGTGTGGTAGCTAATGATTTAATCTTAGGTGGAGAAAATAATTCACTGCTTTTAATAACAGGCCCTAACACTGGTGGTAAAACTGTTGTTTTAAAAACACTAGGATTACTTGTTATGATGAATCAAGCAGGACTAATTATTCCTGTTGATTTTGAAGCTAGACTTGGTGTATTTGATGATATCTTTGTTGATATAGGTGATGAACAAAGTATTGAACAAAACCTATCCACTTTCTCATCTCACTTATCTAAGATTATTGATATTACTAGTAAGGTTAATGCAAATTCCTTAGTACTTGTTGATGAACTAGGTGGCGGCACTGATCCTAAAGAGGGTGAAGCACTAGCTATGGCAATTCTAGATTACTTCCATTCTAGATCTGCCAATGTTTTAGCAACGACTCACTATTCAAATCTTAAAACATTTGCAATTGATGTTGGTTATATCACCAATACATCTATGGTTTTTGATGAAGAAAAACTAAAACCTACATATCGTATGATTTATGGAGTTCCTGGTAAATCTTATGCTTTTACTATTTCTAGAAGATTAGGTCTATCTAATTCAATTGTTGAAAAAGCTAAAGATTATGAAAAACATTTTAGTAGTGAAAATGATACTTTAATTGAAAAACTACAAAAAAAGCTTCAAGAAGCCGATAAGATTAAGCAAGATTTATTCTTAAAAGAAGAAGAATTAAATAAGAAACTAGAAAAACAAGAAAAACTAAACAAATCTTTAATAGAAAAACAAGAAGATTTAATCGCTAATTCCCATGAAAGAATTGATGAACTCGTTTTGTCTGCTAAAGAAGAAATCGATAAAATCATGGAAGAAATTAAGATTCGTCCATCAAGCGAAGTTAAACTTCATGAATGGATTGCAGCTAAGAAAAGACTTCAAGATGTTTCTGTATTTGAAATTGATGAAGAAAAGAAGGAGTCAAAAGACTTTGAAGTTGGCGATAGTGTCTATATCTTAAAACTAAATAGAACAGGTAAAATTACTCGTAAAAAGGGAGATATTTACACAATTGATATTGGTAAGATGAGTGTAGATATGAATGGTAGTGATTTATCAATTCACCATGAAACAAAGAAAGAAAATAAGATTGAAATTAAAGCTTTTGCAAGACCTACTCCTATTAAACCAGAATGTAACTTAATAGGTCTTCATGTTGATGAAGCACTTTTAGAATTACAAAAATATATCGATAATGCTTTGATGTTACATATGAATGAAGTAAGAATTGTTCATGGTTATGGTACAGGAGCATTAAGACAAGCAGTTCATAAATATTTAGATAAACAACCTTATGTTGATTCTTATAGATTAGGGGGAGAAGGCGAGGGCTTATTTGGAGCTACTGTCGTCAAATTCAAGAAGTAATGAAACCTTTAGTAGAAGAAAAACTAAAACTTTTAGATGGCGTCCCCGGATGCTATTTAATGAAGAATGAAAATAATGAAGTAATTTATGTGGGTAAAGCTAAGAATTTAATCAATCGTGTAACCCAATATTTTACTCGACCTCATGAAGGTAAAACCCAAAAGATGGTCAATGATGTTTGTGATTTTGATTTTATTAGTGTTGCTAGTGAAAAAGAAGCTTTCTTATTAGAAATAAATCTAATTCATAAATATATGCCTAAATACAATATTTTGTTAAAAGATGATAAAACTTATCCTTATATTGCAATTGATAAAAAAGATCATCCTTTTCTTAAAATTGCTCGTTCTACAAAAGATAAGAAATGTGAATATTTTGGGCCTTATCCTAACTCTTCTAGTGCTTATGAAACTATTAATTTACTTAATAGACTATTTCCATTAAGAAAATGTAAAACATTACCAAAGAAAACTTGTTTATATTATGAACTTGGACAATGTCTAGGGCCTTGTGTAAACAAAGTTAACATAAAAGATTATGAAGAAAGTTTAAAACAAATAAGATCTTTTATGAATGGTAATATCTCTGAAGTTAAAGCAAATCTAGTTAAAAAGATGAAAGAAGCTAGTGAAAGACTAGAATTTGAAACTGCTAATGAATATAAAAAATCAATTGAATCCATTGATTATATTACAAAAAAACAAAGTATTATTAGCAATGATAAAATTGATAAAGATGTCTTTAGTTTTCATGTATCAAATGACTATATTGCTTTTGCAACCTTAGTTATTAGAAGTGGATTACTTATTAGTTGTATTAGTGAAGTATTACCTCTTTATGGTAGTGTTGAAGATGCTTTAGCTAGTTATATTCTTCAATTTTATGAAAAGTATCAAGCACCAAAAGAAATTGTAGTTCCTAATTTTGAAGATATTGAAATACTTCAAGATTTATTAGAAGGAAAACTAATTGTTCCAAAACGTGGTATCAATGTGGAACTTATTGATATGGGTGTTAAAAATGCAATTAAAGCGATGGAAAAACACATCATGATGAATGTAAGAGAAGATCAAGATTTAAATAATGTGTTAGAAGATTTAGCTAAAAGAATTAATGTTAAATCTACTAAAACAATTGAACTTATCGATAACTCTCATATTAATGGTGATGCAAATGTCAGTGCCGTCGTAGTATTTGTTAATGGAATTGCTAACAAAAAAATGTATCGTAAATATCAAGTTAGTGATGAAAATAAAGGTAATGATTTTGGCGCTATGAAAGAGGTCATGTATCGTAGATATTATCGTAAACTAAGCGAAAAACAAGCTTATTCTGATTTAATTCTTGTTGATGGTGGAGTGGCACAAATTCATGCTGCTAAAGAAGCGTTAAATGAGTTAATGATTAATGTTCCAATCTATGGATTAGTTAAAGACAATAAACATACCACTAGAGCTATAGTTGATGAAAATAACAATGAAATAGATATTAGTGACAACAAAGCATTATTCTTTTTATTAACAAGAATGCAAGATGAAGTTCACCGCTTTGTTATTGATTACCATCGTTATAAAAAATCCAAATCAATGACATCTTCAATTTTAGATGATGTTAAAGGTTTAGGTGATAAACGTAAATCCTCACTAATTGCAGCCTTTGGTAGTATTGATAAAATAAAAGAAGCAAGTATTGATGAACTATCACAATTTGTTCCTAGAAGTGTTGCAAATGAATTAAAAAGCAAATTGTAGTAGATTTTTAGGCTAAAATATTAATTAATAGTTGATATTTCAAGCCTAAAAGTTTATTATAATATTGCGTGTCCAATTAGCTCAGCCCGGATAGAGCAACAGCCTTCTAAGCTGTGGGTCACAGGTTCGAATCCTGTATTGGACGCCATTTTTATTTTAATTGCAAAAAAGGCCCGATTATATGGGCTTCTTGCATCTTTAATACATTATAGTTTTTTGACATACCTACTTACATAAAATGAGTAAAAATTAAGTTTAATGATTATGTATATATAAAGTGTTTATGTTTTGATTATAAATATTTCATATTATTTTATGGAAAGGGAAGTTATATTGGTCGAATTACAATCTATTAGAAAAGTGTTAAATCACTTTGTTAGTAATAAAAGTTTTGAAAAAACAGTTAAGAAAGTATTAAAAAGGAAGTATGATGCTAACGATGCGGTTTTAGTCTTAGAAACAACACCTAAAGTTTTTATAGATTTGGGGTTTAATAATTATCCCATGCTTATGACCCAAAAACATATAAAAGGAGCTGTTGGTGAAAAAATAAGTCGTGGCCACTCTCATGAAATAGACAAAAAAGTGTTATATGAACTACCAAGTTTATTAGAACATCCACTACTGATTGCTAAAAGTCTTAGTAATGATGTGGATAGAGAAAATTCATTTATAGCGATACTAGAGGCTAAGGACAAAAATAATGATCCATTGCTGGTTGCTATAAGAAAGAATGGAAAAGGTTATATTAACAAATTAGAGTTAGATACAAACTTTATTAAGAGTGTATATGGGAAAAGAAATTATAAAAAATTCTACCAACAATTGGTAGAAAATAATGTTATTTTGTATAAAAAAAGATGATACCAATCCCAGCGCTACAATCGCACAGCAACCAATACCATCTACAACTATTATATCAAATAAATAATGTATGGCAACATGTATGTTGAGCGTTAATATAACAAAATAAACACAATTGTATAAGAATATGCTTAATAAATAATAACTATAGAAAGAAATGCTAGATTGCAAAAAAAGATGATATCAATCCCAGCGCTCCAATCGCGAAGCAACCAATATCATCTACGACTATTATATCAAATAAATAATGTATGTCAACATGCATGTTGACAATGAAATGATAAGAAAAAGTAAGTTATTTATTGACCAAATCACTTATTTACATCATTTTATTGTGTTATAATAGAAAAGAGGAGTGTGAATAAAATGGATGAAGCACTACTAAAGAAAATTAATGAATTAATTGATGATGCACATTTTGAAGATGCTCTTGATTTACTAAACAATGAAAAAGATCCAAATGCAGACCTTCAAAAGATAATTTGTTATGTTGGATTAAAGGAATATAATAAAGCAATTGAGTTAGCTAATGAAGCATTAAAAGATGAACAGAATCAATACTATTACGATATATTATCATTGTATGTTGTTTCTTTGATCGAAACTCATCAAGATGAAGCCGCAATTGATGTATTAAAAAAAGAGTTAGAAATGCCATTTATTCCTCATGAATTTGAGCCTTTCTTTAAAGATACATATGATAAATTGCTTAAAAAGCAAAAAGGAGAAAAAGTTGAGCGTTCTCCATATGATTTGTTAAGTGATGATGAATTAAATGAAATGCTAATAACCACTAGAAATACTGAAGAATTAGCACTTGCCATTTATCAAACTCATTCAAGAAATATTAGAAATTTCCTAGCAAGTTTAGAAGTTATTTTGATGGACACATCAATCCCTGCTTACTTAAAAACTATCGTATTAGAGTTACTTCATGAACAAAATGTTAGTGAAGAATTTGAATATCATAGTAAAGACTATGTTACTAGAATTTATCCTGATAAATTAACACCTTTATTTGAAACACCTTCTTTTAAAGTAATCAGCACTATTTTAAAAGAAAAAGTAGGAAGTGATGATGTTTCACTAGCCGATATTTCTTATCAAATAATGGCTTCTATTTTAGCGGGAGTATATCCTAGAGAAATTAGTGAACTTGAATATGATGCTATCGCAGCTTCTATCTATAAACTAGCTAATGAAATGTTAGGCTACAAGTTAGAAGATCAAGATATCATTGATTTATTCAATATTGAAAAGCCCGAACTTGATGTTTACTATGTAAAAATCAAACAATTAAACAATTTAGAAGCATAAAACAGCACTGATTTGCTGTTTTTTCGTTAATAATTAAATATTATATATCATAATATTTGATTAAATGGTTTTCTTGTGCTAAAATAATGCTTGCGTAAATACGAGGAGGACTTATTTATGAAATTAGAATTAAAAAAGGTCACTGATGCCATTACAAATGTTAAAGTCACATTTGAAACAGAAGAATGGATTAAGGCACAAGATTCAGCTTATGAAAAACTAGCAAAAGATATTGAAGTTAAAGGATTTAGAAAAGGCGAAGCTCCACTAGTAGTTGCTAAAAAACACATTGATACTTCAAAAGCAATGTCAACAGCACTAGATATTATTATTCCTACAGGATTTAAGAAAATCTTAGCAGAAAATAAATTGGAAGTATTAATCCAACCAGCTGTCAATGTTGAAGAGATTTCAGCAGATAAGCTAGTAGTAATGTACACATTTACAGCAAGACCTGAAGTAAAGTTAGGTACTTACAAAGGGATTAAGATTAAGAAGGAAGAAGTAAAAGTCACTGAAGAAGATATTAATGCAGAACTAAATGGCCTAGCATTAAAACTTGCTACATTAAGTGAAAAGAAAGGCGACAAAGTTGAAAAAGGCGACATCGTTAACTTCGATTTCGAAGGTTACACAGATGGTAAAGCATTTGAAGGCGGAGCTGCTGAAAACTATGAACTAGAAGTTGGCTCAAACATGTTTATTCCAGGATTTGAAGATCAATTAATTGGTAAGAAAGTCGGAGAAAGATGTGAAATCAAAGTCAAGTTCCCAGAAAACTATGTCAAAGAATTAGCTGGTAAAGACGCAACATTTAAAATTTTTATTCACTCAATCAAAGTTAAGAATATCCCAGCAATTGATGATGAACTAGCAAAAGATGCACAAATCAAAGGTGTTGAAACACTAGCTCAACTAAAAGAAACAATTAAGAAAGCTGTAAGCGCAAAAAAAGCAGCAGATGCTGATAAATTAGGATTTAACCTATTAGTTCAACAAATCGTTAAAGGTTCAAAACTAACAGTTCCAGAAACTGTTATCGCTAGAGACCTAGACTTTGCATTCAGAAACTTCGTAAAAGGTGTTGAAGATAAAGGTATTCCATTCCAAAAATACTGTGAAGTATCAGGGGATAGTGAAGCAAAGATTAAAGAAAGACTAAAAGGCGAAGTTGAAGAAAACTTAAAAGCAGTATTTGTTCTTTCAGAAATTGCTAAAGAAAACAAAATCGTTGTTGAAGCAAAAGACGTTGATGAAGAATTAGACAAAATTGCTAAACAATACAATGTTGATTTAGAAACTGTTAAGAAAACATTCGAAAACAACATGGGAGAACTAACAAATAGATTATTCACAAGAAAAATTGGCGAATATCTAAGAAGTGTTAACACTGTTGAATAATTTAAATGAAAAAGGCGCTAAGCGTCTTTTTTCTACTATAAGGAGATGAGATTATGAGCGATAAAATCGGAGCAAATGATGAAATTGTAAAAACAGCAAATGGGGAAGAAGCAATCAAAATAAAAGATGAAGAACCAGTTAAAATTCCAATAGTCTTTACTAGAGGAATGGTTTTATTCCCAAGTGTTGAAAATATCTTAGATGTTGGACGTAAAAAAAGCTTAAATGCTATTTTACATGGGCAACACAACACAAATAACATAATTGCTATTTTTGCTCAAAAAGAACCAGAAACAGAAATTCCTACTATCAAAGATGTCTATGATGTAGGTATTTTAGCTCGTATCAAATCAGTTAGAAATAACAATGATGGCAGTCAAAGAGTAGTAGTTGTTGGTATTTCAAGAATTAAATTAATGGAATTAATACAAACAAACACTCTTGATGTTGGCGTTATTGCAACTCTTGAAAATGAATTTGGTGATAAAAACAAAGAAATAGCTCTAGTTAGAACATTATTAAAAAATGTTGAAAAACTAGCTGCTAAAAACCCTGATAGAACACTAACTATGATTGAACAATTAAGTGGGGAAATCGAAGCTGATGTTTTAGCAGATACTATCGCTAACTATTTCATGGCACCATTTGATAAAAAGCAAGAAATACTAGAGGCATTAAACGTAAACGATCGTATTGAAAAGATTATTAACGCTATCAATACTGAACAAGTAATCGCAGGATTAGAAGAAGAAATCAACCAAAAGGTTAGAGAAAAGATGGATGCTAGCCAAAGAGAATACGTTTTAAGAGAAAAACTAAGAACTATCAAAGAAGAACTAGGAGATACTCCAAGTAAAGATGATGATAGTGATGAAATAAGACGGAAGATTGAAGAAGAACCATATCCTGAAAACATTAAGGAAAAACTAAGGGATGAACTAAAACGTTATGAAATGATGCCTCCAGCTAGCGCAGAATCAAGCGTTATTCGCACATATATGGATTGGGTAATGCAAATTCCATGGTGGCAAAAAAGTGAAGATAATGACGATTTAAATAACGTAGAAAAGGTTTTAAATGATGATCACTATGGCCTAGATAAACCAAAAGAAAGAATTTTGGAATATTTAGCAGTTAAAAAGTTAACTTCATCATTAAAAGCTCCTGTTATTTGTTTTAGTGGTCCTCCAGGAACTGGTAAAACTTCACTTGCTATTTCTATTGCCCATGCACTAGAAAGAAAGTTTGTTAAAGTTTCTCTAGGTGGCGTAAAAGATGAAGCAGAAATTAGAGGGCATAGAAGAACATATTTAGGTTCAATGCCTGGAAGAATCATTCAAGGAATGAAAAAAGCAGGAGTAGTAAACCCTGTATTCTTACTTGATGAAATTGATAAAGTTGGCGCTGATTATAAAGGTGATCCATCTAACGCTTTACTAGAAGTATTAGACCCAGAACAAAACAAAGCTTTTGGTGATAACTACATTGAAGAAACTTATGATTTATCTAATGTTTTATTCATTGCTACAGCAAACTATCTAGAAGATATTCCTGGTCCATTAAAAGATAGACTAGAAATTATTGAACTATCTTCCTACACTGAAGAAGAAAAACTAAATATTGCTCAAAAACATCTAGTTAAAAAACAAATAAAAGAGAATGGTTTACAAAAGAGTAAAGTAAGTTTTAGTGATGAAGCAATTCTTTATATTATTCGAAACTATACTCGTGAAGCAGGAGTTAGAAATCTTGAAAGAAAGATTGGCACAATTTGTCGCAAAATTGGCGTTAAAATCGTTAAAACTGGTCAAAATAGGAAAGTTGCTGTTACTCCTAAGAAGGTTAAAGAATATCTTGGAAAAGAAATATTTGAATATGCTAAGAAAGAAAAGTTTGACCAAGTTGGTGTTACAACAGGCCTAGCTTATACTCAATATGGTGGAGACATTCTTCCAGTTGAAGTTGTTACATTCAATGGTAAAGGCGCAATTAATATTACCGGTAATCTAGGTAATGTTATGAAAGAATCAGCAAGTATTGCGATGGGTTATGTTAAAGCCAATGCTGAAAAATATGGTATTGATCCTAGCGTATTTGAAAAGAAAGATATTCATATCCATTGTCCAGAAGGAGCAATTCCTAAAGATGGACCTAGTGCTGGTGTAACTATTGCAACATCAATTATTTCTGCACTAACTAACAAGGCAGTAAGACAAGATATTGCAATGACTGGTGAAATCACATTAAGAGGAAATGTTTTACCTATCGGTGGATTAAAAGAAAAATCAATTGGTGCTCATCGTAGTGGTATCAAAGAAATTTTAATTCCATATGAAAATGAAAAAGATATAGATGAAATTCCTGAATCAATTAGAAAAGATATGAAGATTCATTTAATCAAACACATTTCGCAAATTATTGATTTAGTACTTGTTAAAGGGAAGTAATTATGTTTATCAAAAATGTCAAGTTTATCAAGTCAGCTGCTGATAAGAGTGGATGGATTGATGATAATACTCCAGAAATTGTGCTTTTAGGGCGCTCTAACGTAGGAAAGTCAACTTTTATTAACAATGTATCAAACAATACAAGTTTAGCGAAAGTGAGCGTAAAGCCGGGTAAAACTAAATTGCTTAATTTCTTTGACGCAGAAAACTCTAAATATAGACTAGTAGACGCTCCAGGATATGGCTATGCTGGTGTATCTAGAGATACTGATCAAAGCTTTGCTAGAATGATGTCAGAGTATCTTTCCGATAGAGAAAACTTAAAAGGAGCTTTGTTATTATTGGATTCAAGAAGAATTCCTAATGAAGATGATATTAACATTAATAACATCCTTATTGATAACAAAATTCCTTACATCATTATTGCAACTAAATATGACAAATTAAATCAATCGGAACGTGCTAAATTACACCGTAATCTTACATCTACTTTGGGAATTGATGAAAATTTCACCATTATTCATTCAGGTAGTAAAGATAAACGTTTCATTGATGAGGTTATTTCTAACATCGAAATACTTATTAAATAATAGTGGACAATAGTCCACTTTATTTTGACTTTATTTAATGATTGATTTATAATCTTTTTGTGCGAAGAATAGAAAAGTAGAAAACATTGTACTTTTTAGAGAGTTTGCGCTTGGTGAAAGCAAATAAGAAATGTTTTTGAAAGTCATCTAGGAGCAAGTTATGTGAAATTAGTAGCTAACTCGTAAATCTGCGTTAAAGATAATTAAGGTGCATAGATTATTCTATGAATTAGGATGGTACCGCGTTATTAACGTTCCTATTGTTGGAACGTTTTTTATTGGAAGGAGAAACCGTATGAAAAAAGAACTAGCAAGTAAATACGACTTTAAAGCAGTTGAAGCCGGTAAATATCAAAAATGGTTAGCTGCCGATTTATTTAGAGCAGGCAAGGATAAATCACGCCCACCATTTTGTGTTGTTATTCCACCTCCAAATGTTACAGGAAAACTACACATTGGGCATGCTACTGATGAATCAATTCAAGATATGTTATGTCGTTATAAACGCTTAAATGGATATGATTCTTTATATTTACCAGGAATGGATCATGCCGGTATTGCGACTCAAGCGAAAGTTGAAGCTAGACTTAGAGAACAAGGCATTTCTAGATATAATCTAGGGAGAGAAAAATTTGTTCAACAAGTTTGGGATTGGAAGCAGGAATATGGCGACACAATTCATTCTCAATGGGCAAAAGAAGGCTTAATGCTTGATTATTCAAGAGAAAGATTTACTCTTGATGAAGGACTTTCTAATGCAGTTAAAAAAGTTTTTGTTGACTTATATAACAAAGGTTTAATTTATCGCGGTAAACGTATTATTAACTGGGATCCTGTTATGATGACAGCTTTATCCAATATTGAAGTCATATATGAAGAACATAAAGGATATATGTATTATTTCAAATACTGTTTAGAAAATGATCCAAGTAAATATCTAGAGGTTGCTACAACTAGACCTGAAACTATGTTTGATGATGTCTGTATCGTTGTGAATCCAAAAGATGAAAGATATCAAGATTGGCTTAATAAAAAGGTAATAAATCCTGCTAATGGAGAGCCATTGCCTATTATTGCTGATGATTATATTGATATTGAATTTGGAACTGGTGTTATGAAATGTACACCTGCTCATGACCCAAATGACTTTGCAATTAGTGAAAGACATAATTTAGCTAGACCTATTTGTATGAATCCAAATGGAACAATGAATGAAATTTGTGGAAAATATGTCGGTTTAGACAGAATGGAATGCCGAGATAAACTAGTCGAAGACTTAAAAACTCAAGGTTTAGTTCTTCATATTGATGATTATACTAACCAAATTGGCTATTCAGAGAGGAGCCATGCTATAGTTGAACCTTATTTATCAGATCAATGGTTTGTTAAGATGGAACCACTAGCTAAACAATCATTAGATTTCCAACAAACAAAAGATAAAATTAATTTCTATCCACCAAGATTTGAAAAAACATTTACTAACTGGATGAGTGGCATTGAAGATTGGTGTATCTCAAGACAACTATGGTGGGGACATAGAATCCCTGCTTGGTATAGAAAAGATAGTGGAGAAGTCTATGTTAGCATGGAACCTCCAAAAGATATCGAAAATTATGTTCAAGATGAAGATGTTCTTGACACATGGTTCTCATCAGGGTTATGGCCTTTTTCAACACTAGGCTGGCCTAATGAAAACAGTGAAGATTTCAAGCGTTATTTTCCAACTGATTGTTTGATTACAGGTTATGATATTATCTTCTTCTGGGTTTCAAGAATGATTAATCAATCCCTTGAATTTACCCATAAAAAGCCATTTAAAGATACATTGATTCATGGTTTGATTAGAGATTCTAAAGGAAGAAAAATGTCTAAATCATTAGGAAATGGTATCGACCCAATGGATGTCATTGATAAATATGGTGCTGATGCAATGAGATGGTTTTTAACTACATCTTCTTCACCAGGACTAGATATGCGCTTCAGTGAGGAAAAGATGGAAGCTTCTTGGAACTTTATCAATAAGATATGGAATGCTTCTAGATTTGTTATGATGAATCTTGAAGAAGGTTTCAAACCTTGTGCTATCAACTATGATGAATTAGGTGACATTGATAAATGGATTATTGATCGACTAAATTCAACACTTGATTCTGTTAATGAAAACATGAATAAATATGAATTTGTCGTTGTTGGTACATATTTATACAACTTCATTTGGGATGATTTCTGTTCATGGTATATTGAACTTGCAAAAGTTAACTTAAATGGCAATGATGAAAATGCAAAAATTCAAACTAAGAGCGTCTTATATTATCTACTAGATGCGATAACTAAGCTAATTAACCCATTCATGCCATTCACAAGTGAAGAAATCTATCAAACATTACACAACGATGAAAATATCTTTGTTTTAAATGATAATTGGCCAAAAGCATATGAATATGGTAAAAAAGATGCAAATAACGTTGCAATTACAACAATTATTGAATTCATCAAATTGATTCGTAACTATAAGAGTGAAAATAAATTAGCTCCTAATGCTAAAGTAAATGTAAAATTAGGTGCTAGTGGAAGTATCAAAAAGTCACTTGAAGCAAATAAACAATATTTACAACGTTTCGGATTTATTGAAGAATTAACAATTCTTGATTCATTAGATAAAATAGAAAAGGGTAGTTTCTTTACTGCTAACGGAGTTGAAATGTTAATCCCATTTGCGGGTAGTATTAATATTGAAGACGAAATCAAACGTCTTGAAACCGAAAGCACCAAATTACAACAAGAAATTGCAAGATGTAAAGGTATGCTTTCTAACCCTAACTTTGTTAATAAAGCACCTGCTGCTAAGGTTAACGAGGAAAGACGTAAACTTGATGATTACACTGCAAAATATGAGTCAACTATCGCTAAAATAAAATCACTCAAATAACTACTAAATTATCAATAAAGTGTCATAATTTTGTCAATAAAGCTCCTTATTTGAATAAAAATGAGGAGTTTTTTATTTTTCTTTTGTATGTATTTATAAAGAAAAGGAGATGAAATTATGAGTGAAATTAGAAAAGTTAGTTTAGAAGAAGCAGCAAAAATTAAAGGTGGCGAAGCTATTACGCTTACAGTTGTATTAACTTATTTAGCAGTTTCTATTTTGACTGTAGTTGTTTGGAAACTATTTACTTCAACTAAAGCTAAAGTTTCTTTACCTGGAGGAGCTTTATTTGAGTGGAGTGGATCTAGTAGCTTACCTAGTCCAATTGATGTGATTTAATGAAACCTATCAATGAGATGCCACGGGAAAAAATGATTCGCAAAGGAGTATCTTCACTAAGTGATCAAGAACTTTTGTGTGTTATTTTAAGAAGTGGGACTAAAAATAATGATATTTTTGAACTTTCTAACTACATTTTAAAAGAGTGTGGAGGTTTAAAAGGATTAGGTACTACTAGAATGGGAGAATTGCTTGAAATTAAGGGCATTAAGCTAGGAAAGGCCTGTTCTATTATTGCTGCTATAGAATTAGGAAAAAGAATTGAAAATGAGTCAAAAAGACAAATTTTTAGAATTAAAAGTAGTGAGGATTTAATAGAACTAGTTAAAGATATCTTTAATGATGATTATCAAGAACAATTTATTCTAGTAAATATGGATGCAAAAGGTAATGTTATTTCATGTAATAAACTTTTTGTAGGTTCTACTTCGATTCATAATATATATCCAAAGGATATATTTAGAGAAGCAATCAAGAATAATGCTAGTTGTATAGCGTTTTGCCATAATCATCCTAGCGGTGATGCAAGCCCTAGCAAAGAAGATATCGAAACAACTAGAAAACTTATCGAAATATCGAAGCATTTTGGTATTAAAATTGTTGAACATTTAATAATTGGTAAAAATAGTGTGACTTCCTTAGCTCAAATGGGTTATATTTCTTACTAAAAGTAAGATTTTGTCTTTTATAGGTCTATTTTCATTGACACATAACTATTGTTATGATATGATTTCTTACGTTGCCACCCCCAAAAGGTGTTGCAACCGCACAAAACAGGTTATAAAAGCAAATAGCTACCTTAATGGCGAGTCTAAACAAATTGAAATGGAGGTGCAAGCTATGTACGCAATTATTGAAACAGGCGGAAAACAAGTTAAAGTTCAAGCCGGAGACAAGATTTTTATTGAAAAAATCGATGCTAAAGAAGGAGAGACAGTCACATTTGATAAAGTTCTTCTAATCGGTGGAGAAAAATCAAAAGTCGGTACTCCTTATGTTGCTGGTGCTAGTGTCACTGCTAAAGTTGGAAAACAAGGAAAGGATAAGAAAATTCTAGTTTTCAAATACAAGGCAAAATCAAACTATCGTAGAACATATGGCCATAGACAACCATACACACTAGTAGAAATCAAAGAAATTAATGCTTAATGATTAAAATTAGTGTCTATAAAAATTGTGACAAAATCACAAATATTACGATAGAAGGACACGCAAATTATGCTCCTAAGGGAGAAGATATAGTTTGCGCAGGTATTAGCGCTATTAGCATAGGCAGTATCAATGCTATTGAAGAATTAACTAAGATTAAACCTGAAGTCGGACAAGATGAAGGTTATCTTACAATCAATTATCGTGATGACGAGTTAACACAAATCATCGCAAAAACTACTCTAAGTCAATTAAAAACAGTGGCTAATGAGTATCCAAAAAAAGTTAAAATCACTGAAAATTAGGAGGTGTATTTATGATGTTCAAGCTAAATTTACAATTATTTGCTTCTAAAAAAGGAGTCGGTTCTACAAAGAACGGTAGAGATTCTGAGTCAAAAAGACTAGGGCAAAAATTATCAGATGGTGAAGTATGTCATGCTGGTTCAATCATTTATCGTCAAAGAGGAACAAAAATCCATCCAGGAACTAATGTTGGTAGAGGCGGAGACGACACTCTATTTGCTCTAGTTGACGGTATTGTTAAATACGAAAGATTAGGAAAAGACAAGAAACAAGTTTCAGTTTATCCTAAGGCTTAGTTAAAGTTTAAATTATCCCCCGGCATAGACTGGGGGTTATTTTTTATTAGAAAGTGAGGTGATCTTATGTTTATTGATAAGGTAAAAGTTCATATTAGAGCTGGTAATGGCGGCAATGGTATGATTGCTTTTAGAAGGGAAAAATATGTTGATAAAGGTGGACCAAGTGGTGGAGATGGTGGTCGTGGCGGCAGTGTCTATTTCATCGCAGATTCCGGACTTACAACACTTTTAGACTTCCAATATAAACGTAAGATTGTCGCTTTCAATGGGGAAAATGGTCAAGGAAAATTGTGTTCTGGTAGATCAGCTGATGATATTGTTATTAAGGTTCCAGTTGGAACAATAGTATATGAAGGTGGCACTCACCGTATTATTGCTGATTTTAAGAAACCAAACCAAAAAGAATTAATTGCTAAAGGTGGTAGAGGAGGTAGAGGTAATGCACATTTTGCTACTTCTGCTAACCAAGTACCTAGAGTTGCAGAAAACGGGGAACCAGGTGAAGATTTCGATGCTTTAGTTGAATTAAAGGTATTAGCTGATGTTGGCTTAGTTGGCTTCCCATCAGTTGGTAAATCAACTATTTTATCAGTTTTAAGTTCTGCTAAGCCTGAAATTGCATCATATCCTTTTACAACATTAGTGCCTAATCTAGGCGTGGTTAGGGTTAATGATGGAAGGAGTTTTGTAATGGCAGATATGCCAGGTTTAATTGAGGGTGCTCATAATGGCAAGGGTTTAGGTCTAGAATTCTTGCGTCATATTGAAAGATGCCGTGTTTTAATTCACGTCATTGATATGGCAAGTAGTGAAGGAAGAGACCCTGTTGAAGACTTTAGAATCATTAATGAAGAATTAAAGTCTTATCGAATGAGACTATTAGAGCGACCTATGGTTATTGTTGCAAACAAAATGGATGATGAAGGCGCAATATTAATCTTAGAAGAATTTAAAAAAGTATATGGGAAAGATTACAAAATATTCCCGGTAAGTGCGCTTAATAGGGAAGGATTTGAACCCTTACTATATTATGTAGCGGATTTACTTGCTAAAACTCCTGAATTTCCATTACTTGATGAAGAATTATTATCAGGAGAAAAGAAAATTTATGAAGTCGATAAAAAAGATCCTGGATTTGTTATTACTAAAGTTGGAGATCATCATTTTGTAATTAGTGGTGCGAGAATAGAAAAACTTTATAAAATGACAAACATTAGCGATGACCAAGGATTATTATATCTAACCACTACAATGCGTAAAATGGGTATTGATGATGAGTTAGAAAAAATGGGTATCGAAAATGGAGACACTGTTGATTTATGTGATTTCAGTTTCGAATACTATGAATAGGAAGTGACAAAATGAAAATATTCAAAGTTATAGGGAGATATTTAAAAGGGTATGTATGGCAATTTATTGGTGTTTTATGCCTTGTTTTATGCCTTAACTATATCCGAAGTTTAGTTACGCTTCTCATCTCTAAAACATTCGGCGTTTTGACAGGAGATGAAGCTTCAACGCTTCCTAGTTTTATTAATAATTTATTTTTAGAAGGAACTATTCCACATAAAATACTTATTGTAGGTATTGTGATGGTTATATCAGTCATTATAAGAGATTTACTAAACTTTACTTGTGATTTAGGCTTTGCCTATGTTGGTGAAGGTGTTGGTTTTAATATGCAAACTGACTTTTATAACCACGTTCAAGAATTACCTTATTCATATCTAAATCATGCTCAAACAGGTGATTTAATTCAAAGAAGTATTACTGACGCTAATAGAATTAAAAGATTCATGGTAAATGTTGTTCCTATGGTTACAAGTGCATTTATGAGAGTAATTATCATTGTTGTACAGATGCTTGTTATTAATGTTCCAATTACCTTAATCTTACTTATTCCAATCCTATCAATGTTAATTGGAGCATTTATTTACTTTAGAAAAAATTCTCATCTATTTAGTGATATAGAAGAAGCAGATGGAAAACTAACTGCTGACGTTCAAGAAAATCTAACTGGTATTAGAGTAGTTAAAGCATTTGCTAATGAAAAATATGAAATGAATAGATTCCAAAAATTAATGGATGACGTTATCATCAAATGGCGTAGAATGATGCAAAAAATGTCATCATATTATGGAATAATGGATGGAGTATCTTATTTTTTGATTTTAACTTCATTTGTTTTAAGTATCATTTTTGTCAAAAATGACATGTTAACATTTACTCAAGCTACTGCTTTATTCTTATTTGTTGAAAATATCATTTGGCCAACTAGAGTATTAGGTAGACAATTAGGCGAATTAAATAGAAGTGATATTGCTAGCGAAAGAATTCTTGAAATAGTTACAATTCCTACAGAATTTGATTTAGGTGATGGTAAGAAAAAACCTGTAATTAAAGGAGATATTGAATTTAAAGATGTTTTCTTTAATTTTGCTGATGCTAAAACACCAACAATTAAAGATATTAATTTACATATTAAAGAAGGAGAAACAATTGCTTTAATGGGTAAAACTGGTTGTGGTAAATCAACACTAGTTTCAATGATTGATAGGATGCTTGATTGTACGTCAGGTAAAATTTTGATTGATGGTGTTGATATCAAAGAAATCAATAAACGCTATATTAGAAGTAAAGTAGGGCTAGTTTTACAAGAACCTTTCTTATTTAGTAGGACAATTGAAGAAAATATTGGTATTAGCCTAGATAATTCTAATAATGATAAAAAAGTCCAAGGAGTTGCTAAAATTGCTGCTGTTGATAGCGATATTAGAAGATTTGCTGAAGGTTATAACACTATTGTTGGTGAAAGAGGAGTAACGCTATCAGGTGGACAAAAACAACGTATTGCTATTGCAAGAACATTAATTAATTTTAAACCAATTATCATCTTTGATGATTCTTTAAGTGCAGTTGATACAGATACTGATTTAAAGATTAGAAAAGCAATGGCTAAAAACAAGAAAAAACAAACAAAGATTATTATTACTCACCGTATAACTACTGCTAAAGAAGCTGATCGAATAGTTATTATGGACGATGGGAAAATAGTTGATATAGGCAGTCATAGCGAATTAATTTCTAGACCAGGCTTATATCAAAATATTTGGAATATTCAAAGTCATTTTGAAACAAATGATAATAAGGAGGCGAAATAACTATGTATGAAGAATTTGATGATGAAAGTGTCAAAACCAAGTTTGATGCTCATCTTTGGAAAAGATTACTTAGAATCGCACTAGATCATAAGAAACAATTCTTAATAGGTCTAATCTCCGTTATTATCCTTGAATTAAATGAAACATTATTTATCAAAGTTATTTCTGACTATGGGTTTGGTAAATACATTGAAAATGGCCTTGATAGTAGTTTCTGGGGCTTATTAGCTATTTTAGCTAGTATGGCATTATTAGAAGGCGTTTTAGTCAAAGTGTTCTGTTTTTGCGCAGCTAGAATTGAAATGATTATTTACGAAAAGTTAACAGTTGATTGTTTTGATCACATTCAAGAGTTATCTTATTCATTCTTTGATAAATATTCAGTTGGCTGGTTAATTTCTCGTGTTACTAGTGATACTCAAAAAGTTAGTGAAATCATTTCATGGGGTGTAACTGATTTAGTATCATGTAGTTTTAAAATCATCTTTATCTTGGTATTTATGTTAACAACAAGTGTCAAACTATCACTTGTTATGTTAATTGTTGTTCCAGTTGCTTTAGTAATTTCTATTCTAGTAAGAAAGAAAGTTATGAAAGCTGCTAGAGCAGTTAGAAAAGCTAATAGCCATGTTAGTGCAGCTTTAAATGAAGGAATTAGCGCAGCTAAAACATCTAAGTCACTTGTTCTAGAAAGCAAAAACTTAAATAGATTTAAAGAGATTGTTAAAGTATTTAGAAGAAGTTCATTAAAATCTTCTGTTATTACTGGTATTTATTATCAAAGTTTATCAATCATCTTTGGTTGTGGTATTGCAGCAATGGCTTATTTTGGAGGATTAGAAGTCTTTAAAGAGGTTTTACCTTATTCAACATTGTTTATGTTTGTTTCATATTCAACCATGGTATTTGACCCAATTTTAGGTATTGCAGCTTCAACAACTGAAATGAAGATGGCGCAAGTATCAGCAGATCGTGTTTTCAAAATTACTGATTTAGAACCCGACTTACTCGATAGCAAAGAAGTAATTAATAAATATGGAACAATTAATAATCCTAAAAAGCAAAATTATGAGTCAATTAAAGGTGATATTGAATTTAGGAATGTTAGTTTTAAATATGAAACCGGTCCAGTTATTCTAAAAGATTTTAACTTAAAGGTTAAAGCTGGCAGTAGTGTAGCTCTAGTTGGTGAAACAGGAGCTGGTAAATCAACAATTGTTAACTTACTATGTAGATTCTATGAACCAACTAGTGGGGAAATCTTAATCGATGGTGTTGATTACAAAAAGCGTAGCATTGGTTGGTTACATGAAAACCTAGGTTATGTTATGCAAACTCCATATTTGTTTAGTGGTAGTGTTAAAGAAAACATTAAATATGGTAAGTTAGATGCTAGTGATGATGAAGTTGTTAAAGCTGCTAAAGCGGCTAATGCTCATGATTTCATTGGGCTATTAGAAAAAGGCTATGATAGTGATGTTGGAGAAGGTGGAAATAGACTTTCTCAAGGACAAAAACAACTCGTTTCCTTTGCTAGAGCAGTTGTTTCTGATCCTAGAATACTAATTCTAGATGAAGCTACATCTAGCATTGATACCCAAACAGAATATGTTATCCAAGAAGCAATTTCTAAGATCTTAAAAGGTAGAACATCATTCATCATTGCTCATAGACTATCAACTATTACAAGTAGTGATTTAATTCTTGTTGTTCAAAAAGGAGAAGTCATTGAGCAAGGTAGCCATGAAGAATTAATGAAATTAAAAGGATATTATTATAAACTTTATACAAATCAATTCGTCGAAGATAGATTAAAAGAAATCAATGTCTTATAGAGGTGATTTTATGTTGAAAAATCCTGAAGAATATATTAATTATTTGGTTAAATGGACTAAAGATTATGTTGAACAAAGCCACGCTAAAGGTGCTATTATTGGTATTTCTGGCGGTATTGATAGTGCATTAGTGCTAGCCATTTTAAAAAAAGCACTTAATGATAACGTTTTTGGCCTCATTTTGCCTTGCTATTCAAGCATTGAAGATGTTAATGATGCAATTACTGTCTTAAACACTTTTAACGTTAAATGGGCTAAAATTGAACTTAACGATATGTTTGATATTGCTAAGAAAAATCTAGATAACCTTGGTTTAAGTAGTGAAGGAGCTTTAGCTAATACTAAAGTAAGACTTAGAATGACTACTTTATATCAAGTAGGCCAAGCTCTAAATTATTTAGTTGCAGGTACTGATAATTTAGATGAACAATATGTTGGTTATTTTACAAAATATGGAGATGGTGGGGTAGATTTTCTACCTATTGCTCAATTAACTAAAGCGGAAGTAAGAGAGCTTTCTTCAATACTAGGAGTTCCTAGTAACATTGTTAATCGTGTTCCTAGTGCTGGTTTAAAACCAAACCAAACTGATGAAAGCGATCTACAAGTCACTTATAATGAATTAGATGATTATTTGCTTGGTAAAGAGGTATCAATTGCAGCTAAAGAAAGAATAGAACATCTACATAAACTGGCTGCTCATAAATTAGTTATGCCACCAAAACCTAATGCCCCTACTAGATAGGCAAATAGTGTGTTATAATAGTAAAAAGGAGGGTGAAAAGAATGCTAAATTATATTATTGGTAAAGTTAGTGAAGTCGCTTTAGAAACTATCACTTTTGAAGCAAATGGTATTGGTTACTATCTTTTCGTTTCTCATCCTGAAGATTTCCATGTTGAAGATCGTTTGATAAAACTTTATGTTTATCTTCAAGTCAGAGAGGATGAGTTTACTCTTTATGGTTTCAATTCAAAAGAAGAAAAGAAATTATTCTTACGTTTAATTAATGTTAGTGGTATAGGCCCTAAAACCACCATTAACATGCTATCAAAAACTTCGGTTGATTCATTAGTTCAAGCTATTGAAACATCAAACATTTCATATCTAAAAAAGTTGCCAGGAATTGGCCCTAAAGCTGCTCAACAAATTGTTCTTGATTTAAAAGGAAAACTTGTCTTAGATACTAGTCTAACTAATAAAGTTGACAACGCGAATGCTGAATTAATGGATGCAAAAAATGCCCTAAAAGAATTAGGCTTTAAGGCTAATTTGGTTGATAGTGTATTATCATCCCTTGCTAATGAATCTTTAAGCGCAGATGAATACTTAAAGAAAGCTTTACAATTACTAAAAAAATAGGAGAAATATATGGCAAGAATTATTAATAGCGAGATGGAGCAGGAAGAACTTAGTTACGAGGTCTCATTGCGCCCTCAAACATTAAGTGAATATATCGGTCAAAGCAAGATGAAATCAAATCTTGACGTTTTTATCAAAGCTGCTAAAAAACGTAATGAAGCACTTGATCATGTCTTATTATATGGCTCACCTGGATTAGGAAAGACAACACTTGCTCATGTTATTGCAAATGAAATGGGTGGCAAGATTATTATTGTAAGTGGCCCAAGCCTAGAAAAAACCGGGGATTTAGCAGCTATTTTATCTACAATCAATGCGGGAGATGTCTTATTTATCGATGAAATCCACCGTATTCCTAGAGTAGTAGAAGAAGTTTTATATTCCGCAATGGAAGATTATAAAATAAGTGTAGTAATTGGTAAGGAAACTGGTGCTAGATCAATTACGCTAGATTTACCTCCATTTACCCTTATTGGAGCAACTACTAGAAGTGGTGATTTATCAAGCCCATTAAGAGATAGATTTGGTATCACTTTAAAACTAGAATATTATAGTGATGAAGAGATAACGCAAATCATTAAAAGAACTTCAAAAGTCTTTAAAGTTAAAATAAGTGATGAAGCTGCTTATCAAGTCATGTTAAGAAGCCGAAAAACACCCAGAGTTGCCAATAGATTATTTAGAAGAATACGTGATTTTGCAACCCTAGAAAATAATGGAGAAATTACTAGTGAAATCGCTATTAATGCATTAAATGCATTACAAGTCGATGAATTAGGTCTAGATGATATTGATATTAAGTATCTAAAAGGTATCATTACTAGATTTAAAGGAGGTCCTGTAGGACTAGAAGCTTTAGCGGCGGCTATTGGGGAAGAAGTTATGACGCTTGAAGACGTTTGTGAACCTTATTTATTACAAATAGGTTTAATCAATCGAACTCCAAGAGGAAGAGTGGCGTTAGAAAATGCTTATAAACACCTAAAACTTCCGTATCAATCAAATTTATTTGATTAAGTAAAATAAAAGGCACTTCGGTGCTTTTTTCATGAATTATATTCATGGTTAGTAAAATTTTATAGACAATTGCGTCTTAACATGTTAAAGTAATATAGCAACATAAATGTTGAGGTCTTTTTTTGTAGTGAAAAAATACCTAAAATCAGTAAAGGAGAGATTATCAATGCGTAGATTATTTGCTTTTATAGTATTAGCTATCTCTATTCTTGCATTTTCTATTGCAAACATCCCTTCAATAACCGATAACATGAACCAAGGTATTGAATTCAAAGGTGGATTCGAAATCTTGTATCAAGTTAAAGATGTTGATGGGGAAGAATTTAGTGCAAATGAAAAAGCTAATGCTACTGAGGCCGCTGCGGAAGTGGTTTCAAGTCGTATAGACATCGCGGGTGTTAAAAACCCATTAATTGCTATTGAGGGTGATGATTATATTCGAGTCACAATTGCTAGTAAGAATGAAAACGAAACTAGTGATGTTCGTGATCTTATCACTTCAAATGCAGAAATTACATTCAGAGATGTCAATGACAAGTTATTAGCAACTGCTTCTGATTTATTGTTAGAGAATGGTGCAACACTAGACTATAACGAAGGAAGCCCAGTCGTCGCATTGAAAATTCGTGATACTGATTTATGGGGTAAAATAACTGAGGATATTTCTACTAGAACCAATACTTCTGATCGCCGAATCGTTATTTGGCTTGGTTTTGAGGAAGAATACAAAGAGGAAAATGATTATGGCTTTGAAGGGGATAGCTACAGTCAAGTTAATCAAAACCCTGAAGCTGCCAATAAAATCATTTCCGATGCTAGTGTAAACCAAGCATTCTATAGTGATGTTGTTATCACTGGCTCATTTACAGATGAACTTGCTGCTAAGATGGCTAACTTAATTAAAGCTGGTACTATTGATTTCCAACTAGAAGAAATCAGCGTTTCTTCTATCGGTGCTACTTATGGTAGTGAAGCATTTAATTCTTCATTAGTCGCTGGTTTAATTGGTATTATTGCTGTTTCTATCTTAATGATTGGTGTATATGGACTAGCTGGACTTGCTAGTGCTATTGCTTTAATTCTTTATATTGTAGTAACACTTTGGGGCTTTAATTTACTTGAAGGTGAATATGGCCCTGATACAATCGCTGCAACTGTTATTGCTATTGGTATGGCTGTTGATGCTAACATCATTTCGTTTGAAAGAATTAAAGAGGAACTTTACAAAGGAAAATCGTTAAGAAAAGCCTTTAGTGAAGGTAATACTAAGTCTTTATCATCAATCATCGATGCTAACGCAACAACACTAATTGCTGCAATATCATTGTATCTATTTGGTACTAGAACAGTTAAAGGCTTTGCAACAATGCTAGTCTTATCAATCGTATTTACCGTTATTATCATGGTTTTCTTTGCAAGAGCAATCGTTTCACTTCTAATGCAATCAAAATTCTTTAAGGGTAAGGAAAACTGGTTTGGCGTCAAAAAAGAAGATTTACCAGATCTAGATAAAGGCGAAACTAGAAAACAATTTGGACCATTTGCTAAGATTCCATTTATGAAATTTGCGCCAAAGATTTCAATTGCAAACGGGGGAATTATTGTAGTTGGTTTAATTTTCATCTTAATTTTCTCATTGGCAACAGGAAAGGGATTAAACTTAGGTATTCAATTCAGTGAAGGTACAAAACTTTACTTTAAAACAGCAGACCCTGCTTATTCTAGTGTTGAAAAAGTTGAAGAAATATTCCAAAATGAATTTAATGTTAACGCTGATCAAATCGTCATTGGTAACGATGAAATCGAAGTTAGCGATGCTATGTTAAGTATTTATAGCAATAAACTAGATGAAATCGGCGCAAGTGTTGATGGTGAATCTTTAAAAGTATACACTGTTTCTGTTAACTTCAAGTCACAACTTGATAACGAAACAATGGATGAAATTAACGATTACTTCATGCTTGATAAAGAAGAATATGCTGACTTATATAACAATGGATTTACACTAAACTTTGTTTCTCCTATTGTTGCAGCAGCTACTGTTAAAAATGCAATGTATTCGTTAGCGATGGCATGTATATTTATCATTATTTATGTTGCTTGGAGATTTAAATGGACTTATTCATTGGCATCTATTATTGCACTAGTTCACGATTCTTTGATGATGGTTGCAATATTTGCAATATTTAGAATAGAAGTAAACATCGAATTTGTTAGTGCTGTATTAGCAATCATAGGTTATTCTATCAACGATACTATCGTCTTATTCGATAGAGTAAGAGAAAACATCAATGAGATGGATAAAAAGCAAATTACACATGAAGATCGTAAACAAATTGTTAACTCATCACTTCAATCAACAACAATGCGTGCTATTATGACTACTGTATCTACATTACTACCTGTTATTGCTTTATTAATATTTGGTAGCAATTCATCAGTCAACTTTAACATTGCAATGTTAGTTGGCTTAGTCTTTGGTACACTTTCTTCAGTCTTTATCGCTCCATTTATGTGGTTAAGATTAGAAATATTACATGATAAGATTTCCGCTAAGATTAAAACTAAAAAAGCTAATAAAGTAGAGGTCATTTCAAATGAGCCAGAAGAATATGTCTTCTATGGTATTAATGACTTTAAAAAGTAATCAAAATTTAAACTAAGAGGAAGTACAAGTTACTTCCTTTTTGTTGCTTTTTACTAAATTTGATATTTTTTTATGTTTTTAATAAAAAAACATAGTGTTTTTGATAAAAAATAGTAAACAAATATAAATATTTGTTTTATAATTATACCGTGAACAAGATTAATTCTTGTCTAAAGGAGAGAAGTTTATGGATTTAAAAAAATATGTTGCAGATGTTCCAAATTTTCCAAAAGAAGGAATCTTATTTAGAGACATTACACCATTAATGCAAGACGGAGAAGCATTTAAGTATGCTTGTGATCAACTAATTGGTTTTGCTAAAGCTAAAGACGTTGATGTTATTGTTGGGCCTGAATCAAGAGGGTTTATTTTTGGTTGCCCAATTGCTCATGATTTAAAAATTGGCTTTGTGCCTATTAGAAAACCTAAAAAATTACCTAGAGAAACAATTAGTGTTGAATACGATCTAGAATATGGTAGCAACACATTATGTATGCATAAAGATGCTATTAAGCCTGGGCAAAAAGTTCTAATTATTGATGACTTGCTTGCAACAGGAGGAACTGTTGAAGCTGGTATTAAACTTGTCGAAGCTGAAGGCGGAGAAGTTGTTGGCTGTGCATTCCTTGTTGAATTACTTGATTTAAAAGGAAGAGACAGAATTAGACGTGACATTGATGTTTTAACATTAATGAAATATTAATCCATTAAAAATATAAATAAGGAGGGGACATTATGAGAGTTACAGATAAGAATATTAAAATTGTCGATTTCGATGATGTCCTTTCCTTATGTTCAAATTACATTAAAAATGATGACTCTATCAAACTAATTACCAAAGCTTATGATTTTGCTAATAAATGCCACGCAGGGCAATTTAGGAAGAGTGGGGAGCCTTATATCAATCATCTTCTTTGGGTTGCTTATTTTTTAGCCCAACTTCAAGTAGGGCCTACTACTATTGCCGCAGGGTTATTGCATGATAGCGTTGAAGATTGTGGTATTAGCAACACTCAAATAGCAAGTGAATTTAGTCCAGATATTGCAATGCTAGTTGAAGCGGTTACTAAAGTCACGCAATTAAGTGAAATGACTCAAGAAGAATTCTACGCAGAAAACCATCGTAAAATCTTTATCGCGATGGCTAAAGATATACGTGTAATTCTTGTTAAGTTAGCAGATAGATTACATAATATGCGTACTTTACAAGCTCAACCTGAAGAAAAACGAGTTCGAATTGCTAGAGAGACATTAGAAGTTTATGCTCCTATCGCTCATAGATTAGGTATTAACACTATTAAAAGTGAACTAGAAGACTTAGGCTTAAAATATCTAGAACCTGATAAGTACAAAGCTATTTCTTCAATGCTAAGTCAAAAAGAAACTGAAAGAAAAGCTCTTTTGGAAACTATGGAAGAAAAAATAAAAAGTTTATTAGCGGAGCATAAGATTCCATATAGAATGTCAGGTAGAGTAAAAAATATCTATTCTATTTATAAGAAGGTTTTCATTAAGAATAGAGACTTTAATGAAATATACGATTTACAAGCTTTAAGAATCATTACTGACAGCGAAACTCATTGCTATGAAATTTTAGGTTATATTCATGCAATGTATAGACCAATACCTGGAAGATTCAAAGATTATATTGCAATGCCAAAACCTAATATGTATCAATCACTTCATACCACAATTATCAGTGATGATGGTGGTATATTTGAGATTCAAATTAGAACTGAACAAATGGATCAAATCGCAGAAAGTGGTATTGCAGCTCACTGGCGTTATAAAGAAGATATTGTTTACGATCAAAAACAAGTTCAAAAAGAAATCGAGGAGAAACTTGCTTGGTTTAGAGAGTTAGTTACTTATTCAAGCGATGCTGATGAAAACGCACAAGAATACATGGAATCACTAACCAAAGATATCTTTGATGCTAATGTTTACGTTTTAACTCCTAAAGGTAGAGTTCTTGATTTACCAAATGGTTCAACTCCTGTTGATTTTGCTTATAAAATCCATACACAAGTTGGTAACTCAACAATTGGAGCTACTGTTAATGGTGTTTTAGTGCCGTTAGATACTCCTTTAAAAACTGGGGATATTGTCGATATTAAAACTTCAAAAACTAATGCCTATCCAAAAGAAGACTGGTTAAAGTTTGTTAAAACAACAGCAGCTAGAAATGCAATTAAAAAAGCTATCATTAAGCACTTAAGTGAAATTAACCACGATGAGATGATTGATGATGCTAAACGTATGATAGAAGAAACTTCTAGAGATTTAAATCTCGATGTTAAAGAAGTAATTAAAAAATTAGAAAACAGCCAATTTCTTCATGATCATAATGCAGATAGCTATGAACAATTCCTAATTGCTATTTATTCAAAATCATTGAATATCAGAAATATTATTGAAGGATTTAAGCAAGAAGAAATAAGAAAAGCTAAGAAAGAAAAAGAACAAGAGTTAATTCTTGCTAGAAAAGCCAAAAGAAAGAAGGAAATAAGCTCATCACACGGTGTTATTGTGCCTGGTGGTGAAACTGTTGCCGTTAGTTTTTCTCAATGCTGTAGCCCAATTCCAGGTGATGAGATAGTGGGCTACATCTCTAAAGGACAAGGAATTAAGATTCACCGTAAAGATTGTCCTAATATCGCTAATGAAAATGCTAGACTTATTGATTTATCATGGGATTATGATTACATAAAACAAAACGAACAAAATTATTATGTTGATATTCAAGTTTCAGCAAAAGATAGACCTTTAATCTTAGTTGATGTTATGAATCAACTAAGCTCATTAAAGATAAACGTCTCATACGTTAATGCCTCAAAACATGGTAATTCACCAATTGGTGTTATTAGTTTATGCATTAGCGTTAAAGATGCTATTCAATTAAACGACGTTATAAACTCGATTAAAACTAATGTAAAAGATGTTTATGATGTATTCCGTTACACTAAAAACTAAGGAGGGAATAAGATGGAATATAAATTACCAAGAGGAACAATGGATTTTTTACCAGAAGATACAATGAAACGAAGCCTTGTAACTTCGATGTTATCAAGTATCGCTGAGGATTTTGGCTACCATCAAATAGAAACTCCAATGTTTGAATCAACTGAGGTATTTACAAGGTCTGCTGGCGAAAGTAGCGATATTGTAAACAAAGAAATGTATACTTTTAAAGATCGTGGAGATCGCCTTATGACTCTTAGACCAGAAGGAACAGCTGGGACTATTAGAGCATTTGTAGAACATAAGCTATACGCTACTCAAGAATTACCTTATAAAGTTTTCTATCTAAGCCCAGCATTTAGATATGAAAGACCACAAACTGGTCGTTATAGACAACATACTCAATTTGGATTAGAAGCAATCGGTGCAGGCCTAGTTGAAAATGATGTAGAAGTCATTTTACAAGTATTCCACATGTTTAATAACTTAGGTTTAACTAACTTCTATTTTAAAATCAACACAATCGGTGATAATAAAGCTAGAAAAGAATATGTTGAATTATTAAAAGAATATTTCAAACCTCATCTAAATGAGCTATGTGAAGATTGTCATACTAGAATCGAAAAGAATCCATTAAGAATTCTTGACTGTAAAGTTGATTCTAACAAGGATTTTTTCAAAAAAGCTCCTAAAATTACTGATCATATTTCTAAAGACTCTCAAGAAAGATTCCAAAAACTATGTGATTATCTAGAGGAATATCAAGTTCCTTACGAAATTGATACAGGTCTAGTTAGAGGCCTAGATTATTATAGTGAAACAGTATTTGAAGTCTATATCAAAGGCAAAGAAAATGAGGGTGCTATTGGTGCAGGTGGAAGATACAATGATCTAGTTAAAGATTTAGGTGGTCCAGACCTCCCATGTGTTGGCTTTGCTAGTGGACTAGAAAGACTAGTTAAAGTGCTTGATGATGAACATATCTTTGATGAAATTGATGATGGCATTGTAAGTTATGTTATGCCACTAGAAGAAAAGGCATTTACTTACGCATTCAACGTTGCAATGCATTTAAGATTTAATAATATTCCTACAGAAATGGATTATGCATGTAGATCTTTAAAATCGCAATTTAAAAGTGTAGATAAAAAAGGCGCTAAATTTGCAATTTTAGTAGGAACTAATGAAATGCTTTCAAGTAGTGTTACCATTAAAAATAACCTTACTAAGGAGCAAGAAACAATTCACATTTCTAAATTAGTTGAATACTTAATGGAAAGAATCATGCAAATGCAAGAAGAAGCAGAGGATGAGTGCGAATGTGGTTGTGGATGTCATCATGATGGAAATCACGAATGCCAATGCGGACATCATCACGATGAAAACCACGAATGTTGTTGTGGCCACCATGATGATGATTGTGAATGTAACGATGAAGATTGTGACTGTGGATGTCACCATCATAAACACTAGGGAGATGCAATTATATGTATAGAACAAAAAATAACGGTGAATTAAGATTAAGTGATGTAAATAAAGAAGTTGAACTTGTCGGATGGGTTTCTAAAAAAAGAAACTTTGGTTCAATTGTTTTCATCGATTTAAGAGATAGATATGGTATTACTCAAGTAGTATGCGATGAATCCTTTAATGATATTACTTTTAAAATTAGAAATGAATATGTCATTCATGTATATGGTAAGGTAAGCGAAAGACAAGCTAAAAACAAAGATCTTCCAACTGGTGATATTGAAATTATGGCTAGCAAGATTGAAATTGTTAATACAGCTAATCTAACGCCACTTATTATTGCTGATGAAACAGACGCATTAGAAGATACTAGAATGAAGTATAGATATCTTGATTTACGCCGTCCTGTTATGCAAAAAAATTTAATCATTCGTCATAAAATCACTAAAGCTATGCGCGAATACCTTGATGCAAGAGACTTTATTGAGATTGAAACTCCAGTATTAACATGTTCTACTCCTGAAGGGGCAAGAGACTATTTAGTACCTTCTAGAGTTAATAAAGGTAAATTTTATGCACTTCCTCAATCTCCACAACTATTTAAGCAATTATTAATGATTGGTGGTCTAGAAAGATACTATCAAATTGCTCGTTGCTTTAGAGATGAAGATTTAAGAAGTGATAGACAACCTGACTTTACTCAATTAGATATTGAGACATCTTTTCTAAATGAAAAAGAAATTATGGATATGCTTGAAGGATTATTTGAACATATCTTAAAAAGTGTAGTCAATTATGATTTAAAACTACCACTAAGAAGAATTTCTTATAAAGATGCGATTGAAACATATGGTATTGATAAACCAGACACAAGATTTGGTTATCTACTACATGATATTTCTTCTTGCTTAAAAAATACAACTTCAACAATTCTACAATCTGCATTAAATGCTAATGGTAGAGTAGAAGCAATTCTAATTGAAGGTAAAGCAAGTGAAATCACTAGAAAGATTATCGATGAATTAACTGAAATCGCTAAGAAAAACCATGCTAAAGGATTAATGTGGGCTAGACTAGCTAATAACACTTTAGATGGGGCAATGGCTAAATTATTAAGCGATGAAGAAAAGGCATCTATCATTAAAGAACTTAATGCTAAAGATGGCGACTTCATCTTTGCAGTAGCTGATGCTAATGTTGAACACGCATGTGTTTCACTTGGCGCTATTAGAAATGAATTAGGCAAGCGTTTCCAAAAAGACAAACTAGTTGGTTACGATATGCTTTGGATTGTTGACTTCCCATTATTTGAATTTGATGAAGAGAATAACAAGTTTGAAGCAGCTCACCACGCTTTTACTAGACCTTTTGATGAAGATTTACCTTTATTAGACACAGATCCAATCAAAGTTAGATCTCACCACTTCGACTTAGTCTTAAATGGTTATGAACTAGGTAGTGGTAGCTTAAGAATCTTCGATCAAGAAGTTCAAAAGAAAGTATTTGAAATCATTGGCCTAAGCGATGAAGAAATTGAACATAAATTTGGTTTCTTTATCAATGCATTCCAATATGGAACACCTCCACATGGTGGAGTAGGATTTGGTCTTGATAGAATTGCTATGATTCTATGTGGCGCAAGCAATATTAGAGATGTTATCGCATTCCCTAAGAATGCTTCCGCAATCTGTCCAATGACAAATGCTCCTACTGCAGTTGATAATGCATTAACTGATGATTTAGGAATAGAAATTAAAAAACAAAACTAGTAGTAACATACTTTGTATGTTATAATAAAGGTGTCTAGAAGATATTGCGTTTCCGACATACATTTCTAGGATTACTTAGTTCTGTTGTGGTGTTGAAAACTGACATTATCAGTCAGGATCCTAAAGCAATAGACTGGTTTTCCACCTTAACTTACAGGGAATGACCCGACTTCTAGACCTTTTTAATGCAAAGAAAGGAATGATGATTATGGATGAGACAAAAGAATTGTTAGCTATTAATACGATAAGAATGCTAGGAATGGACGCTATTAATAAAGCAAATAGTGGACACCCTGGAATGGTTTTAGGTAGTGCACCAACAATGTATACACTATTTAATCATTTTATTAACGCAACACCTAAAAAATCTAATTGGATTAATAGAGATAGATTTGTACTAGCTAGTGGGCACGCTTCAATGTTACTTTATTCAACACTTCATTTATGTGATTATAAAGTGTCAATTGACGATATTAAAAACTTTAGACAACTAGGCTCACTAACTCCAGGTCATCCTGAATATAAACATACTGAAGGAATAGACGCAACAAGTGGGCCATTAGGTCAAGGAATTGCTCATGCTGTTGGTATGGCAATGGCAGAAGCTCATCTAGCAGCTAAATATAACAAGGATGGATATAAGATTTTTGACCATTACACTTATGCTTTATGCGGTGATGGTGATATGCAAGAAGGAATTACTCAAGAAACTATTTCTCTTGCTGGACACTTAAAACTAAATAAATTAATTGTTTTATATGATGCTAACAATGTTACTCTTGATGGAGGCCTAGATTTAAGCTTTGATGAAGACGTTGAAAAACGCTTCAAGGCATGCAATTGGAATGTATTACGTGTAAATGATGCTAATTGTATAAAAGACACGCAAAAACAAATAAAAAAAGCTAAAAAGAGTGATAAGCCTACACTTATCATCATTAAATCAATTATTGGCTATATGTCTAGTAAACAAAATACTTCTAAAGTTCATGGGAGCCCATTAGGGGAAGAGGATACAAATAACATTAAGAAACAAATTAATTGGAATTACAAAGAATTTGAAGTTCCAAATAAAGTATACGAATTATATAAGAAAAACTTTGCTAGACGTGGTAAAAATGCCTACAACAAATGGAAAAGATTATATAAAGAATATAGCATTAAATATCCTAAACTATATGCAGAAATCGAAGCTTCATTTAATAATGAACTAGGTAGTATTAATTATCCTAACTATGAAATAGGTTATAAAGAAGCAACTAGATCTACTTCTGGCAAGGTAATTAATGAAATAGCTAAACAAATTCCTTGTTTAATGGGTGGTGCAGCAGATGTCTCGGGCAGTGTAATGACTAAGATTAACGATGTTAGCGTATTCGATGCAAATAACTATGCAGGACAAAATATTAACTATGGAATTAGGGAATTTGCGATGTCTTGTGCCCAAACAGGGATGCTCCTTCATGGAGGAATTCGTTCGTTTATTGGTAGTTTTTTAGTCTTTAGTGATTACTTTAAAGCCTCGATAAGAATGGCTTCTTTAATGAAAATTCCTGCAATATATGTATTAACTCACGATTCAATTGCTGTTGGAGAGGATGGACCAACTCATCAACCAATCGAGCAAGTATCTTCATTAAGACTTATTCCTAATCTCGTTACATTTAGGCCTGGAAATGCTAATGAAACATCACTTGCATGGCGTTATGCTATTGAATCTAAAAATAACCCAGTATGTTTAATCTTATCAAGGCAAGAAATAGTTAATGATACAAACCCTAGTTATGAAGACTTCATTAAAGGTGCTTATGTTGCTTCAAAGGAACAAAATAAAGCGGATTTAACACTTCTAGCTAGTGGTAGCGAACTTCATTTAGCTCTTGATTTACAAAAAGAGTTATTAAAGAAAGGAAAAGATGTTAGAGTAGTATCACTTACATCCACTAACTTATTTGATAAGCAATCTCAAACATTCAAGAATAACATTTTAGGGAACAAACGCAGCAAAGTTGTTGCTATTGAAATGGGATCACCAGATTTGCTATACAAATATGCAGATAAAGTAATTGGTATTTCTAGTTTTGGTAAGAGTGGTAAAGCTAAAGATGTTATTAATGATTTCGGGTTTAATGTAGAAAATCTTGTTAACAAACTATAATTATTGAATAATAATTAAATTTAAGTTATTATATTATTGTGATTTTTAGTATCGGAGGTATAAATTATGCAATGGATTAATATTGCCTGGCTAGCAGGCGGACTAGTAATCGGATTTATCGTCGGATTCTTAGTATGTAGAAAGGTACAACAAAAAGCACTTGAAAAGAACCCACCAATTAATGAAAAAATGATTAGAGCTATGTTCTTATCAATGGGTAGAAAACCAAGTGAAGCTCAAATTAGACAAACAATGAATGCTGTTAAAGCACAAAACAAATAACAAACCATTAAAACTCCCTAATTTACGGGGAGTTTTTTTAATGTTCAAATTGCAAACTTATTATCATAATAAAATGATAATAAAGTAGTGAAATATCTCGTTAATTGTAGTATAATTATTAAGATAAGTTATTGAGAGGTCGATATTAATGGATAAAAAAGGATATAGCGAAAGTAGTATCGAAATACTTGAAGGTCTTGAAGCTGTTAGAAAAAGACCTGGTATGTATATTGGATCTACTGACTGGCGTGGCTTACATCATCTAGTTTGGGAATTAGTTGATAATGCTATTGATGAAGCATTGGCTGGTTATGGTAATAAAATCATCGTTACTATTGGAAAAGATAATTCTATCACGGTAGAAGATTTTGGCCGTGGTGTTCCAACAGGTAAACATAAAAGTGGCGTACCTACTCCTCAAGTTGTTTACACTGTTTTGCATGCAGGCGGAAAATTTAATTCTGTCTCATATCAAACTAGCGTTGGTTTGCATGGTGTCGGTGCTAGTGTAGTTACTGCTTTATCGACACTTTTAGAAGTTAGTATTTGCCGTGATGGTAAAAAGTTCTATCAAAAATATGAAAATGGTGGAACACTTATTTCTAAAGGTGAATTCATTGGTGATAGCAAGGCAACAGGAACAAAAGTAAGATTCTTACCTAATCCTGAAGTTTTCTCTACAATTGAATTTAAAAAATCATTAATTATCGAAAGATTACAAGAAAATGCTTTCTTATTAAAAGGCGTTGAGATGGTTTTAATCGATGAAAGAGATAACACCATTTCAAATTATGTTTACCCTCAAGGACTTGTTTCATATGTTGAACATCTAAATAAAGATAAACAAGCGATAGGAAATCCAGCAAGTTTTACTGGTAACAACCTAGATATTGATGTTGAAGTTGTTTTCCAATATGTAAGTGATTCCTACGATGAAAATGTTTTATCATTTGCAAATAACATTAAAACTCTTGATGGTGGAAGCCATGAAACAGGCTTTAGAAGCGCATTTACAAGAAGTTTGAACGATTATGGAAGAAAATATAATTTAATCAAGGATAAAGACAAAATCGATGGTAGCGATTATCGTGAAGGATTAACCGCTATTGTTTCAGTTCATATTCCAGAAAAATTATTACAATTTGAAGGACAAACGAAAGGAAAACTAGGAACTCCTGAAGCTAGGAGTGCTGTTGAAACAGTTTTATATGAAAAACTTTCTTACTATCTAGAGGAAAATAAAGATTTTGCAAATAACATCATTTCTAAATCTAAAAAAGCTAGCCAAGTAAGAGAGGCTGCTAGAAAAGCAAGAGAAGAAGCTAGATCTGGTAAAAAAGATAAAACAAGTTTATTACTATCTGGTAAGCTAACACCTGCTCAATCTAAAAAAAGAGCAGAGTGTGAATTATTCTTAGTTGAGGGTGATTCTGCTGGTGGTAGTGCTAAACAAGGTAGAGACAATTTATTCCAAGCTATTCTTCCTTTAAGAGGAAAAGTTTTAAACTCTGAAAAGGCTGATTTATCAGAATTATTAAAGAACCTTGAAATATCAACAATTGTCCATACTATTGGTGCAGGAATCGATCAAGGGTTTGACTTTCATGATTCTAACTATGGAAAAATCATTATTATGACCGATGCTGATACCGATGGCGCTCACATTCAAGTATTACTATTAACTTTCTTCTATCGTCATATGAAACCTCTTGTGGAACAAGGAATGGTCTATGTAGCAATGCCTCCTTTATACAAAGTGTTTAAAGGTTCAGGCAAGAATGAAAAGTCAATTTATTGTTGGAGTGATGAAGACTTAGAAAAAGCAAAGAAAACAATTGGTAATGGATATAGTGTCCAACGTTATAAAGGCCTTGGTGAAATGAATGCTAACCAACTATGGGAAACAACAATGGATCCAAAGCAAAGAACACTTATCAAGATTACTGTTGAAGATGCTCAAATAGCAGATCATCGTATCTCTACTTTAATGGGACAAGATCCAAAAGTAAGAAGAGATTGGATTGATGAAAATGTTAACTTCACTTTGGAAGATAACTTTAAAAAGGAGAGTGAGTAGTTATGGAAGATAAAAATAATGTTCTTGCTCTTAATTTAGAGGAAATGATGGGTGATAGATTTGGTAAATACGCTAAATACATCATTCAAGATAGAGCTTTACCTGATGTAAGAGATGGTTTAAAGCCTGTTCAAAGAAGAATTCTTTATGCAATGTATACTAGTGGAAACACCGTAAACAATGCTTATCGTAAATCTGCTAAAACTGTTGGTAACGTTATTGGTAATTACCATCCACATGGTGATACTAGCGTTTATGATGCAATGGTTAGAATGTCTCAATGGTGGAAACAATCTGTTCCACTTATTGATATGCAAGGAAATAATGGTAGCTTAGATGATGACCCTGCAGCAGCAATGCGTTACACTGAAGCTAGACTTGCAAAAATTAGTGAAGAACTATTAAAAGATATCAACAAAGAAACTGTCGAAATGGCACTAAACTTTGATGATACTGAAGAAGAACCTACAGTTTTGCCCGCAAAATTCCCAAATATCTTAATTAATGGGGCAAAAGGTATTGCAGCAGGTTATGCTACAAATATTCCACCTCATAACTTTAATGAGATCTTAGAAGGTACAATTTATCGTATTAAACATCCTAAATGTTCATTAGAAGATATGATGGAAATTATTAAAGGACCTGATTTCCCAACTGGAGCAACTATTAGAGGAAAGCAAGGTATTATCGATGCCTTTAATAATGGTTCTGGAAGCATTCAAATCGTTTCTAAATATGAAATAACTAAATATAAAGGCACAACATCATTAGTCATTACTGAAATTCCATTTGAAGTTATCAAATCTGAAATGGTAGCAGAAATTGATAAGATTAGAGTGAATAAAGAAGTTGATGGCATTATCGAAGTAAGAGATGAATCGGATAGACACGGTTTAAGAATTGTCGTTGATATGAAAAACGAGGCAAACCATGATTATATCGTCAATTACTTATTAAAGAAAACTCAACTATCAGTTAGATATTCTTATAACATGGTTACTATTTGTAATCGTAAACCTCTTCAATTAGGTTTACTAAGTATACTAGATTACTATATTGCACACCAAGTTGATGTTATCACACGTCGTTCTAAATTTGATCTAGAAAAATCTAAGGCTAGAGTTCATATTCTAGATGGTTTAATTACTGCTAAAAACAATATTGAAGAAGTTGTTAAAATCATTCAAAATAGCCACGATAAGGCAAGCTCTAAAGAAAACCTAATCAAACGCTTTAATTTTAGCGAAAAACAAGCAGAAGCTATTGTTATGCTTCATCTATATAGATTATCATCAACTGAAATTCTTACATTAGAAAATGAAAGAAAAGAATTAATTGAATTCATCAAAGAATTAGAATTAATCCTATCTGATCCTAATGAATTGAAGAAAGTTTTAATTGGAGAATTAAAAGAAATCAACAAGAATTACGTAATTCCACGCAAATCACAAATCGTTGATGATGTCTTAGAAGTTAACCTTGAAAAAGCTCCAATCATCAAAGAAGATACCTATATTTCAATTACTCGTGATGGATACTTTAAACGTTCATCAACTAAATCATATTTAGCTAATGAGAATGTTATTCCTGCATGTAAAGAAGGGGACATCATTTTATCTATTAGCAAGGCTTCAACTACTGATGTTATTTTAGCCTTTACTAATAGTGGTAAGTTCCTATATATCCCAGTCTTTGATTTAACAGAAAACAAATGGAAAGATGAAGGTAAACATATCTCATCAATTGTTTCCTTAAATGGTGAGGAAAAGATTATTTCAGCATTATTAGTTAGTGAATTTAAAGATGGAGTCTATGTTGATTTATGCAGTAAACAAGGTAGAATCAAACGTTGTGAGATTAAAGACTTTATCTTGAATAGATATTCTAAACCAGTCTCATGTATGCCAATTGATAACGATGATGCTTTAATTGGAGCAGACTATTCAACTGGTGATGCTAACTTTGTCTTAGTAACAAATCATGGTCACATCATTAAGTACCATGAAAAAGAAGTAAGTGTCATTGGCTATCGTGCAACTGGTGTTAAAGCCATGAATCTAGAAAAAGATGAGACAGTTCAAGCAATGATTGCAATTAATAAAGGCAACCACTTTAATGTTGCTGCCTTAAGTGATAAAGGTGCTTGCAAAATCTTTAACCCAAGCAGTTTAACACTAACTTCTCGTTTAGCTAAACCTACTGAATTATATAAGTTCTACAAGAGTGAACCTCAATATATTGTTTCATTATCATTATTTGATCCTGAAAAGAAATATTATGTCTTATCTTCATTGAATGGTGTAAGAGAGATTACTTTTGATTCAACTAAAGCTACTCCTATTGGTAGTAGTTTAAAGAACACTATTGCAACTCAAAGAGGAGAAAAATATATCACAACTTCTGATATGTTAATAGTTAATATTAATAACAAAACCCCAATTTATAGTATTAGCGAAGAAGAAGTTAAAAAAGAAGAAAAGATAGAAGAAACTAAAGAGGTTGAAAAACAACCTACAATCTTTGATTTAATTGATGATTTATAGAGGTGAATAAGAGTGTTTAAACCTACTTGGTATGCTAAAGACATAAATAGTATTGAAATCGATATTTTAAAGGCAAATAAGATCGATACTATTTTGTGTGATTTAGATAATACTTTAGTAGCATTTAATCAAAAAACTCCTTTAAAAGAAACTCTTGATTTTATCAATAAATTAAACAAACAAAAAATTAAGTTGTATTTAATTTCTAATAACAATCAAAGTAGGGTAGATTTATTCAATAAAGACTTAAAACTTATTTGTTTACATGATGCAAAAAAACCGTTTAAAGCTAATATCGTTAATTTTATTAAAGAAAATAAGATTGATACTAATAAAGCAGTCTTTATTGGTGATCAATTATTAACTGATATTTGGCTTGCTAATGTTTTAAACATTAAATCTGTGTTAGTAGAACCTGTCGCTAAAAAAGATCTATTAATAACTAGATTTAATCGTTTTATCGATAGCATTATTAGAAATTATAATCTAAAAAGAAATAAGTATAGTTATATTTCTAGGGAGGGGAAATAATGAAACCAAAAGTTTGTGTTGGTTGTGGATCAATTTTACAAAGTTTAGATCCTAGTATGCCAGGTTATGTCCCTTCCAATCTAGAGATAGAAAGTGAAGAAGATGTTTTATGTCAAAGATGTTTTAAACTTAAACATTATAACGAAAACACTTCGATTAAAATTGATGAACAAGAATTTCTAAAATCACTTGATATTAAGACAGATAAAAACATCATTTTATATGTTGTTGATATCTTTAATTTACATGGTTCTTTAATTAAGGATTTAAATAAATATAAAGACAATTCAAAGATTTATATTATCGTTAACAAAGTCGATGTATTACCTAAATCATTAAAATCTTCTAAGTTAATGAATTATCTAGAAAGAGTTTTTAAAGATAACGGAATATATTACGATAAAATATTGCTAGTTAGTGCCGCTAAAAACTATAACTTTGATGCCTTACAAGATTTAATTACTTATACACCTAACTATAACAACATTTATTTTGTAGGTAATGCAAATGTGGGGAAGTCATCAATTATTAATAAGCTTTTACATAACTATTCCAATGATTCAAAAGATTATGTAACAACCTCACTTTATCCTGGTACAACGCTTAAATTTATTAAGATTCCTTATATTAATGGAAAAATAATTTATGATACACCTGGTTTATTCAACCATTCGAATATTACTCACCATATTGATAATAAGAACTTGAAATACTTATTACCTAAAAAAGAAATTAAACCACTTGTATTTCAATTAAACCCTAATCAATCATTAATTTTAGGTAGTCTAGCTAGAGTGGATTTTGTTAATTGTAACAAAAAAACTCCCGTTATTGTCTACGCTAATGCACAAGTTTATATTCATCGTAGTAAATTAGATGAAAAGAGTAATGATAAATTTGATAAATTTATGCTTGATAAAAGTTTTATTCCTAAAGCTAAAGATTTAAAATCATTCACTGATTTAGCAAAAACTAGTTTTGAAATAAAAAAAGAGAACAAACAAACAATTTCAATTTCTGGATTAGCAATGATTGATGTCAAATGTAGTGGTGCAGTGATTAATGTCTATGCACCAAAAAAAGTAAAAATATCTTTAAACGATTCCTATTTTGGAGGTGTTAGCAATGTTAACAGGTAAACAAAAAGCCCAATTAAGAAGTATGGCTATGATAATGCCTAGCATTTTTCAAGTAGGAAAGTTAGGAGTTAGTGCCTCACTAATTCACACTGTTTCCAATGCTTTAAAAGCGCATGAATTAATAAAGATAAATCTTCTTAAAACTTGTCCAAGTGATACTAAAGACGTGGCAAGCAAGCTAGTTAGCAGCACTGGTTCTGAACTTGTTCAAATAGTTGGTAAAACTATTGTCTTATATAAAAGAAATAAGAAAGCTCCACATATTGAGTTAGTAAAATAATGAAAAAGATTTTAATACTTGGTGGATCATTTGATCCAATACATAATGGGCATCTACTTATTGCTGCTAAAGCCCAAGAGAAATTAAACTTAGATGAAGTGTGGTTTATGCCTTTAAAAAATGCCAGATGGAAGAATGTACAAGCCAGCGAAAAAGATCGCGTAAACATGCTAAAAATAGCCTTAAAAGGCTTAAACAACTTTAAAGTATGCGACTATGAACTTAAACATACTAAAAAAGGAGAGAAATCTTATTCAATTGATACCTTTAAAGGTTTAACTAAAGATTATCCTGATAACGAATATTATCTATTAATAGGTAGTGATCATCTTGAAATACTAGATAAATGGAAACAAATTGATGAGTTATCAAAAATGATTCATCTAGTTGCTGTTAGTAGACCTGGTTACCAATATGATAAAAAGGTCTTAGAGAAGTATAACGTCCAATTACTTGATATTAAAGGCCCAGAAGTTTCTTCTAGCCAAATTAGATTATTTGCTAGTGATGATATGCCTAAAGGTGTTATTAAATATATTGCAGAAAATGGTTTATATTTAGAAGGAAAGTTGATCGCCGATTTAAGCAAGGAGCGCTTTGATCACTCAAAAAGAGTAGCAACCCTTGCTAAAAAAATAGCTAGAAACAATGGTTATGATCCTAAGAAAGCTTACATTGCAGGTATCCTACATGATTGCGCAAAAGAAATCCCTTTAGAAGACGCCAAAGAATTAATGAAAACATTCTTTAATGAATACATCGATGTACCTACTAAACTTTATCACCAATTCTTAGGTGTAATAGTTGCAAGAGATATCTTTGACATTAAAGATAAAGAAATATTACAAGCTATTAAATTCCACACCACAGGTTCTACTAAGATGTCAAAACTAGATAAGATTATCTTTGTTGCTGATAAAATAGAACCAGGTCGAGATTATGATTCAAAAGACATTATTAATACTTGTTTAGAGAATATTAATAAAGGATTTAAGTTAACATTAGCTCACAATGTTGAATACTTATTAGACGTTAATAAGTCATTAGATAATATCCATCATTTAACAATTGATACTTATAAAAAGTATATAAAAAAGGAGAATTAGATGAAAAATAAAAAGGAAAGTATGTCAAAATTAGCATTAATTGTTAAAACAATTGATGATTTAAAAGGCAATGATATTCAAGTAATAGATGTTAGAAACGTTAATCCATTATGTGATTATTATGTTATTTGTGATGCCAACAACACCACTCAAACTTATGCTATTGCAAATCATATAGAAGATGAATTAGAAAAGAATAACTATTCTATAAACCATATCGAAGGTAGGAAAGAACGTACCTGGGTTTTACTTGATGCTGATAATATTGTTGTCCATATTTTCTATTCTCCAGAGCGCGCTAAATATCGTCTAGATGAGTTATGGGCTGATCAATATTTTTTAAATGAAAAGGAAATTTTTGGTGATTAATATGGATAAAAAAGAACGTTATGAAAAAATAATCGAATTGTTACCGTCTGTTATAGATGAAAAATGCACTAAAATAGGTAATTTAGCCAATATTTCAGCTCTTTTAAATGAAGGTATGGAAGATATTAATTGGGTTGGTTTTTATCTTGTAAATGGTAACAATTTATATTTAGGTCCATTTCAAGGTAAAAGTGCTCATCTAATTATTGAATATGGCAAAGGAATGTGTGGAACAGCATGGAGAGAAAACAAAACTCAAGTAATTAAAAACGTTCATGATGAACCAAATCATATTTGTTGCGACTCATGTAGTAATTCGGAAATAGTAGTGCCAATTATTCTTAATAATGAATTCTATGGTGTTTTAGATATTGATTCACCAAGCCTAGCTAGATTTGATAGTGTAGATAAGGAATACTTAGAAAAGATTGTTGCTATATTTTCTAAATTTATTAAAGGAAGTAAATAACAATGCTTTCATTAATTGAATTTATGAAAGATCCTTTGTCACCATTTATTGTGATTGCGATTGCGATTGCAATCGGACTTGTAATCAGATTTACAATTAGTGGTAAAAAAGATAACAAAAACCCCTAGCATCCTACTTTAGTAGAATTGGGGGATTTTTATTTTTTGATACATATTACTTCGTATAATTAGTGTTATGTTAACTAAAAGGTATTATTTTAAGAAGTCTAATAGTGATTTACCTAAAATATCAGTATTTGGTTTGATTTTGAAATTATCGATGACAGTTGCACCAATAACGCCAAATGTATCTTGTTCAGCTAACTTACCATTACCTTTAAACGATTTAGAATATGCAATGAATGGTACTTGTTCTCTTGTATGGTCGCTTCCACTCCAAGTTGGATCGTTTCCATGGTCAGCTGTTAATATTAATAAATCATCATCGCTTAATTTATCTAGCATAACTTTCAAATCTGCATCGAATTCTTCTAAACACTTACAATAGCCTTCTGGATCTCTTCTATGTCCGTATTCCATATCAAAATCTACTAGATTAACGAAACATAGTCCAGTGAAGTCACTATTAACATATTCCATTGTCTTTTTCATGCCATCAGCATTATTTTCAGTTTTAACAAATTCACTTGTTCCTGAGCCATTGAAGATATCATTAATTTTACCAACAGCAATTGAAGCAAAATTATTTTCCTTCATGTAATCAAGATAAGTTTTCGCAATTGGTGGAATTGCATAGTCATGTCTTCTTGGAGTTCGTTTAAAATTATCGAAAGCTGTACCAATATATGGACGAGCAATAATTCTAGCAACTTTCCATTCATCTTTCATGCAAATCTTTCTTGCTATTTCACAGATACTATATAGTTCTGAAATTGGAATTACATCTTCATGAGCGGCAATTTGTAAAACAGAATCGCTTGATGTATAAACAATTAATTCTTTAGTTTTTAATTGTCTTTCTCCTAAATCTTTAATGATTTCAGTGCCACTTGCTGCGCAATTCCCGATAATTCCATGGCCTGTTTGCTTGCTTAATTCATCCAATAATTCTTTTGGAAAGCCTGTGTCAGTGAATGTTAAGAATGGATCTTTTACATGTAAGCCCATCATTTCCCAATGGCCAGTAATAGTATCTTTTCCCGTGCTTTTTTCGTTAAGTCTAGCAATATAAGCATGGTCGGGATTTAGTGGTTTTACAAACTTATAATTTTCAAAATTTCCTAATCCTAATTTCTCTAATGTTGGTAGATGGAGTCCTTTAGTTGCTTCATCAATATGTAATAAGGTGTTAGCACCTTCATCATTAAAATTAGCAGCGTCTTTAGCATGCCCACAGCCAACTGAATCCATTACAATTACAAAAATTCTTTTAAAACGATAATCACTCATTGTCATCACTTCCCTTTCCAAATGGATGAAATTCTTCGTATGTTTTCTTTAAATGTTTCTTTGAAACATGGGTATATATTTGGGTTGTAGAAATATCGCCATGTCCAAGCAATGTTTGAATTGTTCTTAAATCTGCTTGATTCTCTAGCATACTTGTCGCAAACGAATGTCTAAATGTATGTGGAGATATCTTTTTATTAATGTTAGCTTTGCTAGCATATTCTTTAATCTTTTTAAAAATATATTCTCTTTTCATTATATGACCATTTCGCGAAACAAACAAATAAGATGTATTAGTTTTGCCTAATAGAATTGGTCGAATTTGATTTAAATATATTTTCAACAAATCATATTCATAATCACCAATTAAAACAATTCTTTCTTTACTTCCCTTACCTTTACATAAAATTGTTCGATTTTCTAAATTAATTGAATTAATAGTAAGATTTAATAATTCAGAGATTCTAAAGCCACTATCGTAAAGCATTTCTAACATCAAATGATTCCTAAAATCTAGGGGTTTAGCAACATCTGCTTTTACTTGTTTTAAGATTTCTTCAAATTCATCTTCTGTTAAATAAGTAGGAATTGTTTTAGCTTTAAGTGGAAGATCAATTAAAAGTGAAGGATCTATTTCCATATATTTATTTGAATTCATAAACGAATAGAATGATTTAATAACAGTGATTGTATGAGTAAGCGTGTTTCTTGCTACCTTCTTTTCATTAACTAGATACTTAATATAGTCTCGAATAAATTCAGAAGTTACTTCTTCTAATCCTATATTGTATTTTTTACAATAAGCAGCAAATTCTTTAATTTCTGTTAAATAAGAAGTTACAGACTTTAAAGCAAGGTTACGAATAACAATTAAATATTCATGATATAAATTAATATAATCAATTGTCATTTTTTACCTCCTTTAATTTTTGAAGCAATAATTAGTTTTTCTTCACCTAGTTTTTTATTAATAGAATTAATAATAGCGTTAATCTTATCATTACTTTTGATATCTTGATCTTCTTTATCAAAAATTGATAATTGCCTTACAAACGTATTAATATTTGCCACATTAATAAGGGTTACTCCTAAAAGCCTAACATTTCTTGTGACATCGTAATTTGCATCGAAAAGTTGTAAAGCAAGTTTTAAAATAGTCTTTGAATCATTAAAAGGTTCTTTGGTGGTTTTGGCTCTGCTAATTTGGCTAAAATCACTATATCTAATAGAAAGTGACACACCACTACCATATAAATCTACCTTTTTTGCCCTTTTTTCAACTTCTTTAGCGAGTTTTTCTAGTTCAATGAGCAATTCTTCGTATGAGTTGGTATCGTTGTGTAAAGTCCTAGAAGTGCCAATTGATTTAGCATCTTCTTCTATTTCACTAACTTCATCACTACCCTGACCATTTGCCCACATATGTAAAACATCATACATTTTACCCATGCGTTTTTTTAATTCATCACTGTAGTAGTTAGCAAAATCACCAATAGTATTTATCCCATACTCATTTTTAAGCATTGTATAAGTTTTCTTTCCGCAACCATACATATCTTCGATAGGTAATGGCCATAAAATCTTTTCGATATCTCTTTTTCTAATAACAGTAATTCCCATTGGCTTTTTATAATCACTGCCCATTTTTGCTAAAAACTTATTAGGCCCTACCCCAATTGAACAAGATAGTCCTGTTGTTTTATAAATGTCATCTTGAATTGCTTTAATGTATTGTAATGGTTTTAAATTAGTTTTTTTTAAATGTTCACTTATATCGGCATAACATTCATCAATACTAGCAAGTTCTAATTTATCAACATACTTTTTGATAATAGAAACAAACCAATTAGTATATTTCTCATATTGTTTAAAATCAGGATTAACAATCACTAGATTTGGGCATAATCTTTTTGCCATATAAACAGGCATTGCTGAGTTTACCCCATATGCTCTAGCTTCATATGATGCAGTAGAGATAATTGATTTAGATGATTTACCTCCGACTGCTAAAGGCATATTTTTGTATTCAGGATAAAGTAGTTTTGCAACACTAGCAAAATAAGCATTCATATCAACATGGATTATTGTACGAACAGCCATTTTGCTCACCTTTCCTTACTTATACATTAATTCTTTTGCGTTAGCTTTAGCCGCTTTGCTTGGTGAAGCGCTATCACTAACCATCTTAGCTATTTCAAATATTCTTTCTTCTTCATTTAAAAGTTTAACCTCACTAAATGTCTCATTATTTTTAACGTTTTTTGAGACAAAGTAGTGATAATTTCCAATAGATGCTATTTGAGGAGAATGTGTGATAGTAATTACTTGCATATCTTTTGCTAGTTCATACATTTTTAAACCAACTGCTCTAGCAACTTTACCACTAACTCCTGTATCTATTTCATCAAAGATCGATGAAGATACCCCATATAGTCTATTGAACACTATCTTTAACCCTAGCATTAATCTAGACATTTCTCCACCACTTGCAATTTTAATTAGTGGTTTTAATGGGGTGCCTGGGTTTAATGATGCACTAAACTCATATTCAGATATACCCTTTTCATTAGGTTCGTTTAAAGGATTAATAATTAAGCCAAATTTAGCATCGCTTAAATATAGATCTTTTAATTGTTTTTCTATTTCTTGCATTAACTTTTTAGAAGCCTCTTCACGTTTAACATCAAGGATTTTACCTTTAGTTAAGCAATCGTTTCTTAAAGAATCCATTTTAGCTTCTAGTTCTTCAATTCTATTAGCTTTATTCTCCATTTTACTTAATGATTCCGCTAGTTCATTTTTCTTAGTTAAAATAGCAGTTGTGCTATCACCATATTTACGTTTTAATTTGTTAACAACAAATATCCTTTCTTGAATTGCATTGATACTGTATTCATCATAACTAATTGAGCCAAAATCATTTTTAAATGAAGATGTAAAATCTTCTAATTGATAAAATAGTTCATTGCTTTTATCAATGTATTTAGCAAATAATGGATCATTAGCCATACTTTCTATGCTTCTTTTAGCAATATATAGGGCACTTAATGCTCCCCTTTCTCCACTTAATGCTTCATTTATTTCTTTAGTTTTATCGCTGATTTTAGCATAGTTTTGAATACGTTTTTGTTCTATTTCTAATTCTTCAATTTCATTTTCTTTTAAATCAGCAGCTTCAATTTCATCATATTGGAATTTCATTAAATCATATAAATCTTGATTAAAAGATAAAGTCTTAAGTTCATCAAGTTCAGTTTTAGCATCTTTATATATCTTATATGCACTTGCATATTCATTTTTTTCATTAGAAATATTGTTATTTGCGAAAGCATCCAGTAAATCTAGATGATAATTTTTATTTAATAGATATTGATTATCATTTTGAGAATGAATATCAAGAATGTTTTCTGTTATATGCTTAATATTTGAAATGGTAGTAATACTTCCATTAACTTTACATGTTGACTTACCACTAGCATCAAGCTCTTTAGTGATAATAATTAGATTATCTTCAGCGTAATCTTCAAGTTCAAACTTTTTGATAAGTTCATCGCTTAATTCAAAAACACCTTCAATTTTAGCTTTAGATGTTCCGTGTCTTACCATACTAGAATCTGCTCTAGCACCTAGCAACAAACTTAAGGCATCAATAATGATTGATTTACCTGCCCCAGTCTCTCCACTAAAAACATTAAAGCCATTATTAAAATCAATGATTAAATCATCGATAATAGCGAAATTTTTAATACTAATTTGGCGAATCATTAAATATCACCTCGTTTATTTATAATTTCATTTATATTAATTTTACCACTAGAAGTGGTAGGTTTTAAACTAAAAAGACCTAAATATTCATCGTTGCCGCTTTTTTTACCTGAAATTGGAGAGTTTGTTAGGTTAATTAAATTAAGGCCAACTTCATTTGCCTCTTTAATTGCATTATTAATCGCTTTTTCTTGACCTTTGTAGGAATTAACTTTGCCATTCTTCCCTACATAATCTAGGCCTGCCTCAAATTGAGGTTTGATAAGTGCAACAACTAAAGAATCTTCTTTAATAAATTGTTTTAAATTGTCAAAAATATGTTTTAAAGAAATAAAAGAAACATCAATAGTAACTATATCAAACACCATTTCATCTAAATCTTTTTTGCTAGCATATCTAAAGTTTAGTTGTTCTTTATTAACTACTCTAGGATCATTCTTTAATGACTCTACTAGTTGGGAAGTTCCCACATCAACTGCATAAACTTTTTTAGCGCCATGTTTTAGACTACAATCACTAAATCCCCCAGTAGAAGCTCCAATATCTAAAACAACTTTATCTTTAAAATCTAAGTTAAATTTATAAATAGCTTCTTTAAGCTTTAAGCCACCACGAGAAACATATTCTTCATTTTCTTTAACAATGCTAACTTTATCCTTATCGTAAACCATAAAAGAAGCCTTAGTGATAGTTTTGTTATTAACACTAACTTTGCCATTCTTTATAAGATCTTGATAATAAGTTCTAGATTTAGAACTATCTTTTGTATATAAATAGACATCTAGTCTAGTCATTTTTAAGCTCCTTTAAAATAGTTTTTATTAGACTATCAACATCAAGTTTTAATTCTTGTAATATTTGCTTAATACTACCCTGATTAAAATAGGCATCAGGTAATGAATAATTTAAAACTTGAGGAATTGTGCCTTTAGTTACTAAATACTCGCTAATAGGTCCAAAAAGGCCCTTAGAAACAGAATAAATATCATAAACTACAATTGGTTTGTTTAGTTTTACTAATTTATCAATTGCGGTCTTATCAATTGGTTTATAATATCTTGCAAAAACTAGATTCGCATGAATTTTATTCTTTTTTAAATAATCTTTAACTATTTCATAGTTAGGTCCACTAACTATAATAGAAAAGATAGCATTTTTATCTGTTTTTAAATCCCATTTGCCAATCTCAATGTCATCAATTTTATCATTACTAATTTCAATATTTTCGCGAGGATATCTAACAAAGAACAAATTTCTAAATTTGAACGCTTGTTTAAAAATAGCTTTAGCATCACTATAGTCTTTTGGCATTGCAATAACACTATTAGGAATAGTGCTAGCCATTGCAACGTCAAAACTACCTTGATGAGTATTACCATCTTTTCCTACTATTCCTGCGCGATCAACACCAACAACAATATTTAAATTCATTCTAGAAACATCATGAATTAATTGATCATATCCTCTTTGTAAGAAAGTAGAATAAATGCATAGATATGGTTTCTTTTTATTGATTGCTAATGAACCTGCCATTGTAATAGCATGTTCCTCACAAATACCAACATCAATTGCCCTATCTTTAAAGTCTTTAAATATTTTGTCTAATTTACTACCTTCACTAGTAGCAGGTGCAATGCTTACCATTTTTTTATTACGTTTCATGTAATCATAAACAATAGATGAAACAGCTTCACTCCAAGAAGTTAAGCCATCATCATTTATCGTACCTTTTTTAACATCAAAACCACTTACGCCATGGTAAATTCCTTTTTTATCATTTTCTGCATACTTGTAGCCCTTACCTTTTTTAGTAACAACATGGACTACAACACTTTTCTTATTTCTTTTTGCTTTTTTTAAAGTGGTAATTAATTCTTTAAAATTATGACCATCAATTGGACCTAGGTAATCAAAACCAAATTTTTCAAATAAGTTAGTATTGTTATTTATTTTAAGTTTATCTAAGGCATTAGTTAAACTACCACTAGTTTTAGTGATTGCCATTTCATTATCATTGATAACAATGATTGCCTTCTTTTTAATATTTGCTAAATTATTCAAACCCTCAAAAGCTAATCCGTTTGCTAACGAAGCATCACCAATAACAGAAATTACTTCTGCTTTTTCTTTATTCAATTCTAGGGCTTTTAAAAATCCGCAAGCAGCAGAAATAGAAGTGGATGAATGACCAGCTTCATAACAGTCATATTCACTTTCTTTTCTTTTTTGGAATCCTGACAAACCCCTATAATCTCTTAGTGATTTAGCAAACTTATTATATCTACCAGTTAAAATCTTATGAGTATAACATTGATGACCAACATCAAATATTATTTTATCTTTAGGAGCATCAAACACATAATGTAGCGCAACAGTTAATTCCACCACTCCTAGGTTTGATGATAAATGTCCTCCTTTAATGGAAACAGTATTGATAATAGCATTTCTAATTTCAGCCGAAAGTTCTTCAAGTTCTTGATAACTTAAAGCTTTCAAAAATTTAGGATCTTTAATTTTAGTTAAATCCATGCTACCACCTTTAAATAAACTAGTCTTCTGCAACAAAATCTTTTAAAGTGTCATTTTCAAGTATTTTAGCAGCTTTATCTTCGACACTTTTTAATTTAGTTTCGCATTCTCTTACTAAGCAAATACCTTCTTCAAATAGTTTCAATGATTCATCTAGTGATGTTTTTCCTTCTTCTAATGAGGAAACAATTTCTTCTAGACGAGTGATTGATTGTTCAAAATTTAGTTCCTTTTCCATTATTTTCCCTCCTTGCTAGTAACACTAGCTAGTAAGCTTCCATCGCTTAATCTAATCTTAATTTCATCTTTTAAATTAACTTTATTTATTGATTCAATAGCAACATTATCTTTTAAAACAATGCCGTATCCCCTATTTAAAACATTAAGTGGGTTCATTGAATTTAATTTAGTTAATAACAGTTTATATTCATTAACCTTTTTCTGCTTAATTAATTTGAATTCATTCTTAATGGCTTCTTTTTTAGAAGATAATGCTAGTGTCAATTCTTTAAACATTTCTTCTTTAGATTTAAGTAATGCATTTCTTAAGGCATCTAATTGTAAAACCTTAGTTGCATATAAAGATTCACTAGAAGTTAAGACTCTTGCTTCTTTATAGTGATTTAAAACCATCCTAGATTGTTCTATTTCTTTGCGTAATGCATTAAATAATCTATTCTTATTTTGTAATACTAGATCTTGCAATTCTAAGATGTTTGGTGTTGCAAGCTCTGCTCCTGCTGTAGGTGTTGCAGCTCTTATATCTGCAACAAAGTCAGAGATTGTAAAGTCTATTTCATGTCCTACCGCGCTGATAATTGGAGTTTTTGTAGCATAAATTTGTCTAGCAACAATTTCTTCATTGAATGGCCATAAATCTTCAATACTTCCGCCCCCTCTACCAAAGATGATTACATCAAAGTTCATTTCATCAGCCTTTTTCAAAGCTTTAACCAATGATTCTTTGGCATCTTCTCCTTGGACTAGTGCTGGGATAAGCACTAAATTAGCAATTGGCCAACGACGCGTTGTTGTAGTGATAATATCTCTAATTGCTGCCCCTTTTGGTGCCGTGATAACGCCAATATTTATTGGATATTTTGGGATTGCTATTTTATGAGATTCATCAAATAAGCCTTCCTCGTATAATTTCTTCTTTAATTTTTCATATTCTTGATATAGTGAACCACTACCAACTAGTTCGATTTTACTAACATAAAGTTGATAAGTCCCCGCTTTTTCATAGACACCAATACTAGCTGTTACAATAACTTTAGACCCGTCTTTAATGTCTTCTTTTACTTTACTAGCATTAGACGCAAACATAACGGCATTAATTCTAGATTCTTCATCTTTTAGCGTAAAATACCAATGACCCGTAAAATGTTTTTTAAGATTAGATATTTCACCCGTGACTAAAATATGCTTAAAGCGATAATCACTTTCAAGCAATTGTTTAATATATCGGTTAATTAAACCAACACTAATCGCATTCTCCATCTAGCACTTTCTCCAATACTGCATTGATAAACTTATAAGATTCAGCATCAGCATAGTTTTGAGCTAGTTTAACAGCAACTTTTATTATGATTGCTTTTGGTTGGTTAAGATAGTTTCCTTCAACATAGCCTAAAACTAAAATAGCTTGTTCAACTAAAGATAGTCTAGCAAACTTATATTTTACTAAATGAGGTTCAATGTTTTCGATTGCTTCACTTGCATGCTTAATTGTTTCAACTATTGTCTTTTTTGCAAAAGGATCGATATTTGCTAAATCACAATCAAATACATCTTTCATTATTTCTTTAATGTCTGGTTTTTCTTCAATTTTTAGATAGAAAAAATATTGGTAGATACAAGTCATAATCTTACCATGTAATTGGTTACGTGAAATTGTGTCTTTTTTTGCCTCAATTTTCCCCATTTCAAAAACCTCCAAACGAATACATTTACAATTTTAGCACAATTATTATAATAATTGTAGTATAATAAAACAAAAGTTACTTAAAAGGAGTATAACCATGGCTAAAATAAAAAAGAAAGTTAATACCAAATTAGACAGTGAAGAAGCTATCAACAAAAAAATAGCTGAATTAACTGCTGATTATGATAAAGATATAAATAAAAAGAAAACTAAAACCCCTAAAGATTCTTTAAAAGAAAAAGGAGTTAAAAGTAAAACTCTAGAAAAAAATGCTAGTGATTTAACTACGGAAGAACTTGTTGAATTATTAAGAAAAAAACAAGGGAATGAAGATCTTTCAGGTGAAAGCATTAATGTCATGATTAAAAAGCAAGAGCAAGAAGAACATGATAAAAAAATTGAAAATCTTACTACTCCTGAATTAAAAGAATTCTTTGAATTTGAGTTAGACCATAAGAAAAAAGGCCTAATTACTACCGGCCTAGTCTTATTATTTGGTTTATTGATATTTGCTTTCCTTCTCTATTTTGTTATTAGAGGAGATGTTGAAACCTATGACTCATTATTCTATGGCTTAGGCATGGGATTTTTACTAGCACTAGTTTGTGCGATAAGTTTAATCATTGATTTAAAAGAGATTAAAACCTTGAAAAAAGCAGTTATAGATCCTGAAAAATATCGTTATCTAACTATTCCAGAACGTCCTGCTTATCTAGATAATGAAAAAGAAGGATATAGCACAATAAAAATCCATGAAACTAGATTCCAAAAATTCATGGAAAATAAAGCTAAAAAATTAAAATAATTTATTAAAAAAGTCCTGTAATCAGGACTTTATTTATCTTTATTAATACCATCAACAATGAAGTGAGTTTTTAATGGTTTAATCTCTGTTGTAAACATCATAACACTTTCAATTTTTTCTTGTAAGTTTCGACAGACATCTTCAACGTTGAAACCATATTTAATTGATAAGTTAATGGTAATTAGTAGTTCTCCTGCTGCATTGAATTTGCAGACAACGTTATCTTTTTGCCATAAAACTGAATGGCTTTCAGGTAATATTACGCCTTCTACTTCTTTACAAGCTGTTTCAACGATTTCAGTTATTGCTTTAGTAGCAATACCTAAGTCGCCATTAGTTGTGAAATTTTTTATCATGTGATATTTGTATTTCATAGCCATAATATTCACCTCTTCTATATAGTTATTATAGCATTCTTATTAAAAAGAAAAAAGTTATTTTATAATCTAGATAAATATCCATTCATACCATGCTTCATTCGCCCTAAATTAGCGCTATTTTCATGACCTGGATAAACGGTATAATCATCACTTAAAGTTGCCACTAATTTAAGCGATTCTAACATCGTAGAATAATTCCCACCAGGAAGATCAGTTCTACCAATATCAAATGCAAAAACACAATCTCCAGTAAAAATAGCATTGCTATCTTTAAAGATAAAAGAAACACTTCCTTCACTGTGCCCTGGAGTATTTAAAATAATAATATTTTCATCTTTGAATTTTGAAATATCAATGATTTCACTTTTTAGTAGTAAATCAAAACCAAATAATGGATATAAGCATTGCTTATTAGGTCTAGAAATAAAGACCATATCTTTTAAGTCCATATAAACAGGGCATTTAAAATATTCTGACACTTGATCAACTGCCCCACAATGGTCAAAATGTCCATGAGTAAGTAGGATTGCTTTTACCTTGTTATAGTGTCTTTCGGCATAATCAATAATTAAGTTAAAATCATAACCTGGATCAATGATGTAGCAACCAGTTGCATCTCCTACAATATAGGTATTAGCTTGAACAGGACCATTACATAATTGTTTGATATTTTGCATTTTTCCACTCCCTTATACGAAAAAAACCTTTTCAGGTTTATTTCTTTTCCTTATGAACTGTCTTCTTTTGGCATCTTGGACAGTACTTTTTAATTTCTGCACGGTCTGGATGAAGTTTCTTATTTTTTGTACCAATATAGTTTTCTTCGCCGCATTCTGTGCATTTGTATGTGATATAATCGCGCATAAAAACACCTCCGAATAAATAATTCCGAATACATATTATCATAAAAGTTAAAATATTGCTAGTATTTTATCAATCTTTATAACACTTTATGTTATAATGGAAATGGTGATAATGTGATTACTAGGGAAAAAACTTTAAAAATCAAAGTTGGAAATCTCTATATTGGAGGTTCTAACGATATCATTATTCAATCAATGTGCACTCATAAAACTAGTAAAACTGATCTAGTTATTAAGCAAATTAATGAACTAGAAAAAGTGGGCTGTAAACTAATAAGAGTGTCTATTTTAGATGAAAACGATGCTAAGGCAATTAGTGAAATTAAAAAGCACATTTCTATCCCTCTAGTAGCAGATATTCATTTTGATTATAAATTAGCTATTTTAGCCATTAAAAATGGCGCAGATAAAATTAGAATAAACCCGGGAAATTTGGGAGACATCTCACATTTCAAAGCAGTAATTGAAGAGGCTAAAAAAACCGATATTGCAATTAGAATCGGCGTTAATAGTGGTTCAATTAGTAAAGAGTTTTTAACTAAGTTTAAAGATCCTAGATTAGCAATGATTCAAAGTATGGTTTATTACATTGATGTTGCAGAGAAACTTGGCTTTAAAAAATTAATTTTATCTATTAAATCTTCTAGTGTTGTAGAAACAATTAAAGCTAATGAATTTCTAGCAACCACTTCTCGTTACCCACTTCATTTGGGAATCACTGAAGCTGGTGATTTAAAAACTAGTTTAGTAAGATCATCTGCAGGACTAGGGATCTTATTAAATGAAGGTTTAGGTAACACTATAAGAATTTCTATTAGCGACTCTCCTAACGAAGAAATATATGCTGCTAAAGAATTACTAAATTCATTTAATTTAATTAAAGATACCCCAAAACTTATTTCATGCCCTACTTGTGGTAGATGTGAAATTGATCTATTTAAAGTAGTTAATAAAATAAAACCAATTCTTCAAGAAATAAATAAACCTATAAGTGTTGCAATAATGGGTTGTATTGTTAATGGCCCTGGAGAAGCAAGTAATGCTGATATAGGTATTGCTGGTGGCCATAATGAATTTGTTTTATTTAAAAAAGGTAAAATTATTGCAAAATATAATGAAGACGAGATAGTCGATGTCTTAATAAAAGAAATAAAAAATTTGTAAAAAGTCCCTAAAAATCATGTGTTTCAGCACATGGCTTTCTTTTTCTCTTATGTTTATAACATTTTTATGTTATAATAAAGACAACAAGTAGAGAGGGAGGATTTTTTCTAATGAATAAATCAAAATTATTTGTTAAATCTGTTAGCTCAATTGTTTTAACTGCTGCTATGGCATTATCGACAGTTGCTTGTGGCGAAACAAACAGTGCAATTAAAACAATTACTAAAGAAGCTAACAAAACACAAGGTGAATATACTGGAAAAACAGTTATTCTTCATTCTAACGACACACACGGTGCTGTCGAAGGCTTCGCTTTCATGGAAGCATTAAAAGCTCAATACGAAGCAGATGGAGCAACAGTCATCCTAGTTGATGATGGTGACTTCACACAAGGTTCAACTTATGTTAGCCTATCAAAAGGTCTAAATGCAGTCGAATTAATGGACAAAGCTGGTTACGACATTGTCGCATTAGGTAACCACGAATTCGATTATGGTTATGATCAATTAGTTTCAAACTTCAGCAAAGCAAGTTTCCTACCATTATGTTCAGACGTCTTTAAAGATGGTAAAACAATCTTTGATTCAGAAGTTATCGTCAAAGTTGGCGATTTAAAAATCGGTTTCTTTGCTCTAGAAACACCAGAAACACAAACAAAAGTTAACCCTGGTTTAATCAAAGGATTATCATTTGTTCAACTAGAAGAACTATATAAATTAGCTCAAGATGAAGCTGATTTATTACACAAATCAGCTGACTTAGTCTTCTGCCTAGGACATTTAGGTGTTGATTTAGAATCAGTTGGTAATAGATCAGTTGACGTTTTAAACCATGTTAATGGTATCGACTTCTTCATTGATGGACACTCACATACAGTTATGTCATATGAAGGACTACAAAGTACAGGTACAGCATTTGCAAACGTTGGTTATGTTGTCGTTGATAACAAAACAAAAACAATCGAAAGCAATGGCTTAATTTCTACAGAAAACATTGACACATCAAAAACAGCTACATTAAAAGAAGCTCAAAAAATCACTAGTGAAGTTGATGAAAAGTATAATGCACCATTCGCTTCAACAGAAGTATTCTTAAATGGTACAAAAGCATATGTTCGTTCACAAGAAACTAACCTAGGCGACTTAATCGCTGACTCAATGGTTTGGAACGTATTAAATGCAGGTGCAATCGAAGTTGATGCAGACCACGTAGTTGGTGTCACAAATGGTGGCGGTATCCGTGCTGATATCAACGAAGGTACATTCTCAATGAACGATGTCTTCACAGTATTACCATTCGGTAACACAATTGCTGTTGACTACATCACAGGTGCTGAATTACTAGAAGCATTAGAAGCTTCAACATACTGCACACCTTCTGCAGTTGGTGGATTCCCACAAGTCGCAGGCATTGAATTTACAATTGATACATCAATTGAATTTGATGCAGGTGAATTATATCCAGAATCAACATACAATGCTCCAAAATCAATTAAGCGTGTTACAATTAACTCAATCAATGGTAAAGCATTTGATTCAAAAGCAACATACGCAGTTGTTACAAACAACTTTACAGCAGCTGGTGGAGATACATATTATTCATTCAAGCGTGCTTATGATGCTGGTAATGGCTTCGATACATCAATTCCTCTAGACGAAGGTCTAAAGATGTACATCGAAGAAGAACTTGGTGGAAAAGTTACATCTAAGTATGCTGAAGCACAAGGACGTATCATTATTAAGTAATTTAATAAAACACAAAAAATGGAGATAGCATTCGCTATCTCCTTTTCTTTTACTTCCCTTGTCTAACTAGTAATTCTTCTACCATCTTATCATTGAATGATTTATTCTTAATCATTTGAATTTCTTCCTTGTAAGGAGGAAGATCTCCTACAAAAGGAGTTTCAAGTATTTTAATAACACTTTCAAGTTTAGGATGATATATGATATTAATCAAAGTTTGAAAACCTAGATTACCAAAGCCAAAGTTTTCGTGTCTATCTTTATGAGAACCTAATGGATTCTTACTATCATTAATATGGAATACTTTAACTTTATCTAAACCGACAATTTGATCAAATTTATCTAAAAATTCATCAATTTTTGTTAAATCATAACCAGAATCACTTAGATGACACGAATCTAGACATACCCCTAAACGTTCTTTCTTTTTAACATTGTCTAGGATGAATTTTAACTCTTCCATAGTAGAGCCAAGTTCACTTCCTTTTCCTGCCATTGATTCTAGTAAAATTACGACATTACTATCATCATCTTCTAGAGTTAGATTTAAATTATCAACAATTGATTGTAAACCTTCTTCTTTAGTTTTCTTAACTGCACTCCCTGGATGAAGTACTAAGTATATACAGCCAATTTGAGCTACTCTTTTTAATTCTTCTTTTAAAAACTTAACAGGAAAATTATCATTGGGATCTTTAATATTAGCTAAGTTAATAATATATGGTGCATGTATAACAACATTCTTAATATCAATACCATTTGCTTCCATTAATTCTTTGGCTTCTTTGACCTTAAAAGATGAAATAGGTTTTCTAATTGTATTTTGAGGGGCTCCTGTATAAAACATGAAAGTATTAGCACCATAACTTAATGCATCTTTAGTGGAGCCTAGTAGCATTTCACTACCAGAAACATTAACGTGACTACCAATAATTAAATTATAATTACTCATAGTAATCACCCATTTTTTCTTTTTCTGCTTTAGTTTTCTTAATGGCGCGATCTCTAATTTGTTTTTTGATATCGTTTTTTATCATCTCACGATGATATTTTTGTTTAACTTTTTCAATTGCAGCATCTCTTTTTTTCTTATATCCAGGTTTAACTTTGCCTTTTTTAGATTCATTGATGATTCTTTGAATTTTAGCATATTCTGGATGTTTCTTATTGGATTTAACATGAGTTTTAAATAATGGTTTTAAGTTAACTATTTTGCCATTTTGGAATTCTTTGTTTTCAAAATTTACCCCTAATTTATGAAGTCTTTCTAGATATTTAATTTCATCTTTTGAATATAATGAATAGCAATCGCCATCAAAACTTGCTCTACCTGTTCTACCAGAACGGTGGAAGTAGAATTCTTGTTCATAAGGTAAATCATAATTAATAATGTGACTTACACCTTCAATATCAATACCTCTTGCTGCGATATCACTTGCTACAATGTATCTAAAATCGTTATTTCTAATTCGTTTCATCATAACTCTACGTGTTGTAGCATCTAAATCTCCGTGAATAATACCAACATTTTCACCTTTTTCTCTTAAAAATTTATAGATATCATCAACAGTTTCTTTTCTAGATGCAAAGATGATACATAAATATGGATTAATGTTATTCATTAATTCATATAAAACATCTAATCTATTTTTATTTCTAGTAGGATATGCAATATGTGCTACTTTACCATTGGTTTTATTTTTATTTAAATCAATAAATTTAGGGTCATCCATATAAACTTTTAGTTCATGAATCAATTTGTTATCCATTGTTGCAGAGAAAGTAAGTATTTGTGTATCCTTTTTAGCTTTAGATAAAATTAAGCCGACTTCATCGAAAAAGCCATTTTCTAAAATCATATCGGCTTCATCTAACACGATTGTTTTAGCGCTAGTAATATTAAATAATGCTTTAGTGAATGCTAAATCAACAACTCTACCTGGGGTTCCAATAACAATATGTGGGCTTTCCTCCACACTATCAATCATCTTAGCTCTATCTAATCCACCAGAAAGAAGTTTAATTTTTAAACCTTCTAATGAATCACAAAATGGAAGAGCCATTTGGAAAATTTGAATTGCTAGTTCTCTAGTTGGAGCAAGTATTACTGCTTGAACTTGATGATAATTAATATCAATATTATTTAAAATTGGGAGTAAAAAAGCATGAGTCTTACCTGAACCCGTTTCACTCTTACCAATAACATTTTTATGATTTAATGCAAGAGGAATAACCTTATTTTGTATTTCAGTAGGTTTGCTAAATCTAAGTTTGTTTAAAGTAGTTAAAACTTCACTTTTTAGATTAAACTTTTCAAAACCTTCCATAATATCCCTCCTTAGACTTAATTATTATACAATAATTAGTAACTATTATCAAAAAATGTTATAATAAAAATATGGAAATTATAAGAATTACCCCACAAGGCTACTGTGATGGTGTCATAAACGCTATTGCAAAAATTAAAGACCTTGTAAACAATAATCCTACTACTCCAATTTATATTTGGGGCCATTTAGTGCATAATGAATTAGTCTCTAAAGCTTTAAAAAAGATGCATGTACAAACACTTGATTCTTCGAAAGATTTAAAGAAAACTTTAGAAGAACTTAACAAAGGAATTGTTGTTACTAGTGCTCATGGAATTTCTAACAAAGAAATTGAAATCATTAAATCACTAGGTTTTAGCCATTTTGATGCTACTTGCAATGTTATTAAACATATTCAAGAATTAATCAAAAACGATGTTAAAAATCATGATGTCATCTACATTGGAAATAAAAATCATCCTGAAGTAAAAGCAATACTTGCAATTTCTAATAAACTACATTCTATAAGTAATGTTAATGATATTAAAAACTTAGAATTAGTTGATACTACCCCAGTAGTATATTGTCAAACCACGCTTTCCCATCATGATGTAGCTAATCTATATAGCGAATTAGAAAAAGTTTATCCTAAAGCAATCTTTAACAAGGAAATTTGTAATGCAGTAAGTTTAAGACAACATGCTTTGATTCATGCTTTAGATGAAGCGAATCTAGTAATAGTAGTAGGGTCTAAATTAAGTTCTAATACTTCATCACTAGTAAAAATTGCTAAAGAAGCGAATAAAGAAACCATGTTTATTAATAATCCTAAAGAACTAGATCTTAACAAAATAAGTAATCAAGATAAAATCATTATTGTTTCCGGAACTTCTACTCCAAACTATTTAGTAACAATGGTTGAAGAATATATAAAAACCAAGCAGTTAATACCACTTGGTTATGAATTTATTCTATAGTTTTAATAAGTTTATTAGCTAACGCGATGTTATTTTGAATAATTTCGCGTTTTTTAGTCTCTTTAAGCGGAATTTTAGCCAACAATGTTTCATTGTAAGCAAATTCAAGTTTAATTTGTTTTAAAAGCGTTTTATCTTTATATGCTATTAGCAATGGGCCATATTTTAATTCCATTTCAGAATAGTTTCTATTGCCTTTAATAAATCTAACAATTGGATAAAATAAATTATTTTCTTCAATCATTACTTCATTATCAATAAGATATCCATTATCAGTTAGATATTTTCTTACTAAATAAGCATCATTATTAGTTTGGATAATGATAGTGTCACTAAGTTTAGTCTTGCCTTCTTCTAAGATCTTTTTAATGCTTGAGCCACCTAATCCTGCAATCACTATACAATCAAAGCTATCATAAACACTTTTTAAGCCATCACTTAAGATACATTTAATGTTTGCTTCAAGTCCAGCGCTAGCAATATCAATTCTGGCTTGGTTTAGGGGACCTTCTAAAACATCAATAGCAAGTGCTTTTTGACACTTGTTCGTTTTAATAAGTTCAATAGGTAGATAAGCATGATCAGTTCCTACATCTGCAATAATTGCATTATTAGGGACTAAACTTGCTATACAATTTAATCTTTTGCTATTCATCATCAAAATTATTATCGTCTAAATGTCTAGCATCTAAATTGATACTTTCTTTTTCATCACGATAATCACCTAATCTTTTAGCTCTGGCAGGGTGTCTTAATTTCTTTAAAGCTTTAGCTTCAATTTGTCTTATTCTTTCACGAGTAACACCAAATTCCTTACCAACTTCTTCTAGAGTTCTTGGATGTCCATCATCAAGGCCATAACGAAGTTTTAAAACTCTTTCTTCTCTATCGGTTAAGTCTTTCATAACATTATATAACTCATCTTTTAGTAAGACATTTGTTGCATATTCTAGTGGAGATAAAGCATCTTTATCTTCCAAGAAATCACCTAGGTGAGAATCATCTTCTTCACCAATAGGAGTTTCAAGTGATACTGGTTCTAGGGCAATTCTTTGAATTTCTCTAACTCTAGCAGCACTCATTCCTCCGCCCATACATTCAGCAACTTCTTCCGCTGTTGGCTCTCTACCCTTTTCTTGAGTTAATTGACGTTGAATTCTAGTCATCTTGTTAATTGTTTCAACCATATGGACTGGAATTCTTATTGTTCTAGCTTGGTCAGCGATAGCACGGGTAATAGCTTGTCTAATCCACCATGTTGCGTAAGTGGAAAATTTAAATCCTTTTCTAGGATCAAATTTTTCACTAGCTTTGATTAAACCAAGGTTTCCTTCTTGAATCAAATCTAGAAAATGCATACCACGACCAATATAGTGTTTAGCAATTGAGACAACAAGTCTTAAGTTAGCACTGACAAGTTTTTCTTTAGCTTCTTCATCACCTTGAGCAACTAATTCAGCAATTTTAATCTCTTCATCTTTTGTAAGTAGAGGAACATGACCAATGTTTGCTAAATACATTTTGACTGGGTCTTGGACTTTGACTTCATTACTTAAATTTGATTGTCCTGATGTAAAACTTGAAACATCAACATAATCTTCTTCTGGTGATTCAAAATCTAGGTCATCACTATCTAAATCAGGTTCTTTTGCATTAGGGTTAAAATCCATTTCATCAAGTGAAGATTCATTTTCAACATCGTCTTCGTTGATTAAAGAATATCCTTTATCAACAAAATAAGAAGTTAATTCTTCAAAGTCATCATCACTTAAGTCTAAATGAGCTGTTTCCTCTAATAAATCAGCGACATAAATCTCTTTAGTATCTTTTGCAATCTTTGCAAATTTTGTTTTTACATCTTCAAGAGATTTAATTAATCCGTCACTTAATTTAGTTTTCTTTTTTCCTACCATAACATTTACCTCCTACTTTTTCTTCTTTTTAGAAAAGAAGATACCTTCTTTTAGTAATTGCTGTTTAGCAAATTCTGCTTGTTTGTGTGGATCTAAAATTGTTTCTAGTGTTTCTTCATCCTTTTGGATATCCATTTCTTTAGGAAGATCTTCTTTAATAATCTTAAACAAGTCTTCTAATTCCATTGGTGGGTATTTCTCATCGATAATATCAAGTAATACCCCGCTTAAATCATTAGGTAGTTCACTTAATACATCTGCTACCACGATTTCTCCATGCATCGTGTAATAATCTAACAAATAATTAGCTAATCGACGATTTGCTTCGCTATGAAGAGCAATATCTTCATTTTCGTATTTTGCTGCAGCGATTGGATCATCTAATAAATTCTTAATTATTTGTCGTTCTATCTTTTCATATCTAGTTAGAACTTTTTTAGGTTCATTATAAACAAATTTCTCATGATAATCGTAAGGCTCATCAATATTTTCAACACTAGCTTTAATTGGAATATATTTAGCAATCATGCTAGAAGAAAATCCGGACATTTTAGAAATCATAGTTGTGTAATAGTCTTTATCCATTTCATCATTTAAATCTCCTAATAATTTAGCGGATTTAATGACAAATTCCTTACGGTCTTCATAATTATCAGCATTGATTTGTTTATATAGATAATTAATCTTGAATTCTAGAACACTTGTTGTTTGTTTTAATAATTCAAGCAATTTATCCTTACCAAACTTATTGATTATTTCATCACTATCTTTGCACCCTTCAATATTGAATGGTTTTACTACCCTAATAGGTTTTGGGTTATTAACTAAGATATCACTTGAATCAAATATAGCTTTTTGACCTGCCCTATCATCATCAAATAGTAAATGAACTTCACAATTTAGTTTCTTAATTAAATTGGCGTGTTCGTTAGTTAGAGCAACTCCCATCGTAGCAATGACATTATCAACGCCAGCTCTAGATAAGGCAATGGCATCCATAAATCCTTCCACTATATAAATCACACCAATTCTTCGACATACTTTTTCACAATTGTAGTAGTTGTATAAAATATTACCTTTTTTGAAGACTGCAGTTTCTGATGTATTAATGTATTTTGATTCTTCACTTTCATTTAATCTTCTACCACTAAAACCAACTACTCGGCCAAAAGTATCACAAATAGCAAAAGTAACTCTACCTTTAATAAAGTCATAAACTTCACCATTAATTTCTTTAGATACCCCACTATAAATAAGATCATCTAAACTAAAGCCTTTTGCTTGAAGATATTTAGTTGTAGTTTTTGGATCAATTGGTGCATATCCTATTTTAAACTTTTCAATAATCTTACTATCTAGATTTCTACTTTTTAGATAATCTAGAGCAACTAGGCCACTGCTAGTTTTTAAATTGTAAGCATAGAAAGTTTCAGCCTCTTTTAAAGCGTCGTATAAGTTTTTATTTTTATCATCAATTATTGTTTGCTTATCACTTATATCAGGAGCCTTAATGCCTGCTATATTACAAGCTTTTTTAACTGCTTCTAGAAAACTTACATGTTCAAAGTCTCTAATAAAGGTGAAAACATTGCCACCTGTTCCACAAGTAAAACATTTAAATATTTGACGTTCTGGTGAGACACATAGTGATGGATTTGAGTCATCATGAAACGGACAAATACCTACATAGTTCTTACCTTTTTTAGTAAGAGTAATGTAACTACTTATCACGCTAACTATATCAATTTGACGTCTTAATTCATCAAAGTTAATGTCTTTAGCCATTCATTTTCTCCTTAAAATGCAATTTTATCTAAACAATATTTAACTAAATCTACAATTGGAAGTCTAACTTGTTCCATTGTGTCTCTATCTCTGATAGTTACACATTTGTCGTTTTCACTATCAAAATCGTAGGTGATGCATAAAGGTGTACCAATAGCATCTTGTCTTCTATAACGTTTCCCAATACTTCCTGCTTCATCATATTCACACATCATATATTTGGAAAGTTCAGCATATACTTCTTTTGCTTTGTCACTTAGTTGTTTACTTAGTGGCATAATACATGCTTTATATGGCGCTAGTGCAGGATGTAACTTCATCACAATTCGACTATCTCCAGGTTTTACCTCTTCTTCACAATAAGCATCACAGCAAACTGCTAGGAATAGTCTTTCACAACCTAATGATGGTTCAATAACGTAAGGAACGTATTTTTCATTAGTTTCAGGATCTAGATAATCTAGAGCTTGTTTTGATCTATTTTGGTGAGCATTTAAATCATAATCAGTACGATCTGCGATACCCCATAGTTCATCAAATCCCCAAGGATACTTGTATTCAATGTCACAAGTTCCTTTAGAATAGAATGCTAATTCTTTAGGATCATGGTCTCTAAATTGAAGATTATCTTTACAAATACCTAGACTTAATAGGAAATTCATACAATTATCTTTCCAGTATTTATACCAATCTAGATCTGTTCCTGGTTTGCAGAAGAATTCAAGTTCAAATTGTTCAAACTCTCTTACTCTGAAGATAAAGTTTCCAGGAGTAATTTCATTTCTAAATGATTTACCAATTTGTGCTACTCCAAATGGAACCTTTTTACGAGTTGTTCTTTGAATGTTTTTGAAGTTAACAAAAATACCTTGTGCTGTTTCAGGTCTTAGATAAACAGTATTCTTAGCATCTTCAACGACGCCTTGGAATGTTTTAAACATTAATTGGAATTGACGAATATCAGTGAAATCATGTTTACCACAATCAGGGCAAGGAATGTGATTATCTTTGATATAATTCATCATTTCTTCATTGCTCCATCCCTCACATGAAATATGAGCAAAATCTTCAATTAACTTATCTGCTCTATGTCTAGTATGACATTGTTTACAATCCATTAAAGGATCAGAGAATGATGTTAAGTGACCAGTAGCAGCCCAAACTTCACTATTCATTAAAATAGCACTATCTAATCCTACGTTTAGTGGTGTTTCTTGAACAAACTTCTTCCACCAAGCCTTCTTAATATTGTTTTTAAGTTCTACACCTAAAGGGCCAAAGTCCCAAGTGTTAGCAAGACCACCATAAATTTCTGAGCCTTGAAATACAAAACCACTTGTTCTAACATGGTTTACAATTTTGTCGAAAGGATAATTTCCCATCTATGATCACTCCTTATATAAATTGATATTATAAAAATACCATAAAAAACTTCATTATTATAAATAATGATTTCTAACTTGTCAACCCACTATGAGTGTATTATTTTATTATATCGAGCACAACACTTTTAGATTTTAGTGTTAATCCCGCTTGATCTTCTAAGTAGGAAAAAAACTCTTTTATTAGGTTCAATCCTGCAGCTTCATCTACTACAAAATCATTAACATTTGTAATATCAGCTTTCATAATATAACGATAATTCTTTAAATATGTATCGCTACGTTTTGGGTCATAATTGTGATTGCATTTATAGCAAATATAGCCACCATCACTAAACGAAACATCAACAATGTTTGACTTAGAACCGCAAACAACGCAACAATCTGCCTCCATAATAATTCCACAATAAAACATGAAATATTTTAGGATTACTAAGACATCAGTTAAATAATTATCTTTTGTTTTTAAAGCATCAAATACAGTGGAAAATAGTTGCAATCTTTCCTCATCTTCCATTGATTCTTCTAGTTTTAATATACCTTCAGAAAGTAGACCTAAAACCACATTTATCTCGATTTTACTGTATAAATTAGGGATATAATCTAGGATTATCCCTGTTTTTAATGTGTGATTTTTAGAGGTTTCTAATTTATAATCCAAGCAATATTCGCCATAAGTATATAGCTGACAGCTTGGTGAATTTTTACTTATTGATTTTAAAACTCCTCTTGCTAAAAAAGAAAGCAATTTACCGCTAGAAGAATCTAATAGAGTTACAATCGCATCGCTTTCCTTATATTGGCTTAATTTTATTACATAACCTTTGATTATTTTTTCCATTATTTATCTCCACGATAGCCAAATTCTTTTAAATATGTTAAATTATTTCTCCAGTCTTTTTCTACTCTAACAAATGTTGATAGATTCACTTTATTACCTAGAAGCGATTCGATATCTTTTCTAGCTAAAATACCAATGTTTTTTATCATTGATCCCTGCTTTCCTATAATTATCTTTTTTTGTGAATCTCTTTCTACCACAATTGTAGCATCGATATTTAATTTACCCTTGCTATCTATTCGCATTTTTTCAATAGTAACTGCGACAGAATGAGGTATTTCTTCTTTAGTTAACTTAAGAATTTTTTCTCTAATTAATTCAGCAATGATAAATGCTTCTGGGTGGTCACTATTCATTCCTTCTGGGTAATATTTAGGACCTTCTGGAAGTAACTCTTTAATTGCTTTTAATAGTTCATCAGTGTTTTCTCCAGTTTTAGCGCTAATTGGAACAATAGCATGAAACTTCATTTGATCTTTTAACATTTCAATTCTTTCATGAAGTTTTTCTTTACTTACTAAATCAATTTTGTTGATGACTAAAATAACAGGTGTTTCACTGTTTTTTAAAGTATCCATCACAAAATTATCACCACTGCCTAATTCTTCACTAATATCATTTAATAGCAAAATCGCTTCTACTTCCCTAGTAGCACCAATAGCTGCTTTATTCATATATTCCCCTAATTTATTGTGAGGTTTATGAATCCCCGGAGTATCTATAAAAACGATTTGACAATCTATTTCATTGTAAACTCCTTGAATAGCATTTCTTGTTGTTTGTGCTTTTGGAGACATAATTACTATTTTATGACCTAAAAGCTTATTTAAAAGTGTTGATTTACCAACATTAGGCCTACCATTTATCGCAACAAAGCCAGATTTAAACATTATTCAATACCCTTAATAAATTCTTCTTGGTCAAAAGCTAGAGGAAGTAATCCTTCTACGCTAGTTTCAATAATTTTTCTTGAATCAGTAACTAAATATACAGGGACATCCCTATTTAATAATTCAATAATAACTTGTCTACATGCTCCGCATGGTGAAGGTACAACTTCACTAGATGAAGAAATAGCAAGTGCTAAAATATCATCTTTTCGATAGCCGGAACAATAAGCATGATAAATAGCATTTCTTTCTCCACACATTGTTGAACCATAAGCAGCATTTTCAATATTTGCACCCTTTAATATTGTGCCATTTCTTAGTAATACTGCAGCGCCCACTTTATAGTGAGAATATGGAGAATACGATAATTCTCTAGCTTCTAATGCCTTATCTATTAATAATTCATTCATGTTATTGCTCCTTTCTATAAATTCCTAGACCATCCAGGATTTTATCTTGTAAATCAAACATGATTTTTTCTTCTTTTTTACTTTTTACATGATCATAACCCAAAAGATGAAGCAAACCATGAGTGTATAAAAATGCTAGTTCTCTTTTTAAACTATGTCCATACTCTTTTGCTTGTCTTTTAGCAGTATCGATTGAAATAATAATATCTCCCAAAACATCAACGACTTCTTTTTCGTAAATAATGTTGTCGTTAAAATCATTAAAAGCAAAACTAATAACATCAGTCGGTCTATCTACGCCACGATATTGTTTGTTATATTCGTGGATTGTAGCATCATCAACAATGCTAATAGATACCTCATAATCCCCTTTTTTCTTTAACATAGTTAAAGTTTCATTAGTTATTGCATTAACAAGTTTTTTATAACCAATTAATCTTGTTTTTGTATTGTTTTGATAAGATATTTCAAATTTCATCGTTTTATCACCACACTTATTATAACAAAAAAATGTTAAATTACATAGAAAATAAAAACAATTATCAAGACTATATCAATTAAAACAAGTTTAAATTGATAGTTAGCAAAGAAAGGACGAATTAATAATGGAGATTTTACCTCTTTCCCTATTGTTAAAAAATATCCGTCCCATTTGGTTGATAGTTTCTTTGAATCAAAAATTCTTATTCTAACTTTAGCAGGATCAAAAACTTCAAACAAACCATCATCTAAACTCCTAACAATAAAATAATGGTTCTTATGGTGAAACAAACACAAACCATATGGCTTAACATCTACTAAATTATGACTTTTTGAGTAGAAAACACTTGTTTTTATACCATATTTAGATAAAATAATCACAAAATCTTTCAATGTTAGTATTTTCTTATTTCCTGTTAAAATGTTTAATTTAGCTCTGGTTAGATTGATCCCTTTAGCTAGAAAAATCATATCTAAACACGCCAAAGCACATCCATTATAACTAGTTTGTTTTACCAAAATAATAACTATCACCCTTTTCTTTCTCTATTTATACATAAATATTAAAAATCAAAATTACTCATTTATTTCTACACATTCATATTTTTTTTATATATAATATAAACAACTATAGATAGCGAGGCATTTTTATATGGAACTATTTACAATATCATGGTGGGGTTATATAGTTGCTGGATTAGGTATATTCCTATTTGGAATTATCGTTTTAGGTGCAGGGCTTAAAAACGCTGCTGGCGACAAAATAAAAAGTGGACTTGATCGTTTTGCTTCAAATCCTATCAAAGCCGCTTTGATTGGTGCTTTTGTAACCATTTTCCTACACTCTGCAGGAACCACTACTTTAACAATTGGTTTAGTACAATCTGGCCTTATGAGTCTTACTCAGGCTGCCGGAATCATCATGGGTGCTAACATTGGTACAACAATAACCTCTTTAATTATTGGTTTGAATGTATCAGTGATAGGGCCTTTTATTTTAGCAATTGGTGCTTTTATCGGTATTTTCTCTAATAAACCAAAAGTTAAATATATTGGTGACATTTTATTTGGTTTAGGCGCTGTATTTTTTGGAATGACTTTGATGGAATCATCATTAAAGCCACTAGCAAATCTTCCAGAATTTATTAATATCATTAAAGAATTTGGAAAAACACCACTTTTAGGGCTTCTAGTTGGAACACTAGGAACAATCGCTATCAACTCTTCTGCCGCTTTTATTGGTATAGTTCAATCATTATATCTAGCAGCTGAAGAAAGTGGATTTACACTATCAATTGCTATCCCTTTAATTCTAGGTAGCAACATTGGTACGACATTTACTTCCATAATAGCTTCAATGGGTGGATCAAAAGAAGCAAAAAAGACCGCTTTAATCCACGTATTTTTTAATATTATAGGTACTATTTTATTTATTATTTTCTTAAATCCTTACGTTTCATTTATCCAATTGATTTCAAATGGACTTGCTTTAAACCCAAAACTACAAGTAGCAGTTGCGCATATTATATTTAACGTTATTACAACAATTATCTTGCTACCTTGTAGTAAATTCCTTGTTAAGTTTGTTAACATTATTCTTCCAGAATCTGCTAAAGAAAAAGAAATCGCGGAAAAAATTGATATTGATTTATCATTACCTCCTAAAAACATTATTCAATCCTCTCCTTCTATTGCTTTAGATATTGCTAAAAAGAAAGTCATAGATATGGGTAAACTTACTATTACTGCTCTAGTTTCTGTTAAGAATTACTTAGAGAAATATGATGAGGGCGAAAGAAATATCGTTATACAAATCGAAGAAAAGTTAGACACATTTGATCGAATTTTATTATCATTTCTTAACTCAATGGAGCGAACCTCTCTTAACTCATATTGTATGCGTTTATATTCTCAAATCTTAAAAAATTATAAAGATATTGAACGTATTGGTGACCATTGCGAAAACTTGATTGAATATATTGGTAAATATCATGAATCAAAAGAACACATGTCTGCAGAAGCTAAAAAAGACCTTGAAGATATGTTGAATTTATCTATCAAAATGGCAGAAAACACAATGTTTGTCTTCGCTAGTGAAAACAGACGCTATGCACAAAAGGTATTTGAACTTGAAACACAACTTGATAAACTTGATAAAGACGCTAGAGAAAGACACGTCCAACGTTTCTTAACAAGTGTTGAAACAGGTTCAAAAATCATTTCATCTTACTATGTTGATATGACTGGTAATATTGAACGTATCGGTGACCATTTACAAAACATTGCTGAAACTTCAACTAACCTATTTTCACCTTTTGGAGATGACTAAAACACATAAACATGCTTTATTTAAGGAACATAAAAAAGGAACTTATGTTCCTTTTATTTGCCTATTTTTTCGTATGCATCAATAATATCTTGAACTAAAGGATGTCTTGCTACATCGCCACTAGTAAATTTTACAAAAGCAATTTTCTTAATTCCACCCAAGATTTCTTCGGCTTCACTTAATCCACTAGAAACGTTTTTAGGTAAATCGATTTGACTAATATCTCCTGTAATAACCATTTTAGAAGAATAGCCAAGTCTAGTTAAAAACATTTTTAATTGAGAAGATGTGGTATTTTGGCCTTCATCTAGAATGATGAAAGCATCCTCTAACGTTCTTCCTCTCATATATGCTAAAGGCGCAATTTCAATAATGCCTTTTTCAATCATTTTTTCAACACTTTCATGACCTAGCATTGCATCAAGAGCGTCATATAAAGGTCTTAGATATGGATCTGCTTTTTCTTTTAAATCACCTGGCAAGAAACCTAGTGACTCACCTGCTTCTACTGCAGGTCTAGTTAAAATAATCTTTTTAACATTACCTTTTTTATATTGATCAACTGCATAAGCAACAGCTAGATAAGTTTTACCAGTTCCTGCCGGACCGATACCAAAAACAATATCAAAATTGAATAAAGCTTTTGCATACCATAGTTGTCCTAGTGATTTGGGTGAAATTTTATTACCTGTAACTGTTTTACCAATAATAGTATTGCTAAAATCTTGTAATAAATTCAATTCCCCTTTATCTTCTAAAGCAATTGCTTGCATAACAGTTTTAGGAGTTATATCATAATCGTTTCTTAATAGAATTAGCAATGAGTTTAAGATATCTTTAATCCTTTCAATTGCTAATTGTGATTTGCATTCAAGTATTGAACATTTATTATCTCTAAAAGAAAGGGTGGCATTAAAATGCTTCCCAAGAACTTTAATGTTCTCGTCATTACTACCTACTAACCTCATTAGTTCTTCAATCTTTAAATCTTCTAATTGTATATCTTGGTTTCTTTCCATATTAATCCTCACTATTTATATCTTACTATGATTAATAAAAATAAACAAACAAAAAAGGCCATGAGGCCTTTATATTAATAATGGTTACGACGAGCCATCTCAGCTTTAAGTTTCTTCTTAAGGCCTGGTTTTAGATGGTACTCTCTTTTACGCAATTCAGCAAGGGTGCCTGCCTTAGAGACTTGTCTCTTAAAACGGCGTAGTGCATCATCCAATGATTCGTTTTCGCGAACAATTGTCTTTGGCATGTATTTTCTCCCTCCTTCTGAAGTAATATACTAATTAATTATAATAAACTTTTAATGGTGTTTTTGCAATATTTTTTAATAAAAAATATGTATTTTTTTATTTTGCAACTAATTTTGGGCCACTTGAAGTTCCAATTCTACTGGCTCCAGCTTTGACCATCTTTTCTAAATCATGAGGAGTTCTAACTCCACCGCTAGCCTTAACTCCAATGTTAGGGCCTACTGTTTTACGCATTAACGCAACATCTTCTGCTGTTGCGCCTCCACTAGAAAATCCAGTTGAAGTTTTAACAAAGTTTGCGCCAGCCTGAATAGCTAATTGGCAAGCCTTTACTTTTTGCATATCTGTTAATAAGCATGTTTCAATAATAACTTTTACAAGTCTACCATCAGCGTTTTTAACTACTTCTTCGATATCTTTTAAAACATAATCGAAATCGCAGTCTCTTAGTCTAGAAATATTGATTACCATATCTAGTTCATCTGCGCCATCTTTAACTGCTTGTCTTGTTTCAAAACCTTTAGATTCTGTTGATGTTGCCCCTAAAGGAAAGCCAATAACGGTACAAACTTTGACATCACTACCTTCAAGCATTTTGGCGCAATCTTTTACAAAGCCTGGATTAACACAAACTGACCAGAAATGATACTCTTTAGCTTCATTGCAAAGACGCTCAATCTCTTCACTAGTACAATCAGGTTTTAATAAAGTGTGATCAATTAAACGATTATATTGCATATTCTAATCCTCCAATAATTCTCCAATATTTAGTGGGAATCCACTAATAGTTATTTTAACATTTTTTATGGTATTTAACATCGATTTATCTCCCTTAACCTCTACTCTTAGATAATTAGGTGCATGTCCTTGAATAGTGTTAGTAGTTTCATTGTATGTTTCAAATAGTATTGGTAATGTTTTACCCACAAACTTTTTAGCATATTCTTTAGCTTGAATGTTTGATTGCCTGATAAGAGTTTTCACTCTTTCTTTTTTTATTCTAGGATCAACTTGATCTTTCATGGAATAAGCAGGTGTTCCCTCTCTAGGTGAAAATGGGAATACATGCAACTGAGAAAAGTTAACCCTTTTAATAAACTCGAGTGTATCATTAAAATCTTCATCACTTTCTCCTGGAAAACCAACTATCACATCTGTAGTGATAGAAATATCAGGCTTAGCAATTCTAAGTTTATTAATAACATTTTCATATTCTTCTAATGTGTATTTTCTATTCATACGTTTTAATGTTTTTTCACAACCCGCTTGAAGAGGAATATGTAGATGATTAACTATAATTGAACCATTTTTAATAAGTTCAATGATATTGTCATGAATTTCACTGGCTTCAATACTTGAGATTCTAAGTCTTTTTAATCCTTTAACATTGTTTATTAAATCATTTAGCAAATCATAGAAATGATAGTTTTCTAAATCTATTCCATAACCTGCTGTATGAATTCCTGTTAAAACTATTTCTTTAAATCCTTGAGAAGTAAGTTCATTAGCTTCTTTAATAATGTCATCTTTATTTCTAGATCTCATCGGCCCTCTAGCATAAGGAATGATGCAATAAGAGCAAAAGTTTTGACAACCATCTTGAACTTTTAGAAACGCTCTAGTGTTATCGTGATAGCTAGTGACACTTAATTCATCAAAATCGTGGTTTTTAAGTGAATTTGAAACATCAACGATTTGTTGCTTGTTTTTCAAATATTCGTTTAAATATGAGCCGATTTTCCCTCTGTTTTGAGTTCCTAGTACTATACTTACACCTGGAATGCTACTTACTAGTTCAGATTCCATTTGGGAATAGCATCCAACTACTCCAATAACTGCATTAGGATAATTCTTAATAGCACGTCTAATCATTTGACGACTCTTTTGATCGCTAACGCTAGTTACAGTGCAGGTATTGATAACTACTACATCGGGTATTTCATCATTTACTTTATGATGATAGCCCATTTTATCTAATACAATAGCCATCCCTTCACTTTCATAAGAATTAACTTTGCAGCCAAGAGTGATAAATTCATATGCTTTAGTCATTGTTATCACCTTTTTCCAAAACAAAGCCTAAAATCGAAAGAATGTATAAACATGCTGTTTCACTTCTTAATATTCTATTACCGAAAGAAACATTCTTATATTCTAGTTTTTCAAACAGTTCAAATTCTTGATGAGAGAATCCACCTTCAGGCCCTACAATAACAGATATTGACTTAGGAGTTTTTATCAATAGATCAAACAACTTCTTACTTCCTTCTCCACATTTTTCTTCACTGCCACAAATATTTAATTCGCTTAGATAATCTTTTAATTCATTTGCATGAATAGGCTTGCAAATAGATGGTATTTCAACTCTATGTGATTGTTCAGCAGCTTCTTTAATAATCTTGTTCCATCTTTCTAGTTTTTTATCAACTTTTTTGTCGTCTATTTTAACGATTGCTCGTTCACATTCAAAAGGAACAATTTTAGAAACTCCTAGTTCAGTTGCTTTTTGAATAACAAATTCAAATTTATCACCTTTAGGTATGCCGTAAATCAAAGTAATCTTTGTAGGTAGTTCAGGTTTGTTGTTCATTTTTTTAATAATCTTTGCCATTATTGATTTTTCAGCAAATAATAATTCGCATAAATAAAGTTCTGATTGATATGCAACCAAAACATTGTCTTTATTTTTAAATCTCATTACATCTTTTATGTGATGAAGATCTTCATTAGACAAAACAAAATATTCATCTTTTAAAATATTAGAAAAATATTGTTGCATATCATTAATTCCTTTCTTTACTACTATGTAGTATACCATAGACGAAGGTTATTTTCCTCACAAATATATACTACTAAACAACTATTTAATAACTAATAATTAACAATAACTTACTTTGAAACTACTAATTAGTACTTATTTGGTGATTGTTAGCACTATTTTAGTAGTTTTGTTCAATGGATATTTATAATATGGATATAAATGCCCCACTTTTTAGGCTCGTACAGACATAAACATTAATTTACCTGCAACTATTCATCTTTTGAAAACATTTAGCTTAATCAGGCTATTTAGTGCCTTGTTTTTGTAATATATTTGCTTGTAACGAGTCTACATCGAGATGGATATTTATATTTATTCATATGTTTCGTTGCAAATAAAAAGAAGGTTTATTACCTTCTAATTATTACTTTTTGAATGCAGATTTGAATTTGTTGAAGATAGAGTTTTTACTACCATCTTCAATTTCTTTCAATCTAGTGTACAATTCCTTTTCTTCTTTAGAAAGTCTAGTTGGAGTTTTTATTTTAATATGGACAAATTGATCTCCATAATTATCACTTCTCAAATCCTTAAACCCCTTACCTTTAATTCTAAGAATTTGTTCTTCTTGAACTCCTGCAGGAATAGTTAATGTTACATCGCCATATACTGTTGGGATATCTACATCACAACCCAAAGCAGCATTTGCAAAAGAAATTGGCACGTCGATGTGAATATCGCGTCCTTCACGTTTAAATGTATTATGAGATAGAACAACTATCTCGACATATAAATCCCCATTTGGACCGCCGTTAATTCCACGTTCGCCTTTATTAGGTATTCTAATTTGTTGCCCCGATGCAATACCTGCAGGTATCTTTACATCGACATTAACCCTCTTGCGATTGTAGCCACTGCCACCACATTCGTGGCATCTAGTCCTAATGCTTTTGCCTGCACCACGACATTCAGGACATACAGTTTGTGTTCTGATGGCTCCAAAAGGAGTGTTTTGAGTGGCACTTACAACGCCACTGCCACCACATCTAGGGCAGGTAACAATATCACTTGGTGATTCAGCACCGCTCCCATGGCAATGTTCACATGGTTCATCAACCATAACGCTTATTGGAATTACTTTTCCATTAACTGAATCCATGAAATCAATTTTTAAAGATAAAAACTTATCATTGCCTTTAGCGGGGCCATTACGTCTAGTTTGTCTTGAAGGACCGCCACCAAAGAATGAAGAGAAGATATCTCCTAAATCAATATCACCAAATCCACCTTGGCCAAAGCCACCGAAGCCACCAAAGCCACCTGAACCGCCATTAGCACCTGCTGCTTGTGGATCTACGCCAGCAAAGCCATATTGGTCATATAATTGTTTCTTTTTTGAATCTGATAATACATCATAAGCTTCCTGGACTTCTTTGAATTTTGCTTCTGCATCAGGAGCTTTATTTATGTCTGGGTGATATTTTTTGGCCATACTACGATATGCTTTTTTTATTTCATCATCTGATGCTGATTTATTAATTCCCAGCACATCATAATAATCTCGTTTATTAGCCATATTTTCCCCACCTTTCTATTACATAGCATTAGGGGGAACTGGTCCCCCTATAATTTTCATTAGTTCTTTTCTTTATATTGAGCATCGACAACTTCTTGATCATCACTGCCGTTTGAATTTGCTCCAGCAGCGTTTTGTTGTGCTTGTTGTTGAGCATATTGGCTCATCATTTCAGCAGCTTTTTCAAGTTCGTTTAGTTTATTCTTTAAGCCTTCCATGTCATTGTTGTCCATTAAAGTCTTAATTTCGTTCTTTAGTTTCTCTGCTTCTTCTTTTTGTTTTGCATCAATCTTGTCTCCGCCTTCTGCAAGTGAACGATCGATTGATAAGATATATTGTTCAGCCTTGTTTTTTAATTCGACTTCTTCTTTTCTCTTTTCATCTTGTTCTTTATTTGCTTCAGCTTCCTTAACCATTCTATCAATATCATCTTTTGATAGACCGTTTGATCCTGAAATTGTAATTGATTGAGCTCTATTTGTGTCTAGGTCCTTAGCAGAAACATTAACAATACCATTTACGTCGATATTGAATGTAACTTCAATACGAGGTTCTCCACGTCTAGCAGGTTTAATTCCATCTAGTTTGAAGTTTCCTAGTAACTTGTTATCTCTTGCCATTGGTCTTTCACCTTGGTAGACCATAATATCAACAGCTGGTTGATTATCTTCTGCAGTTGAGAATACTTGTGATTTTGTTGTAGGAATTGTTGTGTTTCTATTGATTAATACTGTGAAGACACCACCTAGTGTTTCAATGCCTAGTGATAGAGGTGTGACATCAAGTAACAAGACATCTTTAACATCACCTGCAATAACTCCACCTTGAATTGCTGCTCCAATTGCAACAGCTTCATCAGGGTTAATTGAGTGGTTAGGTTCTTTATGAAGTAATTGCTTAACTAGCTCATTAACAGCTGGCATACGGCTTGAACCACCAACCATTAAGACTTCACTTATTTCATTCGATGATAACTTAGCATCACTTAATGCACGAGTTACAGGACCTTCACATCTATTTAGAAGGTGTCTAGTTAGTTCTTGGAATTTAGCTCTTGTTAGTTTACCTTCGTAGTTAACTGGTCCATTGCTGCTGATTGATAAGAATGGAAGCATAATTGTTGTTTCAAGTGATCCTGAAAGTTCAATTTTAGCTTTTTCTGCGGCTTCTTTTAGACGTTGCATAGCCATTTTATCGTTTCTAACATCAACATTGAATTGCATTTTTACTTCGTTAGCAATCCAATCTTTAACGACATCATCCCAGTCATCTCCACCAAGTTTGTTATCGCCTGCTGTAGAAATAACTTCGAATGTTCCATCGCCAATTTCTAGGATAGAGACATCGAATGTACCTCCTCCTAAATCGAAGACAAGAATCTTTCCGTCTTTCTTTTGTTCCATACCATAAGCTAGTGCTGCTGCTGTTGGCTCGTTGATAATTCTTTCAACTTTTAAGCCGGCAATTGTACCAGCATCTTTTGTAGCTTGTCTTTGGGCATCATTGAAGTAAGCAGGAACTGTGATAACTGCTTTATCAACTGGTCTTCCCAAATGTTGTTCTGCATATTTCTTCATATATTGAATAATCTTTGCAGAGATTTCTTGTGGTGTGAAATCCTTATTTAAACATGAAATATGAACTTTTTCTGCACTACCCATTTTACGTTTAATTGATGCAACTGTATCTGGGTTAGTAACTAATTGACGCTTTGCAGCATCACCAATGATTTCTTCGCCATCTTTCTTGAATGCAACAACTGATGAAGTTGTATTTTTTCCTTCTGGGTTAGGAATAACTTTCCAAGTTCCATCTGGTTGAATATAAGATACTACAGAATTAGTAGTACCAAGGTCAATACCAATAATTGTTTCTTTTGCCATAAATAAACATCTCCTTAATTAATTTTTTAAATCTTTCGTTTGTTCTGCTTCTTTAGTTTCTTTGTTTTCTTGTTTTAGTTGATAGATCTTAACGGAAGCAGCTCGAATAAGTCTATCCTTTAATAAATAGCCATTTAACAACACTTCTGCGATTGTATTGTCTTTTGCTTTTTCACTCGTCTCTATAGTTTCTACTACTTGCTCGCGTTCTGAATCAAATTTATCACCAAGTTTTGGAATAATTTGTTCAACCCCTTCGTTATTTAATGCATCGAGCAATAGTTTGTATACATATTCAAAGCCAACTCGATAGTTAGCAGCCTCCTTACAAGATGGTTCTGCTTTAAATGCAAATTGGAATCCATCTAAGACTGGAAGCAATGATTCTACTACGCTTTGAGAACGATATTTAAGAGATTTTTCGTACTCGTTTTGATAATACTTTCCTTGATTCTCATAATACGCTGCAGTAGATAGTGCCTTGGTAAACTGTTCTTGCATTTTATCGTATTCTGCTTTAGGAACAGTTTCGTGTTTGTCTTTTTTCTTACTTTGTTTTATTTCTTCGTCTTTTACTTCTTCTTGTTTTACTTCTTTTTCTTTTGCCATAATGAATCCTCACTTTCTTTGTAGTAAGCGCGAATTGCTTGTTTGAAGTATTCTAGCAGTCTGATTGCTCTATCGTAGTCCATACGTTTTGGACCAACTAAAGCAATTTGACCACCCTTCAATCCATCAATATCGATTTTCGCCGTTACCATTCCGATATCTTCTAGATTTGATACTTCGTTTTCTTCGCCAATCATTACTTTAATATCTTCTTGACTCGCAAAATCTTTCCACATTTCATCACTTTCAAATAACTTAACTAGTTCTTTTAATTTGTCTAAGTTATCAGCGAATTCAGGTTGTTCTAAAATGTTTGCCCTACCAAATACTGAGACATTTTCATTAGTGAAACTTAAGAATGCTTCTAAGAACGCTCTAAATATTGCTTCGTGTTGTTTAACATTTTGCGCAATAATAGGTTTGATTGCTTCAACTTTTTCAATAATGTTGCTTAATACAGTCCCGGTAATTCTCTCATTGATAATTTCTACACACTTTTCTAGATCCTTCATACTAACATTATCAGGAATATTGAAAATCTTATGCTCAATGTGACCTAAATCTGTAATAAAGACAGCTAATGCACTTGTTTCACTTAGTGGTACCAATTGAACCTTGTTTAATCTTTCTTCATTTGCATCAGGCCCCAACATAACTGAAGTTAGATGAGTCATTTGAGAAATGATCTCACAGCCATGTTTAATGATGGTATCTATTTGCATGTCTTTCGCATTAAATAAAGCTTGAATTTGTTTTTTAGCTTCTTCTTCAATGGTTTTTTCTTCTCTCAAGTTATCAACATAATATCTATATCCTGCTGCACTTGGAACTCTACCACTGGAAGTATGTGTTTTTTCAAGGTATCCTTGATTTTCAAGTTCTGCCATCTCATTTCTAATCGTTGCGCTAGAATAAGGTAATTTATAAGTTTCAATAAGGGTTTTAGAACCAACGGGTTCTGCCGTTTTAATAAATTGTTCAACAATAAGTTTTAATAGTTGTTGTTTTCGATTTAAAGAAGCCATATAAATCCCTCCTTTTAGCACTCTAACATTTGAAATGCTAATGGTATTATAACACATCTTTTAGCACTGTCAACAAAAAAGTGCTAAAAATTTTTAAACAAATAAAAACTCCTTGTATTTTAGGAGTCTTATCAATTGTTATTAACGCATTTTTACCGTCTTAGTATCAGTTGCTGCATCGAATACTGATATTTGAGTTCTATATATTAACATATAAGGAATATTGAATACAGCGATTGGAAATAATGTTTGCATCAATGCTCTAATTAGAATAACTCCAAATGTCATATTTTTGCCAGAATTCTTAACAACTCTATCGTTGAAGATTAATCCTCCAAGGCTCACTCCTTTAAAAGCTAGGTAGCAAACAACGGTATAAACAAAGTAGAATACCATCCCATAAAAGACAGGTTTAGTAACGTAATAAATTAGAAATTGTTCAAAAGGCATTTTGAAGCCAAAAAGATAGACAAGCAAAAATCCCATACCTAATGATAATAAGCAATCAAATATATAAGTAATAAATCTTGCTTGGAAATTAGCTTTCATCTTTTCACTTCCCTTTTGTAATTATAACACTATTTTATCATAAGTTAAATTGCTTGTTAAACAACCAATAACATAATTTGATAGATAAACCCCTTTTTGAGCGATATAACAGCGTTTTGAATCAATTACTAGCAATCCTTCATCTGCTAGCTTTTTGATCTCATTTGCGTAAGTTTTCTTAAAATCTTTAGCAAATAGCTTTCGATACTCATTAATATCTAGGCCATCGCTTAATCTTAGATTGAGCATGATGTATTCAAACTCTTTTTCATTGCCTTTAATTAATTCTTTATGAATAACATAGTTGCCCCTTAGATATTCATTTAAAGATTTAGTGTTATCATAGCGAATATCATTTAAATATCCACTAGCTCCTAAACCTAATCCCAAATATTCTTTGTCTCTCCAATACTTTAAATTGTGTTTAGATTCATAACCTTTTTTAGCAAAGTTAGAGATTTCATATCTTTCAAAACCGTTACTCTTACATATCTTATTGATGACTTCATAATATTCATACATTAAATCATCATCAACAGCCTTGATTTTATTTATATAAAACTTGGTATTTTTTTCAATAACAAGTGGATAACAAGAGACATGTTTGATATTTAGTTTCATAAATTCGTTGATATCGTCTTCTACTTCATATTTAGTTTCATTACTAAAGCCAAACATCAAATCCACAGATATGTTATCGATTCCAACATTAATAAGTTTATCAATAAGTTTAACAACATCTTCTTTAGTGTGCTTTCTTTCTGCTAGTTTTAAATATTTTTCATGAAAGGTTTGCACTCCAATACTTACTCTATTGATCCCATATTTTTTAAGTAAATCAATTTTTGTATCATCCATATTTTCCGGATTTAGTTCAATACAATACTCATAATCTTTATCTAGATAATAACTTCCTAGTTTCAAAAGCCTTTCTAATTGCAAAGGATTTAAACTACTAGGGCTCCCTCCTCCTAGATATACACTATTTGCTTTTATTTTTTCATGGTCTTTCATTTCTTTTTCTAAAGCATCTAGATATTTATCCGCAAAATCTTTGTTATAGATTAATTTGCAAAAATCACAATATGCGCAAATGAAACTGCAAAAAGGCACATGAATATAAACAGCATCAGCCATTAAGAATTTTCCCCATTTTCTTCTGGAGTATAGACAAACTTATTTTTAACTTGTTCTTTACGATATAGTCCAATTGATGTTAAAAAATCCATTGATGTTCTTGCCGTTTCATAAGCACAGTCATTGAATTCTTTAAATTGAGAAATACTATAGTATCTACCTAATGCTCTATGAGTAGCAAAGAATAAAGCTTGATGATACTTAAGAAGTGGATGCATTTCTACAAGTCTTCTTGCGTATTCCGTTTCTTCTAAGCCCTCTAGTTCTGCTGTGTTAATTTTTATCTTGCTATGAGTAACATTAGCTTTTGGCGCTATCTTTGGTCTAGTCTCAATAATTGGAACATCAACTAAAGGTTTAATCTCTTCGATCTTTTCTTCTTTTAGGGGTTCTTTTATCTCTTCTGTATCTTTTTTAGCATCAGTGAATTCATTTGGATAAGATTCTTGAGTTACATTGAATTCAAAATTAGCGGTAACTTCTTTTCCTACTTCTTCAATCTTTTCTTCTCCCTCAAGAGGTTTTTCTTCTAGTTTAGTAAAAGAAACAATTTCTTTTGGTTCTTCTTTAACTTCCTCTTCACTTTTATCTTCAAACATTAAGAAAGGGTCTGTTTCAAATTCAAATTTAGATTTCTTATCATTGATAGGCTTTTTAGGTTCAATAGGAGTTAGTTTAACTTCAACTTTAGGTTCTTCTTTTTTATTTAGCGAAGCACCTTTTTCAATAAAGATAGGGACCTCTTTTTCTACCACCTTTTCTACAATTTTTTCAATAACTCTTACATTGCCATAACTTGGTTCTGGTTCTTGAAGTTTTGCAAGTGTTTGATATCTCCAGTCAATTGCATCATAAGCAATTCTAGATAGGAAGATTATTCCGTAAGTCATATCTCCACTCTTTCTAACTTCATCAAATTGTTGAGCAAAGTCAGCTTGTTTTTGCATAACAAATTCACCAATTGATAAGTAATAACTTGCTTGGCCATATCCTGCATCTGCTAAAACTTTCATATATAATAAGACAGCCATTTCTTCGTTGTGTGAGTTAAATGGCATAACATACATTATGTAGACATAAACTACAGCTGCCGCAATAAATGGCGATAGTTCATAGCCTGAATTATAGAACTCAAATAAAGCATGCATTAGCTCTTCGATTGAATCACTATTAGCAGCATTTAGATAATTGTTGTGTGTTCGATAGATGACTCCATTGTCCTCAATGCTAGTTCTAGTAAGTCTAGAATAAATCTCTCTAAATAAGTTTTTATCAAAATTGACACTAGGGTTTTCTACTAGATACTTATGAGCATCATAATATGCATAAATCTCACTATCTTTTAAATGCATGCTATTTTTATCAAGCATGACTTCAATATCTCTAGTTGAAACACCTAACTCTTTAGTAACAGCCATCATGTATAAATCTTCGCTGATGACATCTAGGTTAAATTTATCTAGGCTTTTTGTTTCAGAGATATCTTGTTTATTTTTATAGCGTTCATATAAAGAAGCAAACTTGACCATAAGGCGTTCACTACTATTTGGAATCCCCATTGTAAATGGTGTAAGAACCATGCAAAAAGGAATGTGATCAAAGCGTTTAATATCAAGAGGGAATTTATATTTCTCACGATATTCACTTACTTGTCTCCACATTACATCAGCTGTTCCAGCCCCTATTTGATCTGCTACTTCTTTCTTAGATAAATACTCAATATCTGTAAACTTTTGTGCTACGCTAGTTTTTGCCATAGATATCACCTCAAGATTATTATAACAAGGAATATAGATATAAATCTATATTTTTCTATCAAAAAACTACTAATTAACACTCTTTTGGTGTCTTTTAGTAGTTTAATTTGTTCTAATCATTCCTTAAAAAAGAAACATAATAGATTGGTAGATACACAATACTGCCTTTTGTTTTTACAATTCTATTGTTAGAGAATACATAACCTTTTTTTACACTGTAATCATCATCATTTATAAATCTTGTAATTGCATTGTGAATTGTATAATTCTTGCCAGATTTTATCTCTAGTGGTAAAACCGATAAATCATCATAGTTATCAATCAAAAAATCAATTTCACCTTTCTTTTTATTGTCGTAGTAAAACAAATTAAAGCCATGAGCTTTTAATTCGCTAGCAACAACTGACTCGTATACACTTCCTAGATTTATATCGTTTTTATCATCAAGAACAGCATTAACATTATTTTTATATAATACATTAGTCAACAAACCAACATCATTTAAGTATAATTTAAGTAAGTTCTTTCCGCTACTTTCAATAAGGGGAAAAATAGGTGCTGATAAAGCCTTAACAGAAAGTGTTATCCCCGAGCTGATTAAATAATCAAATTCATCATTATAACTAGAAAATCTGCTGCCTTTTTTATCTTCAATATCCTTAGCAACAATCCTTTTTTTCTTATTTCCTAAAGCCGAAGGAATCAAATCATAAATACGTTTTATTTTTAATTTATTTTTTTTATCATATTTACTAGCATCGTCTCCATAAAATTCCATTATTTCAGATTGAATTTTTCTAATTTCTGTTATATTTTTCGTTGAAACAAAAGAATTTACAGCTTCTGGCATTCCTCCTACAACCAAATATTTTTTAAACAATTTTAATAAAGTTTCATGTGTGTTTTGATCTAAACTCTCTAGCTTATTATATTTTTCTTTAATTTTATTAATAGCCAACTCATTAAAGCCATTGGCAAGCAAAAACTCTTCAAAGTCAAGAGGATACATGCGAAGTATTTCTATGCTTCCTATTGGAATAGAAGTTGTTTTAGAAAGTGTAATGCCTAAAAGTGAACCACTACAAATATAAGTAAATCTATCATCTTGTTTTAAAAATTTTAAAAGCGTTAAAAATTGAGGGTATTCTTGGATTTCATCTATAAAGATAAGAGTATTATCTTTTTTTTGAAGTCTATCTCCTGCTATCATACTTAATTGAAAGTAAAAATCATCTACATTGCCTACATTAGCAAACATTTTCTCGCCCAATGAATCTTCTACAAAATTAATTTCTATATAATTTTTGAATTTATCTTTTAATAAATCCTTACCGATATGGCGAATAATAAATGATTTGCCAACTTGTCTTGCCCCTTCAACAATTAATATCTTGTTTGGCTTTTCTAGCAAGTGTTTAACAATAATTCTTTCCACTTTTCTTTGTAACATTTTTGTCACCTTCTATTCTCATTTTACACTTTTCCTATATTTTAGGCAATAACTTTATACACTTTTCCTATATTTTGAATGGTCATTTTTTACACTTTTCCTATTTTGGACAAAAAAATAGAATAGTTTTGTTAAACTACTCTATTTTTAATCGTCATCATCCATTGATAAAACTGCCATAAATGCTTCTTGAGGAACTTGAACAGTACCGATTGCTTTCATACGTTTCTTTCCCTCTTTTTGCTTTTCTAGTAGTTTCTTTTTACGGGTGATATCTCCACCATAGCATTTAGCAAGAACATCTTTTCTAACAGCTTTGATGTTAGTTCTTGCAATTACTTTGCCGCCAATTGCAGCTTGAACTGGAACCTCGAATTGTTGACGTGGAATTAACCTTTTAAGTCTTGATGCTAGTTTTTGACCACGAGTGTATGCAAAGTCTTTATGAACAATTGTAGCAAGCGCATCTATTTGATCTCCATTTAGTAAAATATCGAGTTTAACTAGATTAGATTTTTGATAACCACTGATTTCATAATCTAGTGATGCATAACCTTTTGAGCAAGATTTTAATTTATCAAAGAAATCAAAGATGATTTCAGATAGTGGTATCTCATAATTTAAAATCATTCTTGTATCATCAACATAAGTTAGTTCTTTATAGATGCCACGTTTATTTTGGCATAACTCCATTAATGGCCCTACATATTCTTGAGGAGTCATAATTGAAGCTTTAACATAAGGCTCTTCAATGCGATCAATTTCCACTGGATCAGGAAGTCTTGATGGGTTATCAAGTTCAATCATTTCTCCATTAGTTTTATAGATATGATAAACAACACTAGGTGCTGTACAAATTAAATCTAAATCATACTCTCTTTCTAGTCTTTCTTGAATAACATCCATATGTAATAATCCTAAGAAACCACATCTAAAGCCAAAGCCTAATGCTTGGCTGGTTTCAGGCTCATAGACAAGTGATGCGTCATTTAATGACAACTTCTCAAGGGCATCCCTTAAATCGTTGTATTTGTCATTATCTACTGGAAATAAACCACAATAAACCATTGGCATCATCTTACGGTAACCTTCTAATGGCTTATTGGCTGGATTAATAGCATTAGTAATAGTATCACCTACATGGACATCCTTAACATTTCTAATTGTGGCAGCAATCCAACCTACCTCACCTGCGTATAAGCAATCCTTTTTAACTTCCTTTGGAGTGTGAACACCTAATTCACTAACCTCATATACGACATTATTAGACATAAACTTAATCTTATCTTTAAGTTTAAGTGTTCCTTGTTTTACTCTTACATAAACTACTACTCCTCGATAAGAATCGTAGACCGAATCAAAAATAAGTGCTTGTAGTGGTGCATTTTCATCACCACTAGGAGCAGGAACTTCTTTAACGATTGCTTCTAGTACATCTTTAACATTTAGCCCAGTCTTAGCTGAAACTCTTGGGGCATTTTCACAAGGAAGACCTATTCTGTCTAATTCCTTGATACACATATTAGGATCTGCACTAGGTAAATCAATCTTATTGATAACTGGTACTATCGCTAAATCGTTATCAACTGCTAGATATAGATTAGCTAATGTTTGAGCTTCAACACCTTGTGTTGCATCGACAATTAAAATAGCGCCTTCACATGCTGCTAAACTTCTAGATACTTCATATGAAAAGTCAACATGCCCAGGAGTATCGATTAAGTTAAAAATATAATCTTGTCCATCAAGAGCATGATATTTAATTTGAACAGCATTTAGCTTGATAGTAATCCCTCTTTCACGTTCAAGATCCATGCTATCAAGCATTTGGGTTTTTAGTTCTCTTTTTTCAACAGTTCCGGTCAACTCTAAAATACGATCCGCAAGTGTTGATTTACCATGATCGATATGAGCAATTATTGAAAAATTTCTTATTTTAGATTGATCCACTGCTTATCTCCTTTTTATTCAAATTTAGTATGTAATAAATCTTTATGACCATTAATAAAACTTAAAGCATCCACTTTGTTTTTACCTTCTAATTGAAGTTCTAAGACATTAATAGCGCCATCTCTAGTTTTGATAGTTAAGACTTTATTAGTATCAACTATTTCCCCGACCTCACCATTATAGCATTTATTACTTATTTTGCTAGCATAAATTTTAACACTTTTGCCTTGGTAATAAGTATAGGCACCTGGTTTAGAAGACAAAGCTCTAATGTGATTGAATATTTCTCTACTTGTTTTATTCCAATTTATTCTTTCTTCTTCTCTTTTGATATTAAAACCAAAAGTGACATCATTTTCATCTTGAAAAGCACCTTCTAGTTTTCCATCAATGTATTTATCTAGGCTTTCTAGAATAAGTTTAGCACCTAAATCACTAAGTTTTGCACTTAATGAATCGAGATTATCGCTGTCTAATATTTCTATTTTTTCTTTAGCATACATTCTACCAGCGTCCATCTTATCAATCATTTCCATTAAAGTGACACCAGTTTCTTTATCATCATTCATAATAGCACGATGAATTGGGGCTCCCCCTCTAAGTTTAGGAAGCAAAGATCCATGGATATTGATACAACCCAGTCTAGGAATATCTAGTAATCCTTGAGGGACAATTTGCCCATAAGCACATGTGACAATCAAATCTGGTTTTAATTCTTTGATAAAATCATAATTTTCTTTAATGCGTTCAGGATTAAATAGAGGAATGTTATATTTATTTGCTACCTCATGGCATGGTGTTAATTGGATAATTCTTTTTCTTCCTACTTCTCTATCTGGTTGGGAAATCATCGCAACAATGTTATATCCTGCTTTAATTACTTTTTCAAAGATATTAGCAGCAAAGATAGGAGTTCCCATTAATATAATTCTTGTATCTTTCATATTTAATCCTTCTTTCTTAAAGGTTCAATGCATAATAATTCAACTAAAATATTAGGATCAATAATCCCTGATTTTAAGTTATCATCTAATCCTTCTAAATAAGCCAAAAGATTTAGCAAATCATCTTCACTAATAGAAGCTATTTTATTTGCAACTATATTAACTCGATATGGATTAGTAATATTTAAAATTTGATTGATATCATCTTTTCTTTTACCAATTCCTAATAAATATTTAACTTGATACATAAAACGAACTTGTTTAGCAATTGTAGGAATTAAAGGAATTAAATCTTTATTTTGCTGTTTTAGTTCTCTAATACCTTCTATTGCAATATCCGCTCTTTTTTTAATTAAAGCGTCAATTATCTCAAACGTTTTATCTTCAAGAGGTTTATCCACTAATGTTTCAATATCATCTTTTGTTATCTCTTTAGAATAACTTGATAGTTTTTCAACTTCATTTTTTATTCTTACTAAATTTTTGCCACATCTATCTAAGAATTCTTTAAAAGCTTCGTCACTAATTTTAACTCCGCGATTATCGAATGTTCTTTTAATTAAACTAGGCCATTGTTCATCACTAACCTTTTTAGCTTCAACAATTGTTGAGGTTTCTAATACTTTAGCTGCTATTTTAGATGACTTAACAATTACTTTGCTATCTTTTGCAATTAGTTTAAAAATAAGAGAAATATTTTCATCTTGATTATCTAACAATTTATCTAATTCATCAATATTTTCATCATCGACCTTGCTAGCAAGTAAAAACGTAGGTCTTTTAATAACAATGGCTTTTTTATCCATGCCTAAGCCTAATGACATAGCTTCATCAATAATCGGGGAAATTAAACTTTCTTCATAGTCATAGCTAACCACGTTAAAATCGTTGATTTCTTTTAATACATTTTTAAGAAGTTCATCAACGGCTTTATTAACAAAAAATTCATGTTCACCTACTACTATATAATTCATTTAATCACCAAAGTAATTATAACATAATTAAATATCATTTTTCATTTATTTTCTTTGCAATAGTAATGCTTCCAACCCTATCAGTTCGTAAATACTTTATATTTAAATAATTAAGTCTAGCTATAACATCTTTACTAGGATGTTTATAGATATTGTTTTTACCTACACTTATTAGTGCTAAACTTGGATTAACTTTCTTTAAAAATTCTTCGCTAGATGAAAAAGATGAGCCATGATGTGCTAATTTTAAAACATCAGCATTTATATCTAATTTAATAAGATCTTTTTCTACCTTAGAAGAAATATCTCCAGTAAGCAAATAGCTAACATCATTCATCTCAAAATAAATAACGCTACTATTATCGTTATCATTAGTGTATTTATTTCTATTTAAATTAGTTAATTCATTATTGCTTTTATTAATACTTTCCCAATTATTCCCTTCAACAACCTCTTTAACTTTAAAGTTAGCAACTAATGAATCTAGACACCCTTTATGATCAAAATCATCATGACTAATAATCACATAATCT
>JAZRXY010000013.1:0-11256 GCA_045600465.1 Bacilli bacterium
ACCATTAATAAATATTAGTTATGGATATCGTGATTTTTCTCGCTAAAAAAAGGTGACTATAGTATATCTAGCCACCCCATTAGATTTGACATCTTATTGTTTTTTATGGCCCCATAAAACCCCAGACAATTTGACAGAGCCAATTAATAACAATTATGCTCCTAAATAAGCTTTTTTAACTTCAGGATCATTTAATAATTTACTTGCCTCACCTTTTAAAACGACATTGCCTGTTTCAATAACATAGCCATAATCTGCAATAGATAGTGCCATCATAGCATTTTGCTCGACAAGCAAGATAGTTGTTCCAAGTTTTTTGATTCGTTTAATAATGTCGAAAATTTCACTAACTAGAAGAGGAGATAAACCCATTGAAGGTTCATCAAGTAGAAGTAGCTTAGGATCAATCATTAAAGCTCTAGCCATTGCAAGCATTTGTTGCTCACCGCCAGATAATGTTCCAGCTACTTGTCTTTTTCTTTCTTCAAGTCGAGGGAATAATTCATACATTTTTTTGATGTTTGCAGTCATTTTAGTTTTATCATTTAAACTGAATGCTCCCATCTCTAGGTTTTCTTCTACTGTTAGGTTAGAGAAGATTTTTCTTCCTTCAGGGCAGTGGGAGATACCTAATTTAATTTGCTTTTCCGTAGGAATAGCATGAGATTTTTTAATTATTTTCTTGGATGTAGATTTAGAACTATCAAATAAAGTTACATCATCTTTGTAGATAACAGAGCCACTATCGACATCAATCAAGCCAGAAATAGCATTAAGGATAGATGTTTTACCAGCACCATTAGCGCCAAGAATAGTAACGATTTTTCCTTCTTCAACTTCTAGATTAATTCCTTTGACAGCATGAATAGCGCCATATTTGACATTAAGTTGTTCAACTTTTAATAAAGCCATTATTCATTACCTTCTTTCTTTATAACCTGGTGAATTACCACCGCTACCTAAGTAAGCATTAATAACATCTTTGTTTGATGACACTTCACTTGGACTACCAACAGTTAAAATCTTACCGAAGTTTAGAACAACGATACGTTCACAAATACCCATAACAAACTTCATATCGTGTTCAATTAGTAATACTGTTACGTGATATTTGTCTCTGATAAATTTAACAGTTTCTAGAAGTTCTTCGGTTTCTGTAGGGTTCATACCAGCTGCAGGTTCATCTAGAAGAATTAGTTTAGGCTCAGTGGCAAGTGCTCTAGCAATTTCAAGTTTTCTTTGTTTGCCATAAGGCAAATTAGTTGCTTGAGTATTAGCTTCTTTATCTAATCCTAAATCTTTTAAAATTTTCATTGATTTTTCATGAGCTTCTTTTTCTTCTTTCCAATATCTAGGAAGTTTTAAAACAGCTTCTAAAGAAGAATATTTCATTCTACAGTTGCAAGCAATTACAACATTTTCTAAAACTGTTAATTGCTTAAACAAACGAATGTTTTGGAAAGTTCTAGAGATACCAAGTTTAACAATCTTAGAAGGTTTCATGTTAAATAGACTTTGACCTTCAAATAAGACTGCACCAGTTGTTGGTTTATAAACACCGGTTAAAAGGTTAAAGATTGTAGTTTTACCAGCACCATTAGGGCCAATTAAACCAACAATTTCACCTTCATTTATTTTAACTGTGAAATCATCAACAGCTTTTAGACCACCAAATTGGATTCCAAGGTGTTTAGTTTCAAGTAAAACATTAGCCATTTGATTTCACCTTCTTTTTTACATTTTTCTTTGTTAGTTTTGCTTTAACAAAATCAACAAATCTAGTTAATGAGAATTCATATCTACCAAGTAAGCCTTGAGGTCTGAATAGCATAACAACGATTAATGCAATTGCATAAGCAATCATTGAATACTTTTCAAAAGAAACAAAGAATACCTTGTTGATAAGAGTGATTAGGATTGCAGAAAGTGTTGAGCCTGTGAAAGATCCAAGGCCACCTAATACACAAATAACTAGAATATTAATTGACATATTGAAGCTGAATGTTGAAGGTTTGATAATACCTAGTGTATGGGCATATAAACATCCTCCAACTCCTGCGATGAAAGCAGAAATAGTAAAAATCATTATTTTGTAATAGAAGGTTTTTACGCCAACAGCTTCAGCAGCAATTGTATCTTCTCTTGTTGCTAGTATTGCTCTTCCTGAACGAGATCGCATAAATAGGAAAGCAAAGGATAGAACAACAAATGCAACAACGAAACACATGCCCATTGATGATAGTGAAGGAATACCACTTAAACCAATTTCACCCTTTGTTAAATCCATAATACCAGGGCAATTAGCAAGTACGATTCTAACAATTTCACCAAAAGCTAGTGTAACAATTGCAAAATAGTCTCCTTTAAGTCTTAAAGTTGGTAGGGCAATAAGAAGTCCAAATATTGCTGCAAGGACACCACCAATAAGCATTCCTATAATAATTCTTAATATATCAGGGAAATTAGGAATAACATACATTGTAAACAAAGCACCACCATAAGCACCAAGTGACATAAAGCCAGCTTGACCTAGAATGATTTCTCCTAAACATCCGCTAGTTAAGTTTAATGAAGTAGCCATAATAATATAGATAAATATTAAACAAATAGCAGTGGAAGAAATAACCATTGTTGGTGATAGTACAATTCCATATCCAACATTAGGGAATACTGCTGCGAATAGAATGATTCCTAACACAACAACACCTATTGCATCAATTAATAAGTGTCTTTTTGGTCCTAATACGTTAGTAGAAGTGACAGGTAAAGTTTTGTCTTTTAATTTTTTCATTAATTTGCTCATTTTCTTCACCTACACTTTCTCTTCAATGTTTTTACCAAATAAGCCAGTTGGCTTAACGATAAGAACAACAATTAAAACGCAATAAACAATTGCGTCTGCTAATGATGTTGAAATATAAGTCTTTGTTAAACTTTCAATCAAACCGATTAAGATACCACCAATCATGGCACCAGGGATTGATCCAACACCACCAATAACAGCAGCGATGAAGGCTTTAATACCTAGAGAACTTCCCATATTGTAAGTAATAGGGGAGAAACTAGACCACATTAAAGCAACAATTGTACAGAAGGAAGCACCAATTGCAAAAGCCATAGATGTAATGTTATTAACACTAATACCCATTAGTTTACTTGCATCTGGATTTTCACTAACTGCACGCATAGCTTTTCCATACTTTGTGAAGTTTACAAAGAAAAGTAAAGCAACCATGATAACAGCGGAGATAATAATTTCTAATAATGCGATATTAGATAATACAATTCCTCCGCCTAATTCAATTGCTTTATATTCCATTAACTGAGGCAAAGTTTTACCTTTGCCTGCAGTTAATACTGAAATTAAGTTTTCTAAAAGTAGGGAAACACCAATTGCTGTTGTAAGAATAGTGATTCTCTTTGATTTTCTTAATGGCTTGTATGCTAACTTTTCAGTTAAGCATGCAAGTAATATTGTCGCCAATATTGAAATGATGATAGCTAACCATAGTGGTAGTAACCACCCAGTTAATAGGTAAACAATGAAGCCACCGATCATTACAAAGTCACCATGGGCAAAGTTTAATAGTTTTGCAACACCATAAACCATAGTATATCCCAAGGCTACAAGAGCGTACATACCTCCTGATGGCAACCCATTTAATAGGGTTTGAAGGAACTCTTGCATCGTAAGACCTCCTTTAAAAACTACTTAACGAATTCAGTTGCGCCTGTTGTAGTATTGAATGTTAAAATACAACCTGCGTTGGTTGGGTTACCTTCGCTATTGAATGAAATAGTTCCTGTAACGCCAGTGATAGAAATTTTATACATTGCATCAGTTAATTCTTTATGAGTTGGAATTGGGTTTGAAGTTGTCTTGTAAGCTTCTTCAAATGCAGCAGCCATAATATAACCAATATCATAACCTAAAGCACAGAATGAAATAGGTTTTGTTCCATATTCAGTTTGATATGCTTTAATGAATTCTTGGCTAACTGGTGTATTTTCATAGAATGAGTTTGAGAAATAGCAATCTTCTAGATATGAATAGTTAGATGAATCAAAATAAGTGTTAACTGAATCCCATCCATCAGCACCAACGATTGAACCTTTGAAGTTTTGTTTTCTGATTTCTTTAATTAATGCAGATACTTTTTCATAATAATCTGGTAGATAAATTGTATCTGGATTTGTTTTTAGAATTTTGCTTACAACAACTGTAAAGTTAGCTTCTGTTTGAGCATATGATTCAAATGATGAAACACTTCCACCTTTACCAGTTAGTGTGTCTCTAAATGCTTCAGCACAACCTTTTGAATAATCTGAGTCAGCATTGTATAAAACTGCGACGTTTTTCTTTCCTAGGTCATCGTAAACAAATTTTGCTAGTTTTTCACCTTGTTGTGGGTCTGTAAAGCAAGCACGGAAAACGTTATCGCCAGTTTTTGTAAATGCTTCTGCTGTTGCAGAGCCACTTAGAATTGTGACTTTGTTAGCGCCCATTGATTGGCTCTTTTGGCCGATAGCTGTTGATTCTGATGAAATAACTCCACCTAGAACAAAGTCAGCACCTGCTGCGACTGCTGTTTCAAAGTTAGCAATAGCAGTTTCATCTTCGCCTTTTGTATCATAAATTGTATAAACAATCTTATGACCATTGATTTCCTTAATTTCGTCTAGTGCCATTTTAGCACCGTTAGAGACAGCTAATCCATATTCAGCAACTCCACCTGTTGTTGGAGCAATGATTGCTACATTGATTGTGTCATCTTTCTTGGTTGATCCACCATTTTCTCCACAGCCTACTAGGCCAAGTGTTAGAGCAAGTGCGGACATACATGTTACAAATTTTCTTGTGTTTTTCATAATAATTCCTCCTCGCGGGATACTTTTTAGAAACAAAAAGCCCCGCACTCTTTTTGTTTGTAAGAGGCAGGGCTTAAATATAAAACCTGTGGTACCACTCTAATTGCCATATTTCTATGACCACTCATTATGCAATATAACGGTTGCTCCCGATCTTAGCTACTGATAATTTCTTAATGTTCACTAGATTGCTTGTAAAGCGAGACTAGACTTGTTAGTTTGTTCATTTTCACCTAGCCATGAACTCTCTACGCTTCTATCCAAGAAAAGATACCTCTTTACTCAAACGCATTTAACTTACTATAAAGTTGATTGTATTATACTAAGGAATATTAGTATAAACAAGCATAAAAGATAAGAAAGCGTTTTCAAGTTCTTAGCATAATAATATAGTTATTGTCATTTATCGAAATAAATGATTTAATATAAGCGTGAGGTGATTACTATGAGTATGGATAACTATCCACAAGCTAGAAAAGGCGTCGACTTATTATTTAAGTCTCAAGTAGCAGCGATTGTTGGAGCAATTTTAACAATTATATTTCCTTTAATTGGGATCATTGTTACAATTATTGCCCTAGTTTTAGAATTAAAGGGTTTAAAAGAGGCAGGAAAAGATGACAAAGGTTATGGCAAAGCCTTAAAGTATATTATTATTTCTTTTGCTATTGAAGTTGTTGTCGCTATTTTAAGTCTTATTGATGGAGTAGCAGTCAATGTTATTAATATTATCGCTACAGGAGCAGAAGATGTATTTTCTATTCTAGTAGCTTTATGTATTATTAATACAACAACAAAATTACTTCACAAGAATAGTGATAAAGACGAAGAAGCTTATGGTAAAAAAGTTTTAACAATTTACATTATTATGAATGTTGTTACATTTATTACAACAATCTTATCTACTGTTTTTGCAGAAAACAACGCTTTAGCTATTGTATTCTCAATTGCTACAGTGGTTGCTTCAATTGTTTACATCGTAATGTTTATGATGTTCTTAAACAAAGCAAGGAAAACATTGTAATTAAATTAGACAACCTGATTAAATGGTTGTCTTTTTTAAAACATTAAATTAAAATATATAGAAGATTTAGGGGTGATTTATATGAAATCGATATTTAAATTAGGAATGGTAACTGCTCTAGTAGGCAGCATAATGGTTGGTTGTGGAGAACAAGCAAAGGATGTTAAAAATATTGGAGTTTTACAATACGTTTCTGTTGAAGCATTGAATAAAGCTAACGAAGGCTTTGTCGCTGGATTAAAAGCTAGTGGATTTGAGGAAGGTAAAAATATTAAAATTAACTACGATAATCCAGAAGGAGATACAGCCACTAACTCAGCACTGGCTAAAACAATGGTTAGAGATAATGATCTAGTTTTAGGTATTGCTACACCTTCAGCAACAGCACTTCAAGCTGCTGCACAACAACAAAATAGTGATGTAAAGATTCTATTTACTGCAGTTACTGATGCAGAATCAGCATCATTAGTTGCAAGTAATTCTAAACCTGGTGGAAATATTACAGGTACAAGTGATATGAACCCAGTAGAACTTCAAATAGATATGTTACTTGATGTAATTCCTAATTTAGATAAGATTGGTATTTTATATACAATTAGTGAGTCAAACTCAAAGGTTCAAGCAGATCTTGCCACAGCAGAAGCAAGCAAAAAAGGCGTTGAAGCTTTAGTTCAAACAGTTAGCAATGTTTCTGATATTACAATGTCCGCCAGAAAGCTAATTAGTGATGGCGCAGATGTAATTTACATCCCAACTGATAACTTATTAGCAGATAATATCGTTGTTGTTGCTAATGTTGCTTATGAATCAAATATTCCAGTGGCGGGAGGAGAGCCAGGACAAGTAAAAGAAGACGGAACTGGTGCTACTTTCTCAATTGGTATTGATTATTATAATCTTGGATATTTAACAGGACAAATGGCAGCTGAAATCTTAAATGGTAAGGATACAGCAACTTATCCTGTAGGATATCTTGCAGATGATAGTTACACACTTGTGGTAAATGATGCGGCATGTAACAAGATTGGATTAAATTTCCCTCAATCAGTTAAAGATAAGTATAAATAAGGAGATTATTAGATGAAGTATAAGATTCAAGGAGATAACTTGCCTGTAGTTATCTGCGAACTTGAAAATGGTGAAAGCATGAAGTCAGAAGGCGGAGCCATGTCGTGGATGTCGGACAATTTAGAAATGGAAACAAAAGCAGGTGGCGTAGGAAAGGCTTTTGGTAGAATCTTCTCTGGTGAAAAGATTTTCCAAAATATCTACACTGCTAAAAACGGTAATGGATTTATTGCTTTTGCTTCAAAAATGCCTGGAAATATTAAAGTAGTTGAAATTAGGGCAGGACATAGTGTTGTTTGTCAAAAAACAGCTTTTCTTGCTTCAACAATAGGCGTTGATTTATCAGTTTATTTCCAAAAGAAAGTTGGAACAGCTTTGTTTGGGGGCGAAGGATTCATCATGCAAAAACTATCAGGTGAAGGAGTTGCCTTCATTGAAATTGATGGTAGTGCTGTTGAATATGAATTAGCTGCAGGCCAAAGACTTGTTATTGATACTGGATATCTAGCAATGTGCGACGATACAGTTGATATTGACATTAAGAGCGTAAAAGGAGTCAAAAACGTACTATTTGGTGGAGAAGGGCTTTTCCATACCATTGTTACAGGTCCTGGAAGAGTTATCGTCCAAACAATGCCTTTAAATAACATTGTAGCCTTAGTAGCGTCTCAAATTCCCAGCAACTAATTCATCAAATGATAATTCAAGAAGTATTGAAATAGGAACAGATATTTTAAGAGGTTTACTTAAAAAATAAACTATAAAGTTGTGGATTAAACCACAACTTTTATTTAAATTGAAAAGGCTTTCATATAAAACTCGCTTGAAAAAAACTATTGTATTATATACAATTAAAGCACATAGAAAAAAGCTATGAAAAGAAGAGTAGTTACATAGGTTTATTATAGAGAGTCTAAAATTGGTGAAATTAGATATAAACAAATGTAATGAAGATGGACTTGGAGCTACTTAGTTGAATAGTTAAACTAGGTCGGGATTGCCCGTTAAAGCAAAGAAGTATGATAGTACTTTGTGAGGTTATTATCGTGAGGTAATAATAAATTAAGGTGGTAACACGAATTAAATCGTCCTTAGGATCAAGAATGATCTTAGGGATTTTTTTATAGCAAAGGAGGATGACATCAGTGATTGAAATAAAAAATATGTGCAAGTTTTATGATAAAAAAGAAGCATTGCACAATATCAATCTAACAATAAATGATGGTGAAATCTATGGTGTTATTGGTTTATCAGGAGCAGGAAAATCTACTCTTATTAGAACAATCAATATGTTAGAAAAACCAACAAAAGGGCAAATAATTATTGATGATGTAGATTTAACTAAACTCAAAGAAAAAGAACTGTTGGAAGTAAGAAAGAAAATTGGAATGATTTTCCAAAACTATAATTTAATCGAACAAAAAACAATTTTGAAAAATGTTTGTTTCCCACTTGAATTAGATCACGTAAAAAAAGAAGATGCCATTAAAAAGGCTAAAGAATTACTGGATTTAGTAGGGCTAAAAAATAGATATGATTCATATCCTAGTCAATTAAGCGGAGGAGAAAAACAAAGGGTCGCAATTGCTAGAGCTATTGCAAGATCTCCTAAATACCTATTATGTGATGAAGCAACAAGTGCTCTAGATCCTCAAAACACACTAGTTATTCTTAATTTATTAAAAAAGATTAACAAGAAATTTAAAACAACAATCATTATCATTACTCATGAAATGAAAGTAGTTGAAGAGGTTTGTGAAAAAGTAGCAGTAATTGACAAGAGTCAAATCGCAGAAGTTGGCCTTGTTAGTGAGGTGTTTAGAAATCCTAAGACAAAAATTACTCATGATTTAGTTGTTAAGGATCATTTCAAAAAACATGATGGTTGTAAAGGAAAACTTATTAGAGTTACCTTCGATGGGCTGTCAAGTAAAGAGCCGGTTATCTCATCGATGATTCTTGATACAAATATTCAAGTTAACATCTTGTTTGCAGATACTGAATCTGTTCAAGGAAATCTATATGGACACATGATTATTGAACTTCCTAGTTCAAAGCAAGATGAAAAGAAAATCATTAAGTGGCTAAAAGATCACAATATGAGTTATACAGAGGAGGTGGAATAAAATGTCAGAAATGTTACTAAAATTACTAGAAAGTAATTTATTATTAAAAGGAATATTTGAGACATTATACATGACACTTATCTCTGCTGCTATTTCTTATATATTAGGACTTCCATTGGGAATTATTCTTAATATTAGTGATAAGAAGGGACTTTGGCCTCATAAAGTATTAAATAAAGTGTTAGGTCTAATTGTTAACTTCTTTAGAAGCATTCCATTTATTATTCTGATGGTTGCAATGCTTCCAGTGGCAAAATTTGTAGTAGGAACTTCACTAGGAAATTCAGCAATGATAGTAATGCTAGTTATTGCAGCAACACCTTACATTGCTAGAATGGTAGAATCTTCAATAAGTGAAGTAGATTATGGAGTTATTGAAGCTGCTAAGTCTATGGGAGCCACTACCTTCCAAATTATTTGGAAAGTCTTATTAGTAGAAGCAAAACCTTCTCTTATTATGGGAGCAGTTATATCTTCAGTTACAGTACTAGGATATTCGGCAATGGCTTCCACAATTGGGGGAACAGGATTAGGCCAAATTGCTATTATCTATGGACACCAAAGAAGTAATGCAGATGTCACATGGCTTTGTGTATTTCTAATGGTAATAATAGTAGTATTAATGCAAGAGTTTGGAACACTCATTGTTAGAAAAGTAGATCGAAGAAAAAATAAAACACAAGATTAAGGAGAAATTATTATGAAAAAAATTAAATTATTAACATCAGTTATTTTATCAGCATCAGCAGTTTTAAGTTTAGTAGGTTGTGGAGAAAAAGCTGACGCAAAAACAATCACAGTTGGCGCAAGTTCAACACCACATGCAGAGATTCTAGAACAAGTTAAAGCAAGCCTTGCTAGCCAAGGATATACATTAAACATCGTTGTTTATGATGATTACATTCTTCCAAATAAAGCACTAAGCGATAAGACACTAGATGCAAACTATTTCCAACACACACCATATTTAAATAGTTACAATGCATCTAATGGAACAGATTTAGTTTCAACATTTCTAGTTCACTATGAACCATTCGGAATCTATGGTAATGAAATTACTTCATTATCTAGCCTAGCTAGTGGCGCAACAATTTTAATTCCAGCAGATGATTCAAATGAAACTAGAGCATTATTCTTACTTCAACAAGAAGGATTAATTACTCTTAAAGCAGGATCAACAGTAGAAAAAGGTGTTACAACACTTGATATTGCAGATGCTAAAGGATATAACATTCAAGCAGTTCAAGCAGACCTAGTTACAGCACAATTAAGAAATAGTGATAAGGGTAGTATCGCAGTTGTTAATGGAAACTATGCATTACAAGCAGGATTAAAAGTTAGAAATGCTCTTGCAGTTGAAGATGCATCAGGTGAAGCTGCTCAAACTTATGCAAATGTTATTGCTACAAGAAAAGACAATAAGGATGATGCAAAGATTAAAGCATTGATTAATGTCTTAAATAGTGAAGCTGTTAAAAAATACATCAATGATAGTTATGATGGAGCAGTACTTCCAATCTTCAAACAAGTCGGATAAAATTATTAGGGGCTGTTTAGAGACCTGACATAGGTTTTGCCCCTTTTTTGTTTGCGAAAAAATATATCATTAGAGAGTGTAAAATAAACTGTGTAAGTTAGGTTCCTAGGGCTTAACTGCATGGTTTTTTATTTGTTCATATGTTAATATTAGGCGGTATAAAAGAAATGAGCGGAAATAATATGAGTGCTAGAATAAAAAGAGATCCAAAAGCTGTGGCTTTAGCTGAAGAAATCATTAAGCAGTTTAATCCTAAATCTGTTAAAGATATTGATGATGCTGTTAAAGAGATATTTGGTCCTGTATTTGAAGGTTTACTTAAAGCTGAAATGGATAATCATTTAGGGTATGAATCTAACTCAAAGGATTATAAGGATACTTCAAATAGAAGAAATGGCTATGATTATAAAACCATTAAAACTACTAAAGGCGAGATTGATATTGAAGTGCCAAGAGATAGAGATGGTTCATTTGACCCTGTCATTGTTCCCAAAAGAGTTAAAGACGTATCAGCTATAGAATCTAAAGTGTTAGCCATGTATGCTAGAGGGATGTCTCAAAGAGACATATCTAAAACTATTGAAGATATTTATGGTTTTAAAATGTCTCATGATGAAATATCTAATCTTACA
>JAZRXY010000014.1:0-49050 GCA_045600465.1 Bacilli bacterium
AAAAGAGTTAAAGACGTATCAGCTATAGAATCTAAAGTGTTAGCCATGTATGCTAGAGGGATGTCTCAAAGAGACATATCTAAAACTATTGAAGATATTTATGGTTTTAAAATGTCTCATGATGAAATATCTAATCTTACAGATGTTATCTTACCTGAAGTTGATGAATGGCGTAATAGACCTTTAAAAAGATGTTATGCTTTCTTATTTGTTGATTGTTTATATGAGACACTAAGAAGTGAGTATGAAGCTAAAGAAACTGCTGTATACGTTATATTAGGTTATGATTTAAAAGGCCAAAAGGATATTCTAGGCTTATGGTTATCACCTAGTGAATCAAAGAATCAATGGATGCAGATATTTGATGAAATTAAGGCTAGAGGTGTTGAAGATGTCTTCTTCATCTCTATGGATGGAGTATCAGGATTAGAAGATGGCGCCAAAGCTATATTCCCTAACGTTGTAGTTCAAAGATGCATTGTTCATCTAATTCGTAATTCTATAAAATATGTTCCATCTAAAGATTACAAAAAGTTTACTTCTGACTTAAAGAAAGTATATGGCGCTACTAATCTAAAAACTTGTAATGTAGCATTTGATTCATTCTGCAGCGAATGGTCTAAATATCCTGGTGCTATTGATGTTTGGAAAAGAAATTTCAAATATGTAGAACAATTATTCGACTATGGCTCTGCAGTAAGAAAAGTTATGTATACAACTAATGCCATTGAAGCTATCAATTCATCTTATAGAAAAGTAACTAAAAAAGGCGCCTTCCCTAATGAAAACGCCTTATTCAAACTTCTATATCTTAGATTCAAAGAACTTGAATCCAAATGGGGTGATGGATTTATCCGCAATTGGCCTATTGTCTTAAATCAACTTATGGTAAACGACTTATTCAAAGATAGAATAACCAAATATTTGAAATAGTTTAATTACTTACACACTTTTCTTGACATAGTCGCTTATACTTTATATTAAAAAATCCCCTCAAGGGGATTTTTGATTTATAAGTTTACTTTGTTTATTTCGTAATTTTCTAAATCGACTAAGATTAATTTATTTTTCAAATTTTGATCATTATTAGTTAAAACTTTATACGCTAATGAGGTTTCAATTGAAGCAAGAACTGCTACAGCATAACTAAGTTGTGGTAGTTTTTTATCTGCTGCATTTTTAAATACTTTTGTAACGTTATTATCATCAGGATAACTAATGAATGCTTGCCCGAACTCTTTAGAAATACCAGCAGAGACTAGGGGAAGTCTTTTGTTAGTACATAGTTTTTCTAAAAGCAAACGAGTTTCAATGTTATCGACACAATCAATAACTAAATTAACATTATTTAAAATGTCTTTATCTTCACTTGTAAACATTTTTTCGTATGCTTCAACATTGATGTTAGAAATTTCTTCCACATGTTTTTTAGCAATACTAGCTTTGTTTTTACCAATATTTGATTTACTAGAATTTAGTTGGCGGTTTAAATTAGAAGTAGAGAAGTTATCGCCATCGAATAGAATTAGATCGCTTATATTAAGTCTAGCTAATTCTTCGATTACGTATCCTCCAAGACCTCCACAACCAACAATAAGAGTTTTGTTCATAAATTAACCTCCAGAAACCGGAGACATAAATAAGACTTTGTCACCTGGATTAAGTTTAGTTAGATACATATGCAACTGAGTGATATTTACTTCGTTGACAAAAATAACAAACTTTTTAATTTCACGATATTTAATATCATAAGTATCTGCTAGATAGTGGAGAAGTTCTCTTACACTTCTGGCTTCAACTTCTATTTTGTTTGTCTTAAAAGCATCTCTAGCAAATCCGAAGAAGGTGACAGTAATCATTATTGCTTGCAAACCTCGTAGATTTTTAGTTTTCTTAATAACTTATCTGTTGGAATACCATTTTCATCCCAACCTCTGTTTTTGTAATATGCTTTCTTTAGTTTTTCTAGTGGTACTTTTGATTTAGGATTTGTAACACATTGAAGTTCATATTCTAGACGTGTAGGGAGTTTATCTTCTTTTGCACTGACACCTAACTTAACATCAAGCATTCTTTCAAGGTTATAACCTCTTTCACCAGCTCTAATGAAATCACCAAATGACATCTTAACGCCTGTTGCAGCAGCAATTGCCTTTGGATGAGGTAACATGTTGAATGGCATATTGATACAAATTGCTGTAGGAACTTTTAGTAGTCCATAGATTGCAAAACCAATCTTTGTAGCAGCAAAGTTAACAATTCTTGTCATTAAACCGTTTGGGTTTCTCATTAAAAACATTGGGAAAAATGCATATGTTGTAAATAAGCAGTTTCCACCAGCACTACATGCTTCCATTAAGTCTTGGAACATGCAGCATAGTCCAGCTTTAGCTCCAGTAGTATATGGGTTAACAGAAAGACCTAATCCTTCCATAACAACAAGGTAACCACCATTTAAGTGACAACCACCGCGGTTAGCTACAGCGTAGCCTAATCCTTGACCGATGGCACCACGTGGTTCATAAGCAGCAAGTTCCATGCCTTTTGCGTTCATTGCAAAGTCTTCGCCACCATATTTTTTAGATAGCCATTTACTTCCGTTAGCAAGTTCGTCGCCGACTCCTTTTCTTAAAGCAATTGCTTCAAGAGTTGAAGAGATGTTATCAATCTTGCCAAACTCTAATCCGCTATCCCACATACCTTTTTCATTTAATTCCATAGCAAATGAGATCGTATTACCACAAGAAATTGTGTCTAGACCCCATTCATCCATTTCATAGTTCCAATCAAAGATCTTTTGCATGTTGTTGTTCATAATGTTTGAACCAAATAGACCGATTGTTTCAACTTCTGGTCCTTTAACGCCTTTGCCATTAACAGCAACGACTCTAGCACATCTAATAGGACAAGTGACACAGCCTCTATTAGTGATTAAGTATTTATCTCTAAGTGTTTCACCTGAGATATCTTCGAAGTGTTCAAATTTACCACTACGATAGTTATTTGTAGCTAGTAAGTTTTTCATGTTCATAGGAGTAACAAGAGCTGCTGTACCCATTGTAGGTAATTGTTTACCTGTTGTTGGATGTTCTTTTAATCTTCTTGTCCATTCGGCATTGATCTTTTGTAGTTTCTTAGTATTAGTTGCTTCAGGTGATTTGAAACCTTCGCAATAAATAGCTTTTAAGTTCTTGCTACCAAAGACAGCACCGACGCCACCTCTACCTGATGCTCTTTCTTCACTAACAGCACAAGCATATCTTACCATGTGTTCTCCAGCAGGACCGATGACAAACTTACCACCTTTGCCTTCAATTTTTTCTTGAGTTTCACTAGTTTTTAATCCCCATAGGAAAGAAGCATCTTTAAATTCAATGCCATTTCTAGTGATTGATAGATATGTAGGTTTTTCTGCTTTACCACTAATAATGATTGCATCATAACCTGCACGTTTCATGTGCAAACCAAAACTACCGCCACAGTTACTTGATGTGTAGTAGCCAGTAAGTGGCGAAATTGTTGAACAGTTAAAACGTGATGAGCAAGGTGATGCCATTGCGTTTAATGGTCCAGTAGTAATGATTAACATGTTTTTAGATGATAATGGATCAATTTTTCCTTTGATATTATCATTCATGATTTTAGCGGCCATAATTTTGCCACCAATGAAAAGTTTTCTTTCTTCATCAGAAAATGGATACTCTTCAACCTTTTGCTTTGTAAGATCAATTTTGATTACCTTACCTGCATAAGCTCCTAATTTTGTTGACATAATTTTCCCCCAGTCAATTTATTATTACTATAAAATATAATTTTATAGCTGAATTATAGCATTATCTTAATTATAGTGTCAATTGACACTATGCATGATAAATGGGTATAATTTAGGTAATTAAACCAGGGGGAATTAAAGATGTATAGAATAATAAAGGAGAAATGTAGTGATTGCGGATATTGCAATTTTGTTTGTCCATTCGACGCTATAATTCATCATGTCGAAGAAAAGTACTATGAAATTGATCAAGAAAAATGCAAACAATGTGGTCAATGTTATAAAAATTGTATTGCAAGCGTTATTGAATGTGATGATGACCAAGAATGCTATTCACATGTAGAAATTTGTGAGGCGGGATGTATCGGATGTTCATTATGTTCAAAGAAATGTCCAGTTCATGCAATTAGTGGTGAATTAAGAGGTAAATTCCACATTAATCAAGATGCATGTATTCAATGTGGTGAATGTGCAAAGGCATGTCCAAAGAATACGATTATTTGCCCAAAAGAAAGAGTTAAAAAATAATATTAAAGCCTAGCTGTTACGAGTTAGGCTTTGTTTTTATAACAATTCAATAATATCGTTTTTTCTAATATATCCTTCTTTAATAACTTTAGTAAAAATTACTTCTTTAGTCATATTACAAGAACCGATTAATTTAGCAAGTTTGCATCCTTCGCTAGCAAAACATTTTTTGCCGACTTTAGAAATTTCTTGAATGGTTTCTCCAATTTTAATTTTAGCCCCGATAGGTAAGTCGTATAAGTTAACGCCTTCTGTTCTTATATTTTCAATAAATTTAGCCTCACATAAACCTTTAGAATCTAGGTTTAATCCTTTTCTAGTTTGTTGTAATTTTGTGATGCTTTCGTCGCATTGGAGAGATATTTGCTTATCGCCAGGTCCAGCATGATAATCATTAACAATACCATAGTTAACTTTACAAAAAACTTCCGCGATATCTAAGTCATTTTTCCCTTTTTCTTTGCTAATATTTAGTGCGATAACTTTACCTATTTTTCCCATATTTATTTTGCTCCAACTTCTTTAAATATTATAACGTTTTTTAATAATAAAAACAAAAAAATTTGTATTGAAAGTAATGTTACAAATAATATAGAATAAAGGTGCATTATAGACTATGGAGGTGGGTATTTATGGAAAATATAATGGAAGTAAAAAGCGTTAGCAAAAAATTCCCAAAATTTAGTCTAAAAGATGTGAGTTTTGAAGTGCCAAAAGGTGCTATTGTTGGCTTTATTGGTCGTAATGGAGCAGGAAAGACAACAACATTAAAAGGCATTATGAATTTACAACATTTTGATAGTGGAAACGTAAATGTATTTGGTAGTGATTTTAGAGAAAATGAATTAAAGGCAAAACAAGAAATTGGTTTTACCTTAAGTGAACTTTCTTATTACCCAAATAAATCAATAAAACAAATGATGCAAGTAACTAAGAAATTCTATCAAAATTTTAATGAAGAAAAGTATGCAAAATTATGTAAATTATTCAATTTAGATGAAAATAAGAAGTTACAAGAATTATCAAGTGGTATGAAGGTTAAATATTCACTTGCCATTGCTTTATCTTATGATGCTAAATTGTTAATTTTAGATGAGCCAACTAGTGGACTAGATCCAATTTCTCGTGATGAAGTGCTAGATATATTTTCATCAATTGTTAAAGATAAAGAAAAAGGAATATTATTCTCAACTCATATCACTTCTGATTTAGATAAATGCGCAACACATATTGTCTATATTCATGAAGGTGCAATTGTTTACAACGGAAGTAAGAAAGACTTTATCGATTCTTACTATATTTTAAGTGCAAAAAAGTTAGATGAAAAAGTTCAAGATAAACTTATTTCATATAAAAATAAGAATGATGGTGTTGAAGGACTAGTTAGTAAAAAAGACTATGCTAGTTTAAATAAGAACAAGAATGTTAAGTTACGTAAACCAAACTTAGAAGAGATAATGATTTATCTAGAAAGGGGGAAAGACAATGAAGAATTTACTTTATAAAGAATTTAAATTGGCATTTCACCCAATAATTTATGTATTTATTCTAGTATTCCCATTTTTGGTGCTTGCTCCTTCTTATCCAATCGCAGTTGGTTTGATTTATGTTTTAAGTGCTTATCCTATTTTATTTTTAGGAGCTAATAAAGGACAACAAAGTAATGATATTTTATACACATCATTATTGCCTATTAGAAAAAAGGAAGTAGTAAAGGCTAGAATGTTATCAATTCTTGTTGTACAACTAATACCAATGATTATCATGTTTTTTGCCAATTTCTTTGCAGTCGAATCACTAGACGAATTTGTAAATGTTGTCGAAGAAATAGGAGAGGTAGGACTAACTAGGGATTCAATGTTACTAGCTCTTGCCTTTGGCTTAGTTGGCTACTCCATATTTGATTATATTTTCTTACCATGGTTTTATAAAAATGGTAGATCAATTGTTGGCCCAACACTTGTTGGAATGCTAGTTTTCATGATTTTCTTAGGAGGAGTAACAATCGCATTACCAGAACTTGTCCCTGCTATTAATGAATTTAATCTAGGTATTCAAGCGCTATGTTTTGTAGGTGCAGCAATCATTTATGCTATCCTTCACATCTTTATCTATAGAAGATCAGCTCGTAATTTGGAGCATGTGGATTTATAAAATGAAAACTTATAAAGTTATTTGTGATAAATGCGGATATCAAGAAGAGTTTAATCTTAATAGTGAAGGCTATTACAATCAAGAACTTTTTTACAATCCACCATCCTCACCATTAGGAGAAATCTGGGAAGACTTTATTTTAGATGAAGAAATTCTTGCTAAAATTGATGATTTGATAGTAAATAAAAATGCATTAATTAACTTAGATAGTATTGAACATAGATTGTATTATTCTAGCAAAGAGGAAAAAGTCTATTGTTTATTATATTTTTGCTTATTTTATGCAGATAAAAAAGGCAATATGAAAAAATACATTCCTAGATATAAAGACGAAAATGGTAATAATTTAGAATTATTAAAATCTAAAAATGTAGTAGTAAAATGCCCAAATTGCGGTAATAAAATAAATGGTATTTAAACTAGAAAACACCTTCAAAATTATGAGGGTGTTTTTTTGTTGCGTATGAAAAGTGTTAAAACATGCAAAATTCTTACGCAGGTGATATTATGACGAAGGAAATTAAAAGAGATTATTATTTATCTAAACTTATAGCAAGCAGGCAAAATGGACTTATAAAGGTCATCACTGGAATTAGAAGATGTGGCAAATCATATCTTTTAAACAATCTTTTTTATAATTATTTAATTCAAAATAATGTCCCGAAGGATCATATTATTCGTTTTGCTTTTGACTCTGGAGTGGATTTAAAAATGATTGGTGAAAATTTATCGGATTTTAATCAGTATAAGAGAAAAACTAATCCAGATAAATTTATGAATTATATTGACTCTTTAATTAATGATGATGAAATGTATTATCTTTTGCTAGATGAAATACAATTACTAGAAAGTTTTGAAACAGTTTTAAATGGCTACTTATACAAAAAAATGTGGATATATGTTACTGGCAGCAATGCAAAATTTTTATCAAAAGATATAATAAGCGAGTTTTCAGGAAGAGGCGATGAAATTCATATGTTCCCGCTTAGTTTTGCCGAATTCATGTCAACCTATGATGGCGATAAACAAGATGCCTTATCTCAATATATGCTCTATGGTGGAATACCACTTGTAGTGCTTAGGGAGAATGATCAAGACAAAGCTGATATGTTGAAATCACTATTCACAGAAATTTACATTTCAGACATTACAAAAAGACATAATGCTAAAAATAAAGATGCGCTGGATGATTTACTAAATATTTTATCATCCTCCATTGGATCATTAACTAATCCTGAAAAATTAAAGAATTCATTTTTTTCGATAAAAAAGGTTAAAATAGGCGCAAATACTATTCGCCAATATATTGATTATATGGAGGATTCATTTTTAATTAATTCGGTAAGCAAATATGATATAAAAGGCAAAACTTATATAAATGCTCCGAAAAAATATTATTTTACTGATATGGGTCTTAGAAATGCCAGAATAAATTTTAGACAAATAGAACAAACTCATATTATGGAGAATATTATTTACAATGAGTTAATAATGAGAGGTTTTTTGGTTGATGTTGGGGTCGTAACAGTAATTGAAAGCAATAAAAATAAAAATTCAATTAGGAAACAATTGGAAGTTGATTTTGTTTGTAATCAAGGGTTTAAGCGATACTACATTCAATCAGCATATTCTATTTTAGATGAAGAAAAGAAAAATAGAGAAATTAGGCCTTTTACAAAAGTGAATGATTCATTCAAAAAAATACTCGTTACTGGAGATTCAGTGCCACTTCATTATACGGATGAAGGGATCCTAGTCATGAATATTTATGATTTTTTATTGCACAAAGATTATCTTGATAAATAAAACAAATGAAATGGGGAGTGTTCGTAGTCACAAAAAGGCTATGAATATTTTTTGTTGTACTAATATAAAGGGTGAGAAAAGCGCTTCAAATAGAAAATCCAATTTGAAGCAAAATTTAAGCTTATGTGATTAGTTTTTTGTGGCTACCAAGTCTTGCCCATTTATCTAAGATGCCTTTTTTGATTGAGAAAGAAATTTGCTGCATAAAAAATAGGGGAAATTATGCATATACGTGTTGCCTTTGTGCATAAAAAAATGTATAATTTATGCAGAAAGAGGTGATGCTATGCATAAATTTGATTACTCATTCTTAGTAAAAAATGGTATTAATGGTAATCTCGTAAACATATTAGCTTATATTTATGCGATGAAAAGTGTTGCTGATGCTCGTAAAGAAAACTTTGAAGAAGTATATAGAGAATTAAAAAAAATAGCAGTTGTTCAATCAGTTAAAAGCAGTAATGCTATTGAGAATATTATTACAACAGATGAAAGAATAAAGGCTATTGTAAATGGACATAGTGAACCTCTTAATCATGATGAACAAGAAATAGCTGGATATCGCGATGTTTTAAATGATATTCATACGAATTATCAAAACATTGCTCTTAGTGAAGAAAACATTTTACTTTTCCATGAAGAACTATTAAAACTTTCAAAGCCTGATAAAGCAGGGAAGTATAAAAGTGAGGATAATGTAATAATGGAAGTTAGAAGTGATGGTTCTAGACACATTAGATTTAAACCAATTCCAGCAAGCAAAACAAAAGAAGCTATGGAACAGTTAGTTTTAGCATATTTAGATGCTAGAGATAATCTTGATGTAAATCCCTTGCTACTTATCCCTTGTTTTATTTTAGATTTTTTATGCATCCACCCTTTTAGTGATGGAAATGGAAGAATGTCTAGATTACTTACTTTACTATTACTTTACAAAAGTGGATTTGATGCATCTATATACATATCTTTTGAAGAACAAATTAATAATCATAAGGATTTGTACTACGAAGCATTAAAAAAATCTTCTGTTGGCTTTGAAGATAATAAAAACAATTATTATTATTTTATTGAAAACTTTCTTACAACCTTATTTAGCTGTTATAAAGAATTAGATAAGAGATTTGCAACGCTAAATAGCAAGAAAGTAAACAAACAATCTAGAATAGAGGCTACGATACTAAATAGTGTACTTCCTATTTCTAAACTAGAGATTTGTAGAATACTTCCTGATGTTTCCCCTACAACAGTTGAATTAGTTTTATCGAATTTAGTTAAGGATAATAAAATAATTAAAGTAGGTGCAGGTAGAAACACTCATTATATAAAAAGATAAAAGGCATCAAAATGCCTTTTTGTTATAATTTTTTCAAATAAGAAACATCACAATTGAAATGCCCTGTATTTCCTAATGGTTTATCAAGTTTAATAAATCCATAATGGAGATAAAACTTATTGGCTGCCACCATTTGATTGACAGTTTCTATATAACAATATTCATAATGATCTTTAGCAAAGTTTAGGGCAGTTTTCATTAGTTTATGAGTGTAGTTGCTACCTCTAATGGATTTAACACAATACATTTTTTGTAGTTCACAAATATTTTCTTTACCCAAAAGTTTAGCAATGCCACAACCACCATAAACAACATCGTTTTCATCAACTAAAACAAAATAGGCAGAATCGATGTTGTTGTAAACGCTAGATAAACAACATAGATAAGGATCAGCCCAAGCAAAACCTTCTTTGTTACAGTTAAATTCAATTAAACAATCACGGCACACTTTTTCGATGCCTTTATCGTATTTTGGCTCAATTAGTTTTATTTGATACATAGTTACCACCTTATTTTAGTAAGATTATATATTAGTAAATTAAAATTAACTAGTTATTTTTTTAATTAGTGATATAATCATTGTTGTATGTTAAAAAAAGAAGGTAATAAACATGAGACTTGGTCTAAGATTTGATGGCCATGAGATGGATCTGACAAAAGGTAATTTGTTCAAGAAGATGCCTAAATTCGTTTTACCACTAATTCTTACAACAACATTTCAACTTTTATATACTACCGTTGATTTATGGACTGTCTCTACTTTTGGTGGGGGACCTACTTCAATGGCAGCCATTGGTTCAAATGGTGCACTCATCAATTTGATCCTTACTGTTTTGATTTCACTTGCTACAGGAGCTAATGTTGTTATTTCTTCTGCTAAAGGGGCAAGAAATCGTGAAAAAGCAGAAAAAACTCTGCATACAGCATTTATTATTGCACTATTAGGGGGAATTGTTTTTGCTCTTATAGGATATTTTGGCATTAATCTTGGGTTAAGATTAATGGATACACCTGCTTCAATAATTGATAAAGCAACAGCGTACTTACAAGTATATTTTTTAGGAGTACCTTTTTTAATGATTTATAACTTTGGTTCTCAAATGTTAAGAGCACTTGGAGATTCCAAACGTCCATTATTTATTTTGATAATCTCAGGTATTATTAATGTTATTTTAGACTTTATTTGTGTTAAATATTTAAATCTTGATGTTATAGGAGTTGCTCTTGCTACAATTGCTAGTGAACTTGTCAGTGCAAGTCTTGTCATCATTTGGTTTAGATTTAACAAGGAATCTTATGTTAACTTTTCTTGGAAAAAATTGAAAATTGATAATGAATCTTTAAAAGAAATTTTAAAAATTGGTTTACCTGCTGGATTACAAGGTATGGCATTTTGCTTCCCAAATGTTGTTATTCAATCTAGCTTATATACAATTGACAACTATTTTATAAATGGGGTTTTAATTAATCAAGAGGAAATAGTGGCAGGTGCAGCAGCGGCTGCTCAAATTGAAAGTTATGTCTTTGTATTGATTGATTCCTTTGCTGTTGGCTTAATTTCATTTGTTGGACAAAACTATGGAGCAAAAGATAGTGAGAATATTAAAAAAGCATATAAATACGCTAATATTTGGATGTTAATATTCTGGGGAGTTTCTACTGCAATATGCATGATATTCCATGATCAATTGTTGGGTATATTTATTAATGATGCAGAGGGAGTAAATACAACTAATGCATTAGCAGCTGGATATCAAAGAATGACACTAATGTGTCTAACTTATTGGTTAGATGGCATTATGGATATTGATGGATGTTATTTAAGAGGAATGAAATTATCGCTTCCTCCAGCAATCATTACATTACTTGGTTGTACAGGAACTAGATTATTGTTCTTATGGTGTATTTTCCCACTTGAAACATTCCATACAATTTATTGGTTATATGCAGCCTTCCCAATTAGCTGGATACTTGTCTGCCTAGTTTATATACCAGTTCGTAGGTGGGCAAATAAGAAAGTATTTAAAAAACTTGATGAAGAAAAAAACTTATCAGTAAAAATTGCTTAACTTACGAGGTTGTAATTAATACTTTAAATTGATATAATTAATTAAATGAATTTATTCTTTTATAAAAAAAGGAGAGAGAAAAATGACAATTAAAAAAGTAGAAAACGCTGATTTAGTTACTTTAAGCGTTGAAGGTAGACTTGATACTACAACAGCTCCAGAACTTGAGGCAACACTTGCTAAACTAGAAAACTTTAAAAAAGTTTGTTTTGATTTTACTAAACTTGCATACATTTCATCAGCAGGTTTAAGAATTTTATTAGCAACTCATAAAAGACTAACATCAAAGAATGGTAAGATGACTATCAAGGGAATCAATGATACAATCAAAGAAATCTTTGAAATGACAGGCTTACTTGATCTATTTACAATTGAGGCTTAATAAAGATTATGATGATTAAGCGTAGACACTATAGCTTGGTGTTTACGCTTTTTTATTATCAAATTATTAATTAATACGGCTTCGGTGAAATAAACATTTGTCATATTTAATTGAGCACTTACTCTTTTGCTTCACTGACAAAAAAGGCAAGTTCTTGCAAAAAATGTCAGTGTGTTTGTTTAATATATTTTGGCGAACATCTTCTTTTTTGCTTTCAATCTTGTAAAGTTTTTAATGGAACATCAAAATAGTTAGGAAACTCTTTCTGAAGCATTTGATATTCATTATTATACGGCGTCACCATATATGATACAGGATGGTTTTATGCTTCTTTTTTCTTAGTTATTCTAGAGATTAAAATATGTAACTTCTTATAAAGTAGGAAAGTGATTAATGCAACAATGATATATCGTAAGATATTGAATGGTAAAGCACCTAAGAAAATATAAGTTACCATAAAGTTAGATGGAGTTACTTCAAAAGACATAATTTTGTCTAACATACCTGCTAAAGCTTCTATTGGGAAACCTGCAATATCAATATATGCAGGGATTAATAGGCTATAGTTAATAAAACAAGCTAGTAATGTACAAGAAGCTAAACCAATAACAGTTCCTTTTATAGCGCCTTTAAGGGTACGATTTTTTTGATAAATGATCGAAGTTATTAAAACTAAGATAACTCCTAAAATTAAATCACAAATTTCTCCAACACCAACGGTAGTTGAAACTGGTAATTTAACTAAGAATCTAATGACAATAACAATACATCCTACATATGGCCCGTAAATAAATCCAGAAATTAGGGCAGGAATTTCACTTACTTGAATGTCAAGCCAAGGAGGAAAGAATGGTAGATTAAATTTTACATAGTAATATAAAACAATTGAAATAGCGGCTTGAATAGCGATAAGGGTTATTTCCTTAACACTTAATGGCTTACGATAATTTGAGGCGATAGCACCTAAAAAAAGCAAGGATCCAACTATTTCTAATGCGTACAAGATACCTTTAGGCCAAGTTTTAGCAAAAATCATACTTAAAGCAATCAAAGCAATACTAATTAAAATAAGAATTATCATTAATACCTTTTTTTTCATAATGTCTTCTCCCAATAAAAAATCCTGATAATTCAGGAAAAGAATAATTACTTAAAAAATAATTGTTCTTCTTTCATCCAGCCTTTACTGTCGCCACTTGAATTTCACAAGTTCGTGTCTAAATAGACTCGCGGGGTATACCGCCGAGAAGGAATTTCACCTTTCCCTGAAGAACAAGTCTAACTTGTTCGCCTTTATTCTAGCACACTTATCTATTAAGATAAAGAACTAAAATTTTTACTAGCTTTGCTAACAAAATAAAATGAAAACGCTTTCAAAAAATATGTAAACGTTTTCAGGCACTTTTTCACTTGCACGTATTAATACGAATAGTAAAATAAAGACATATTTTATCAATCGATAAGCAACTAAAAGGAGTTGACATTATGAAGAAAACTAAATTATTATCAACAATTCTTGCAGCAGCTATGTTAGCGACAGGATTAGCTGGCTGTGGAGAAACTGGTGGGAACACTCCTGGTGGCAACACTCCAGGTGGGAACACTCCTGGTGGCAATACTCCAGGCACAAAAGAAACTAACTATTTAAATGTTATGTTCTCAACAAACGTTATTTCTCTTGATACATATGTAGCAACAGATGGTGAATCATTTGAATTAATTGCTGACTGTATCGATGGATTAACTCAAATGGATGAAAATGGTAATGCTATACCAGCTATTGCTAAATCTTGGGATATCTCAGATGATGGTTGTACTTATACATTCCATCTAAGAGAAGATGCTAAGTGGAGCAATGGTGCTTCAGTTACAGCAGATGACTTTGTATTCTCATGGAGAAGAAACTGTGATAATACATCCGACTATGGTTATATGTTTGGTACAGATATTGGCGCAGTTAAGAATGGCGATGCAGTAGCAAACTTCGAAATGGATCCATCAACACTTGGTGTATCAGCAGTTGATGATTACACATTCAAGGTTGAACTAGAACACCCAGTTGCATTCTTCCCAGCACTAATGTATTTCCCAATCTTCTATCCTCTAAATGAAGATTTCTATAATTCATGCGCAGCAGGTACATATGGAACAAGTGCAGATACATTCCTAGCTAATGGTGCATTCACATTAGAATCATATGGTCCTTCAGCATCAGTTATCAAACTATTAAAGAACGATAAGTATTATGATGCAAGTAAGGTTTCACTAGAAGGTATTAAATATCAAGTTCTAAATGATTCACAATCAGCATTAAATAGCTTCCTAGCTAAAGAACTAGATATCGTTCAAATCTCTGGTGATCAAATCGAATCAGTCGAAGATGACCCAAGACTATATGTCACAGGTGCTGGTTACATGTGGTATATGACAATGAACCTAACAGATAATCCTGATTTAGCAAATAACAACTTAAGACTTGCATTATCAAATGCAATCAACAGAGTTGATATTGTTAACACAGCCGTTAAAGATGGATCACTTCCAACTTATACTGCAGTTCCACCAGAATTCACAACACTTCCAAGTGGAGCAGACTTCTCAGCAGATCAAACAAAGTTCAAAGCTTACTGTGCAGATGATGCAGTAGCAGCAAAGAGCTTCTATGAAAAAGCAAAATCAGAACTTGGTAAATCAAGCTTCTCATTTGAATTAATTATTGGTAACAACGAAGGTGCAGAAGTTGCTAACGTTGCAGCATTAATTAAAGACCAAGTTGAAAAGACATTATCAGGTGTTACAATTAACATTGTTCAAATGACTAAATCAGAACGTCTATCAAAACTAAAGAGTTGCGATTATGAATTAGGCCTAACACGTTGGGGACCAGACTATGCTGACCCTATGACATATCTAACAATGTGGGTTGAAGGTTGTGCAAACAACTATGGTAAATGGGTCAATGACACATTCAATTCAATTATCGATGATTGCTCAGCTGGCGAATATCCAGAAACAGATGAAGGTAGATGGGCAGCAATGTATGAAGCAGAAGCTGAAATTATGAAGGATGCAGTTATTGCTCCAATCTACACTAAGGCTAGTGCAAACATGATTGCTAGTGGCGTTAGTGGTGTTGATTTCCACCCAGTCGCATTAAATCGTGTTTACAAGAATGCTAAAAAAGCATAATTAAAATTTAATTTTAATCTAAATTCAATAATAACAACGCGTCTTAACCATAGACGCGTTGTGTATGTTTATATTAAGAAAAAGAGGTGTTAAATAATGTTAAGATATGCATTAAAAAGAGTCATTATGGCTCTTATAACACTGTTCATTATTGTATTAATTCTATTTATTTTGCTTAGAGTTATGCCAGGATCACCTTTTACTAATGATAAATTAACAGAGGCTCAAGTAGCAGCAATGTATGCTAAATATGGGCTGGATAAGCCAATTATTCAACAATTCTTTATTTATTTAAAGAATTTACTTAAAGGGGATTTCGGTGTTTCTTATAACATTAACAAAGATATCGCCGTTTCTATTATTTTAAAAGGTAGAATCTGGACATCATTTAGAATTGGTATCTTATCAGTTTTAATTGGAAGTGTTTGTGGTTTAGTAATTGGTACAATTGCTGCGCTACACAAAGATACAGCATGGGATGGAGTTTGCACTGTTATCTCTATTGTTGGTGTTTCAGTGCCATCTTATGTATTGATGTTAATACTTATGAACGTGTTCGCTTATAATTTGGCTATTTTCCCAAACTTATACAATCCTTCTAAGATATTCTTATCGAGTGTCTTACCTTCAATCTCATTAAGTATTTTTACTTTTGCAACCATTACTAAATTTACCCGTAATGAAATGATTGAAGTATTAGAAAGTGATTATATGCAATTAGCTGAATCAAAAGGAATGTATGGTAAGAAACTAATTATAAGACATGCTTTAAGAAACTCATTTATTCCTATTTTAACAGTTCTAGCACCATTAGTTGTTGATCTAATGACTGGTGCACTAGTAGTAGAAAAGATTTATTCCATTGATGGTATTGGTAAATTAATGGTTGATGCTGTTTCAAGCAACGATTACAACATTGTTATGGCAATCGCTCTAATTTATTCAGTACTTTATATTGGTGTAATGCTAGTGGTTGATTTATTATATGGTTTAATTGACCCTAGAATTAGAATAGAAAAGGGAGGTAGTAGTAATGGCTAATAAAGAAGCAAAAACGCTAGAAGTTACAAAAACTCCTGAAATCTATAAACATAGTAAGAATTCACAAACAGTTAAAGTTAGAGATGAAGATTTTGTTTTAGTTGATAACACAACTAAACACGTTGATACTAACTTCCATTCACAAGGTTTCTGGAAGGGATTTATTACTAGATTCTTCTCTAAAAAGAAAGCAATTATTGGTTTGGTAATTATTGGAATTATTGTCTTATTTGCAATATTTGGACCTATTATTTCTAAATATACTTACTTTACAACTAACACCCTTGAAACTAACCTTGCTCCAAGAATGGGCCTATTTGAGTGGATGGGGATACTTGATGGTAGTGAAGTGTTAAAAACAACAACAGGAACAAAAATGGTAAACTATTACGAATCAAGGAACTTACTTGATGTTTATCACTGGTTTGGTACAGATAGTTTAGGTAGAGATATTTGGACAAGAACTTGGCACGGCGCAAGAGTTTCATTACTTATTGCAATTATTGCTGCTGCTATTGACGTAGTTATTGGTATGAGCTATGGATTAGTATCAGGTTATTTTGGTGGCATAGTTGATAGTGCAATGCAAAGATTTGTTGAAATCATTCAATCAATTCCTAGATTAGTTGTAGTTATTCTTTTATCTTTAGTTTTACAAAGAGGTATTGTGGCAATTATTGTCGCACTATTTATTACTGAATGGATTGGTATGGCAAGAATTTCTAGAGCAGAAATGCTTAGACTTAAAGATAGAGAATATATTCTAGCTTCTAAGACATTAGGTGCTAACAATATTTCAATTATCTTTAAAGATGTCTTACCAAATACAATTGGTCCTATCATTACACAAGTAATGTTTTCAATTCCAACAGCAATCTTCACTGAAGCTTTCTTAAGCTTTGCCGGACTAGGAATTCCAATTCCTGAATGTTCATTAGGTTCTTTAATCTCTGATGGATTTAACGTTTTTAACATCCATGCTTATCAAATTCTTCCACCAATTATTGTTTTAGCTTTATTAATGTTAAGCTTTAGTTTAGTTGGAGATAGTTTAAGAGAAGCATTAGCTCCTAAGAAGAAGGATATGTAGAGGTGATATTATGGTTAATGAAAAAGAATTAATTTTAAGTGTAAAAGATCTTAATATCACGTTCCACACAAATAGTGGAGATATCCACGCTATTAGAGGAGTTAACTTAGAGTTATACAAAGGACAAACGATTGCAATTGTTGGAGAATCAGGATCTGGTAAGAGTGTTACCGCAAGAGCTATTATGGGAATGCTAGCTGATAATGCTAGTGTTGATAGTGGTAGTATCAAGTTTAAATATGTTGCTCATAACGGTAACGATAAACCAGCTGATATATTAACAAAGTCACAAATCTGGATTAGAAAACATATCAACGGACGAAGAGTTGCTATGGTCTTCCAAGACCCAATGACTTCATTAGACCCTACTATGAAAATAGGGGAACAAATTATGGAAGGTATGATTTGGCATAACACTGTTACACCAAAACTTCCAAAAGAAGAATTAAGAATTAGAAAACACGATATTGAACTAAAGATTTCTGACCCTAAAATCAGTGCTGAAGAAAGAGCTAGATTAGAGGAGGAATTAGTTCAATTAGATATGAGCCAAAGAGAAAAGGCTTATGAAAAGGCTAAAGAGTTACTAGAAGAAGTAGGTATTACTGACGTTGAAAAACGTATGAAGCAATATCCTCATCAATTAAGTGGTGGTATGAGACAAAGAGTAGTTATTGCTATTGCTCTAGCTTGTGACCCAGAATTATTGATTTGTGATGAACCTACAACAGCTCTTGATGTTACAATTCAAGCAAAAATTCTAGAACTTATTTGTGACATTCAAAAACGTAGAGGAGTTTCTATTATCTACATCACTCATGACTTAGGCGTAGTTGCTAAAGTTGCTGACTATGTCAATGTTATGTATGCAGGTAAGATTGTTGAAAAAGGAACAATCGATGAAATTTTCTATGATCCTAGACATCCTTATACTTGGGGACTTCTAGCAGCAATGCCAGATTTACAAACAGATGATTCTAGACTTTATACAATTCCTGGATCTCCACCAAACTTACTACATGAAGTTGAAGGTGATGCTTTTGCTCCAAGAAATAAGTATGCACTAAAAGTTGATGAATACGCTGATCCACCAATGTTTAAGATCACACAAACTCACTATGCAGCTACTTGGTTATTAGATCCAAGAGCTCCAAAGGTAGAAATGTCACCTGAACTTAAAAAGCGTATTGCAAGAATGAAGAAGGAGGCTAAATATCATGGTTAAGAAAACTAAGGATAACAAGCCTATTCTTAAAGTAGAAAACTTAAAGCAATACTTTAAGATTACTTCTAGCTATACAACTAAAGCTGTAGACGGTGTTAGTTTTGAAATCTATCCTGGCGAAACTTATGGCTTAGTTGGTGAATCAGGTAGTGGTAAATCAACAATTGGTAGAAGCGTAATTAGATTATACAAACCTACAGAAGGTAAAATAACCTTCAAAGGCATTGATATTTCAGGGAAATTATCTAAAGAAGATGCTAGTGTTTTAAGGACTGGTATGCAAATGATTTTCCAAGATCCAATGGAATCACTAAACCCTCGTAAAAAGGTTGGAGATATCATTGGTGAAGGCTTAGATATCCATCATTTATACAAAACACCAGAAGAAAGACACGAAAAGATTGTTAATATCTTAAAGAAAGTCGGTCTTGCTCCTGAACACTATGATAGATATCCTCACCAATTCAGTGGTGGTCAAAGACAAAGAGTTGGTATTGCAAGAGCCTTAATTATGAATCCAGAATTAATTATCGCTGATGAATGTATTAGTGCACTTGATGTTTCTATTCAAGCACAAGTTGTAAACCTAATGAAAGATATTCAAGATGAAAACAAAACAGCATGTTTGTTTATCGCTCATGACCTTTCAATGGTTAAATACATTTCGGATAGAATCGGTGTTCTTCATCTAGGACATTTACTAGAGACAGGAACTACTGAAGAAATCTTTGCTAATCCAATTCACCCATATACTAAATCACTAATTTCTGCTATTCCTATTCCTAACCCAATATTAGAAAAGAAAAGAGTAGCTTATTCATATGATTATGCAACAAGCGGCATTGATTATAATAAGGGAACTTCACATCTTATCTCAGGAACACACTATGTTTTAGGAACAGATGAAGAAATAGCTAAATGGAAAAAAGAAAAATAAGCAAAATGAAACCATGTCCAAAAGACATGGTTTTATTTGAGTAAATTTGGCTTCAACGCTACCACCTATCCTTTTGTTCAAAATAAGGGGGTAGAATTCATTTAATTATTTGCTTTTAATTTTTTTGTGATCTCTTTAAAGAAATCTTTTGACCATATATCTAAACAATGTTTGTCTTTAATAAAATCTACAACATCTTTTTTTGCGTTTTCATAATCTAAAGAATCGAATTTAGCATTTAACATTTCTTTTAATTTATCCAATGTTAAGTCTGCTTTTTCATTAAATGCATTGGCTTGTACTAATCTTTGTTTTAAATGATCTAAATTAACTGCCGCATCATTTTGTAAGAAAAAGACATAATCATATAAATCTCTTCCTTTTATGCGATGTTTCCATCCTCTACATAACACTGCAGCAATTTTTCCGGAGAATAATGAAGGAAGATCATAAAGATTGACTTCATGTGGGGTGGGGGTTAAAGCATATTTATGCTCAAAACTTGCTAAAAGTGGAGGGCTGATATCAATTTCAAATTTGATTTTTAATAATTCACCATTTGGGATGCCTGAAGAAAAATCACTATCTTTGTAAAAATATAACATGTGTTGCTTTGTGTCACCTTTTGAAAAGGCGGACTGAATATTGGAATTAGCACTTTTTTCTTTTAGCTCAATTTTTAATTTTAACCCATACGCTTCAACTTCCTTGCTAAGCATTGGAAAATATGAACTTAAATCAAATGACTCATCTTTTTTTATCAAAGAAAAATCTAAATCTTCTGAAAACCTATCGAGACCATAAAATATTCTTAGGGCTGTCCCTCCATAAAAAGCAGCGTTATCAAAGAAGTTAGTTCTAGATAACCCACAAAGAACTATTTCTTGTATTATTTCTTTTAGCGCGTTTTTCTTTTCTTCTAATGTGTTTGCGTTATACTTTTTTAACATTTTATCGATTATTTTGTTCATGGTAATTTCTCCTTAAATATTTTTCTAAAAGAGTAACATTTGTAGAATGATAAATAGAAGCAAGAAAATATATATCATTTCTATTTAATTTTTTAAATTCATTTGCATCTATTCTCATGTCGACAAATAATAGATACTCTAATTCTTTTTGACTTTTAATTGGAGCAAGTGAAAAAAGTTTATCACATAAAGCTTTTTCTTTTGTTGCTATCATAAAAGAATGCTTTCCATCTTCAATTAAATTGATTCCGTATGAAAAAACACTAGCAGGTACATCTTGGTAAGTAAAAAAACCGAAAATGTTTTCATATTGTTTCTTCTTTTTTTTATTAGATGTAGCACAAGAAATAGTATAAACAGCTTCTGGAATTAATCCGTAATAGGAAAGTGCAGTGTTAAAAGATATATATGAGGGACCATAAATTGCTCCAGCTAAAAAGAAAGCAGAAGTGCTTTTATTATCTTCATATAGACCTTTTGTTATCAAAAATAATTCTTCTTTTTCAACCATCCTTCTTATTTTACCAAAAGGATCCTTGTAATCTTTGTATTTTTCAAGCAATTGGTGGGTTGTAAATATCATTATTTTCACCTCGTACTTTTATTATACACAAGTTAGTGGCGAAAATCAAATAAAAATACTATAACAAGTACGTTTTAATGCACATATATGAGGTGAGTAAAATGACAAATACAAAAGCAACAGTTTTAAGGAAGATATAGAAGATTGTATAGATATCGATGTAATGTATAAAGTCGTGGTAACTAAAGGGGCCTCAAAAGATTTCCCTACCCTAGTTTATTTTACACTCTTCATAAACAAGTTTAATTATCATTATTTTAAAATCTGCAGAATATTTTTACTGTTTAGGCGGATGTTTTAAACTATTAATTCCATGTTTTTCGTAATGATGAATAATATTCTCAATTGTGAAACTACTAATATTAAATTTTTTAGCTATGGTTCCAAACCCTATTTGTCCATTCTTATATAATCTAACAATCTCTAATTTATCTTCTAAACATAATTTCATAATAAAACCCCATTAGTCTTTCCGATGTTACTCGGCCCAACTTTTGGGGTTAACCACAATAAGTGATGACGTGTGCAACTTTTTGTATGTCTGCATCTATGTTTCATAATGAATTTTTGATTAAAGATATTGCATAAGCTGCCATATTAAAACATGTTTTATCAATCTTTTTTAGAAAGTTTAATTTTGAGTAATCGCCGATAATTAATTCTTGATCGGGTATTTCGTTTTGAAAAGATGCTTTGCTTATGATACAAGCAGTTAAATACATTATTTTAGCGCTGGGGATTCGAGCAGTTTCAGCGTTAAAATTAACATTGATAAGGAAACTGCCAATTCCTTTTATTCCACTTAAATAATCACTATAGCCTTTTGGGTCAATTTTTCCTCTTGATATAATTGATGCTGCGGCATTAAATGTGTCAAGTAAGCAATCTTGTATTGACAAATTTAGCCCGCGATATTTCATTTCAGAAATTGCCGTGTTCATATATGATTCTATAACTTCATCAAAATTACTAACTACGTCAAACAAGGAAGCACAATCAAAGAATTGCTTTATTGTTTCGATTCTCTTGTCAACAATTTTTCCATTTTTATTTTCCATCATTGGTTTGACTCCGATTGTGTTAGGAGCAAATGCAGTTAATTTATCTCCTAAAAGCGATTCCGGGGTAGGAAGTTTAACATAAATTGGGACTCCTATAGTCTTTATAAGGTTGTTTTTAATTTCTTTTTTTAAGTATCTTAGAATAATGATTTTCTTCAAAAAGTACATCTAGCAATATTGGCACTTCTTTGCTTTCATCAGCTAATGATTTATAGAAAAATTTAAAATGTCTTTTTTCAATATTGTTTACTCCTTTTCTTATATTTTCTTCGTATCTTATGAACGGATATATTTTACTTGCTTTTAAAATATATGAATTAATATCTGTTTTTGGATCAACAAGGATATCTATGTCTGTAGATAATCTTAAAGGTTTTTCTAATATGAAAAGCAAAGAACTTCCACCTTTAAAAACAAAGTCTAGGCCGGATTTAACCAAAGCTTCAAGCAATCCGACAGCAAATATAGTTCTCTCTAGGATAGAAGGATCGCATTTAAATTTATCTTTTTGTTGAATTATATAATCTTTTTTGAAAATTAAATCATCAATCATTATTTGATTCACCCCATATTTCTATTAATTTATCTTTTATTCTTCTCCTTGAAGCGTATGACAAAGTTTTATCAAAATCAATGTCATAATTATTTTTAATTCCAAGGACAATGTCTTCAATCCCACGAGTATCTAATGAAATCTCGTTATTTACTACATCGACAATTAACTTTTCTAATTTTATTTTTTTATTAGTTTTATTAATAGGAGATTTAGAGAAAAGAGTTTTTACTATTACTAAATTATCTCTTAGGTATCGTGATGTGTCTTCTGCATTAGGATTTAAGAGAATTAAATATTTATTTCCATACGCTTCATTTAAAGTAGAAAAAACATAATCGACATACTCTTTTTCCACCTCAATATATATTATGTTGACGTTCATTAGTAAATTAAGCCATTCATTTAATTGTTTGCTCTCCCATAAAACAATTTTTATGTTTGGAAAAACTTTTGATAGATATTTATCAATTAAAGATGTTAAATTGCTTTGATAATAATAATCATAAATTCTTGCATTTTTTGCATATTTCTTTCTGCCAATTCTTATTAAAGAGTTTTCTTTAATAAAATGATAAAATTCCCATTTTAATGCTGTACCAGAAATGTCGGGATGTTTTTTTATTAAAATGTCTAATATATCGGATTCGTTAATAGTTTGCTCATTAATAACATTCATTTTATTAGATGCCCCCTTTTTTACTTACACGGATTTTACCACATTTTTATTTTTGTGTCAAATTCCGTTTTTTGATAGGATAATTAGTATTTGGTTGCATTATGATTAAACATTTTTGGAATACCGACCAAAACAACAATGCAATGTAGTTTTGGTTGACACAGTATTAGCGGGGCATTATAATATATGTGGGTGATTGTATATGTATATCAATAGAAATATAGAAAACAAGATTATAGAAGCTTCCAAACAATTTGCTTCAATTGCAATATATGGATCAAGGCAAGTGGGGAAGTCTACTTTAATATCGACATTATTTCCTAATATTCCTTATGTTAGTTTAGATGATATTCAAATAAGAGATTACGCTTTAAGAGATCCAAAAGGATTTATTAAGTATTACTCAACTCCAGTCATTATTGATGAAATACAAAAAGCACCTAAACTATTAGAATATATTAAACTTAATATTGATGAGAAAAAGAAAGAGTGGTTAGCTAATAATAAAGAAAATGAATTGTTATATATAATAAGTGGATCAAATCAATATGAATTACAACAATCAATTTCGGAATCTTTAGCAGGGAGAACTTGTGTTTTTAATTTGACTTCATTTTCTTATAATGAAATACAAAAGCGTAGTAGCCATGCTTTGTTTAATCCAAAAATAGATGTTTTAATTAATAAAGCTAAGTTAATTAAATCATATCGTTCAAGAAAAGAAATCTTTGAAGATATATTTAAGGGTGGAATGCCAGAATATGTAACAAAGAAGCTTGATCGTAATATGTTTTTTAACTCCTATATTAAAACCTATATAGAAAAAGATGTTAGAAGAATTATTGCGGTAGATAAAGAAACAACTTTTATGAACTTTTTAAAATATGTTGCTTATAGAAGTGGTCAACAAATTGATTATAGTGATATAGCAAGAAGTGTTGGGATTGATGCTAGAACAGTTAAGGGATGGATATCAATACTCCAAACTTCAGGCATTATTAAACTAATTCAACCATATATGGCTAATGTATCAAATCGAATTATTAAAGCTAGCAAATTATATTTCATGGATACAGGACTTTGCACATATTTATGCGGTTTTCCTTCTGCCGATAGTTTAGAAAAAAGTATTTTTGCCGGTGCATTTTATGAAACCTATGTTGTTTCTGAAATAATTAAGTCTATTTATAATGACTATGGAAGTGATGCTAATATCTATTATTATCGTGATAAAGATCAACGCGAAATAGATTTGATCATTGAAAGTTTTGACTCGCTTTATCCTATTGAAATAAAAAAAGGAATCAATCCCGTAAGTCATAATAAAAGATTTAATGTGTTACAAAAATATAACAAAAAGATAAATGTTGGATTAGTAATTGACTCAACAGAAAAAGTATTTCCAATTAACGAAGAAGTGTATTATTGCCCAATTGACTTAATTGGACTGTAAAATCACACAATAGTAATAGATTATGTGGTGAAAATCACAAAAAAACAACAAATTGTGTGATAAAAATCACATAATTTGTAAAAAAAGTGTGATTTGTTATTTTGTTTTGTTCTTTTATTATGTATAATGATAACAAATAAGGGGGCCTTATTATGCAAAGAGAAATTTTAAAGAAACTATTACAATGGAAAGATTCTAAAGGGAGAAAACCTCTTATTATTAAGGGAGCAAGACAAGTGGGGAAAACTTGGATCTTGGAAGAGTTTGGAAAAACGTTCAAAGATGGATTCGTACGAATTGATTTTGATAAGCAACAAGAGTATTGTGATTTTTTTAAAACTACAAAAGATGTAAGGCGTATAATTAGCAATTTAGCAATGGCATGTGGTCAGAAAATAACAACAGAAACATTGATTATTTTTGATGAAATCCAAGCATGTCCAAATGCTTTAAATACGCTTAAATACTTTTGCGAGGATGCGCCAGAATATTATATTGCTTGCGCAGGTTCTTTATTAGGATTAACACTTGCTGAAGGATTTCCAGTTGGAAAAGTTGATTTTCTTGAGATGGGTCCAATGACTTTTAAAGAATTCTTACTTGCATCAGGAAATAATAATTATGTTCAATATTTAGAATCTATTAATACAATAGAAGCTATTCCTGATGCTTTTGCTAATCCATTAATAGAAAAACTAAAGATGTATTTTATTGTTGGAGGTATGCCGGAAGCAGTTAAAGTTTGGGTAGAAGATAATGATATTAAGAAAGTCGATAAAATTCAACTTGATATTTTAGATTCTTATGAGAATGATTTTGGAAAACATGCTCCAAATGAAATTAATAAAATACGCTTAATATGGAACTCTTTACCATCACAATTAGCAAAGGAAAACAAGAAGTTTCTATATAGTGTTGTTAAAGAAGGCGCTAGAGCAAGAGAGTATGAAAATTCTTTAAATTGGCTTAAAAATGCATGTTTGATAAAAAAAGTATCAAAAATAACAAAGCCAGGGCTACCTTTATCAGCTTATGAAGATTTAACTTGTTTTAAAATTTACATGGGAGATGTTGGCTTACTTAGAAGACACAGTCGTTTGGCTTCTTCAATATTCACTGAAAGCAATAGACTGTTCAGTGAATTTAAAGGGGTGTTAAGTGAAAATTTTGTTTTGCAAAGTTTGTTAAGAAAATTTGAAGTAAATCCTTATTATTGGGCGACAATTCCCTATGAAGTAGATTTTGTTATCCAAAAAGATAATGATATTTTTCCTATTGAGGTAAAGGCAGGAAAAAATGTTGCATCCGTAAGCATTAAAAAATATCTAGAAAGATACGAAAAAGAGACAAAATTTGCTATTCGTTTTTCTTTAAAAAACTTTTCATTTGATGGGAAGATATTAAACATCCCTTTATATTTAATTGATGAATTGGATCGAGTGATTGAAATGGCAAAAAAAGTAAAATCAAATGTAGCTTAGTTAATATTTTAAATAAACGATGGGTTATCTAAAGATGAAATTTCTGTGCTATCTGTCTTGAAAATTAATAAAGCGGCATTGAAATGTGATGATATTAAACAAACAGGGCTTTAAAGTAGAACCATTGATAGAATCATAAAGTCATTAAAAGAAAAAGGGTTGTTAAGAAGAATTGGATTAAATCAATATGAATTGCGGCAATCGGTAACAGAATCTTTAGCAGGTAGAACTTGCGTTTTTAACTTATTCTCTTTTTCTTATAATGAAATTAAACTTATATTAACATGAGAATAAATTGAATGATTTTAGAACAATTTCCGACACAATGTCGGTAATGGTTGTAATATTGTCGGTAATATGCTATACTAATGACGAGGTGAGCGTATGAACTTTTATGAATCTGAAGTGACCGAACTAAAAGAGGTTGTAAGTGAAACTCTATGTAAGGAACTTGTGGCCTTTTTAAATTCTTATGGTGGGAATATTTATATTGGAGTTAAAAACAATGGGGAAGTAGTCGGCGCCAAAGAAATCGACAAATCTTTTAGACAAGTTTCTGATATCATTACCGATGGAATCGAACCATCTCCTATTGGGTTAATAGAACCTAAGATTATTTATGAAGATAAACTACCAATCATTCAGATATCGGTGAAAAAGGGATTAAAGCCGTTATATTGCATCAAAAAACATGGATTTTCACCTGCTGGATGTTATATTAGAATTGGTTCCACTTGTAAGAGCTTATTGAGTGATGAAATACAGAAGCGTTATTTTAAATCTTTAGCAAACCAAGATTTAATGCTTCAAGCGTTTGGAACAACAGGTGTTCTTTCTTTTAATACGTTAAAAAACTATTATAGTGAAGCCGGATATCATTTAGATGAAAATTCTTTTGAGCAAAACTTCAAATTAAAAACTATTGAAGGTTATTATAATAAACTTGGAGAATTGTTATCAGATCATAATATGATTCCTGTTATAGTCGTTAAATTTAATAGTTTAGATAAAACTTCTATTTCACAAAGAAACGATTATGGCGGAGGATGTCTTCTTTTTACCTATGAAAAAATTAAAAATAGATTTGTATCAGAAAACATTTGCAAAACTAACACAACTGTTAGGCCAAGAATTGATAAGTATCTTTTTGATAACGATGCTGTGAATGAAGCAATTGTAAATGCCTTAGTTCATAATGATTGGACAATTTCGCAACCACTATTTTCACTTTTTTCTGATAGAATCGAAATATTATCTCATGGAGGACTTCCACATGGTCAATCCATCGAGGACTTTTTCAGAGGCATCAGTCATCCGAGAAATGATATGTTAATGACAATATTTAATCAAATGACCATTTCAGAACATACAGGGCATGGCGTACCAATCATCATCAAAAAATATGGTAGAAGTGCATTTGAAATTACTGATAATTACATTAAAGTAACCATCCCGTTTGACAAAGAAGTGCTGAAGTCTTTAACAAATGTCGGTAATAATGTCGGTAATAGTGTCGGTAATAGTGAATTTAAGAACGCAATTATTTCCGAAATACTAGAAAACGATAAAGTAAGTGCAAAATCCATTGCTAGTAGACTAAATGTAACTACTAGAACAATAGAAAGATCAATTGCAGAATTAAAAACTAAAGGTGTTATCGAAAGAGTCGGTGGCACAAGAGGCAAATGGATTGTCAGAAAATAAATTTAAAATAAGAAAAGACCTCATAACTATGAATTATCACATTTATTATAGAGGTCTTTTGATTAGTTATAAATTAAATTGCTATTTTAAATAACTCCAAGTAGTAACATCAAATACACCTTTAGTTGTTATCTTAACTTCAGGAATAACTGGAAGAGAAACAAATGACAATGTCATGAATGGGTCAATGTTTTCTAAAATACCCATTTGTTTTGCTTTCTTTTTAGCATCTTCTAATTCGTTATTGACTTCAATTAGTGTTTTATCACTCATTAATCCTGCAATTTTAAGAGGAACTTGCGCAATAACTTTATTATTGTTAATAACAACAATTCCACCTTGGTTATCAATGATAGTATTAACTGCTAATGCCATTTCTTCATCGCTGCATCCAACAACAATAATGTTGTGGGAGTCATGAGCAACGCTAGTTGCAATTGCACCTTTTTTAAGGCCATAGCCTTTAACATAGCCTAGTCCTATATGACCAGTGTTTTTATGTCTTTCAATAACAGCAATCTTTAAGATATCGTTATCAACATCAATGCATTCATTAAATCCAGCTTTCTTAGTTAAGATGCTATTAGGAATAACTTCTATGGTTGGTAGTCTAGTTGCTTTAAATCTAGAGGCATCAACATGATCAACATTAAAGGTGTTTTCAGCTTTTTTAGTTAAAGATTCACTAATCTTTACTTCATTTACAAAAACATCTTTTCCATCAAAGACAGTTTTACCTTTTTTAAAGACTTGTAAAACATTTAAATCTCTAATGTTATCAACAACAGCAATATCTGCTAAATATCCAGGTGCGATAGCGCCTTTATTATTTAACAAGAAATATCTAGCGGCGTTATGAGTTGCAACTTTTAAAGCAAGTAAAGGATCAACACCTTTTTCTTGTGATTTTTTAACGATGTAATCGATATGTCCTTTATTTAATAAATCAAGAGGATGTTTGTCATCAGTGCAAAACATACATCTAGAAGCATACTTGGCATTAATTAATGGATGAAGGTTATGTAAGTTTTTAGCAGCAGTACCATGTCTTATCATGATAAATTGGCCCAATTTAAGCTTTTCTAGTGCTTCGCTATAATTATCACATTCATGGTCAGAATAAACGCCAGCGGCGATATAAGCGCACAAAGCTTTGCCATGTAAGCCAGGAGCGTGACCATCAATCTTTTTATGATGGCTTTGAGCAGCGATAATCTTTTCAACAGGCATTTTATCAGCATTAATAACACCAACATAATTCATCATTTCAGCTAGACCTAAAACACGTGGGTGATCATAAAATTCTTCAATTGAATGATAGGATAATGTAGCACCAGATTCATCCATATCTGAACATGGGACACAACTAGGTAACATAAAATGAACATCGATAGGAAGATTTTCGGTTGCCTCTAGCATATATTTTATTCCATCTTTACCCATGACATTAGCAATTTCGTGTGGGTCACAAATAACAGTGGTTGTGCCATGTCTTACAACGGCTTTTGCAAATTCAATAGGAGAAACTAGGGCACTTTCAAGGTGAATATGTGAATCAATAAAACCAGGTAAAACAATTTTATTAGAGGCATCATATGTTTTCTTTCCTTTATAGTCTTCACTAATACCCGCAATTAAACCATCAACGATTGCAATATCGCCATAATCTAATTCGCAAGTGAAAACATTAAAGAAAGTAGCATTTTTAATAACTAAATCTGCTTTTTCTAATCCTCTAGCAACATTGATTACGTGCAATTTGTGATCTATTTTTCGATCTACTCTTTGTTTGGTTGTTTCATTTTTAATCATATAGTTTTCTCCTTTTTGCTTTTGTAATATCATATTATTTTTTGCTTTTTATTACAAGTGTAATAAAAAATATGTAATTGATATGTTGCATATCTATTTGGATTTTATGCAAAAAATAATGCTAAAGAAAATAGTTGTGTCGATTTACTTGTTTTAATATTTTTAAAAGGTTTAAAGTTTTATGGCTTGTTGAAAGATTAAGACAGTCTTAACACAAAAATGTAAAACTTCACAGTATAAACAGTATTTTTTTGCTGTTTTTTTCATGGAATAACTAGGTGCAATGCATAAATATTTATATCACAACGGGTATAAAACAATATGCAAACTCTAAAATAACACCTTATCGGTTGCAAATTTATAGTTTACATGATATATTATACTCGAAAGGGTATGAAATTATGGAATGGAATAAAAATAATAACATTGCTGTATTTGTTAAAAATAAAAGAAAAGAATTTAAGCTTACTCAACAACAATTTGCGCTAAGATCAGGTCTTGGAATTAGATTTGTAAGAGAACTTGAGCAGGGTAAAATGACTTTGCGCATGGATAAAGTTAATCAGGCTTTACAGTATTTTGGTTATCTATTAGATGTTTCAAAGGAGAATAAGTAATTATGACAGCATATAGAAAAGGGAAAGTTTATTATAATGATGAATATGTAGGCTTAATATATGAAAATGAAATAGAGTATGTATTTCAGTATGATAAATCATATAAAGGAAAACCTATTTCTTTAACTATGCCTATAAAAAATGAAGCATATCGATCAAACACTTTGTTTCCTTTTTTTGATGGATTAATTCCTGAAGGATGGCTATTAGAAGTTGCATCTACTAAATTTAATTATGATTTAAGAGATAGATTTAATTTGTTATTAAATTTATGCAATGACTGTATTGGAGCTGTTTCTATTATTAATGTTACGGGGGATAAAAAATGAGGAAGATATGTTATTGCTGTGGGGAAGAACTAAAGGAAGAAAACAGTTTTTGGCATAAAAAGTGTATTAAAAAATTCTTTGGGTGTAATAGCATCCCTTGTTTAGATTTTTCTGCATTAAATGATGAATTAGAAAATCAAGCTATAGCATTATTAAAATCAAAGAAAAACATTACTGGTGTACAAAGTAAACTTTCTTTAGGTTTATCTAAAGAAAAAGATAGATTAAGCGTTGTTGATTATCCTTTAGGATATATTATCAAACCAGAAACAGAGAACTTTAATGATATTGCAAGAGCTGAATTTTTAAATATGCAAATGGCAAAGGCATGTCATATTGAAACAGTGCCAAATGGACTAATAAAATCCAAAGATGGGTCTTATTTCTACATTACTAAAAGAATTGATAGAAACGATGGAAATAAGATTCATATGGAAGATTTTTGCCAATTATCAGAACTTCAAACTGAAAGAAAATATTCTGGAAGTTATGAAAGACTTGGCAAATCAATAAGAGCATATTCTGACCATGGCACAAAAGATTTATCTGATTATTTTTACTTATTGTTATTTAATTATGTATCATGTAATTCAGATATGCATTTAAAAAACTTTTCATTAATTGAAGCTGAAGAAAATTATTTATCCCCAGCTTACGATTTATTACCTGTTAATATAATTTATCCTAAAGATAAGGACGAAGTGGCACTTAGTTTAAATGGTAAAAAGAGAAATTTAGTAAAAAACGATTTTATTGAGTTGGGTATTTCTATTGGTTTAAATGAAAAAGTTATTATGAATTTAATTAATGAAATAAAAAAATACGAAGATGTATTTGTTGGTTTAATTAATGATAGTTTAATAACAGATGAACATAAAGAGGCATATGTTAAAGAACTAAAAAGAAGAATAAACAAATTATAAAAAATAAAATATTAATTACTAAAGATGCTGCAACAAAAGGCATCATTCTGATTATTTAAATAGTGAGATTTTAAACTGCTTGTAAGTTTTCTGTTATTGATTTGAAAAACTCAGCATCCCAAAGATTTAAGGCATTTTTATCTTTAATGAAAGGCAAGACATCTTCTTTTGCTTCATCGAAATTTACATTTGAGAATCTATCGTTAAGTAATGCTTTCAAATTGTCGATAGTTAAATCATAGTCTTTGTCAATGAAATTAGATTGGATTAATTTCGCTTTTAGATTATTTAAGTTAACTTTTGCTCCGATTGATAAAAAGAAAACATAGTCGTAGAAATCTCTTCCTTTTACTCTTGATTTCCAATTTCTGCAAAGAATAGCGTGTATTTTTCCAGCAAACAATGAACTTTTATCATATATTTTTACTTGATATGGAGAAGGCAATAGTCCAGTTTTGATTTCGTAAGTTGCACCTACTGGTGGATTTGTATCTACTTCGAATTTTATTTTTATTAGTTCCTCTTTATTAATAAAATTAGGATCATTGCTATTTTCATAGAAGATCATTACATGTTCCTTTGTATTTCCTTTTAGAAAAGCCGATTTAATATTGGAGTCGATAGATTTATCTTTTTCAGACACACTAAAATTTAAACCTAGTGATTTGGTTTCATTTTCAATATATGAAAAGAATTTAGCTAAATCAAAATTAGGATTTTTAGTAATAAGAGAAAAATCTAAATCCTCACTGAATCTATCCAATCCGTAAAAGATACGAAGTGCTGTTCCGCCATAAAAGGCTGCTTCATTAAAAAAACCACCGCGGGAAAGAGCACAAAGAACGATTTCTTGGACGATTTCTTTTATGGCATTCTTTTTATCTTGTAATGAAAGAATATCATATTTGGATAACATATTATTTAAAACTTGTTGCATTTATTTTTCTCCTTTGATCAATTTTTCAAGTAATTGTAAATTTTTTGAGTGGTAAAGTGGTGCTAATTTCAATAAATCTTCTTTATTTAAATTATAAAATCCTTCTTCATATATTCTTAAGTTTTCAAACAAAAGAGTTTTGAGTTCTTTTAATGAATTGACAGGGGAAATAGAATACAACTTATCACATAATGCCTTTTCTGGTGTTGCAATTTGGTAAGCATAGTTTTTATTTTCCTTAACGCTAATTCCTAAACTAAATACTTGTTTTGGGACATCTCTATACCAATATGTTCCAAAATTATTTTTATATATTTTACTTTTTCTTTTGTTAAAGGAAGCGCAAGTATAAGTATAAACAGTTTCAGGAATTAAGCCATATTCTGATAGTGCATATTCAAATGATAAATATGATGGTCCGTAAATGAATTGTGCTAAATTAGCCCCTTCGGTATTGGGGTCTGTTTCATATAATCCTTTTACTAATGGAATGAGTTTACCGCTTTTAATATCTCGGCTGATTTTCCCATTAACATCGACATAATTCTTATATTGATCTTTTAATTGTAGATTCGTAATAACCATATTTTCCCTCCGGATAATTGTATAATATAACATTTTGTGGAGCAAATCAACTATTTTTACGTTTTTTTTGATAATTGTGTAATACATTTTCTATCTTCTTGTTCATTATTATAATTTAAAAGTCGATGCTTATTAATTAATACTGTTTCTATTTTCTTTCTGAGTTGTCTATTTATATGTTTTAAGTGTCTACAAAAAGGTTACCACTACAATAAAAACTAGGAGTCAAAACACATACTTATTGTAAGTCCCCCTTGACACAATCATAAAAACATCTTTTTTTGGAAAACCACTATTTTTGGCAACAAAAAGGATTGGAAAACCACTCTTTTTTTGGTAAAATATTATTGGAAAACCATAGAGGTGATTTTATGTTTGAAAGAAAAGTGGAACAAACTCTTAATGAATATTATAAAAATAAGGAAGCCAAAATTGTCATTGTCGAAGGAGCGCGTCAAATTGGTAAAAGCTTCATTGTTAGAAAAACGGCATCAATTTTTTTCAAAAACTACGTTGAAATTGATTTGAAAAGTGACTATGAAGGAGAAAGACTTTTCGAAAAGGTTAGAACAACGAAGGCTTTTTATTTGTTGGTTGGATCTTTGTATGGCGATAAGCTTAATTGCGTTGAGGATACAATAATTTTTTTAGATGAAATCCAATATTATCCTCATTTGATAACTTTACTTAAGGATTTAAAAAAAGAGGCTATGTATAGGTATGTTGCAAGTGGATCTTTATTAGGTGTTACATTAAAACATATTTTCATTCCAATGGGTTCTATTGATGAAGTTAAGATGTATCCAATGGATTTTGAGGAATTTTTATGGGCAAATAACGTTTCAAAAAATACAATAGAATATTTAAAAGAATCTTTTTTAAAGCGAAGTGCAATTGAAGAATCAATACATAAAACAATTCTTTCGCTTTTCAAAGATTATTTAATTTGTGGGGGCTTACCTGATGCAATAATAGAGTATGTCATAAATAGAAATGTTGTTAAAACAAGAAATGTGCATACTCAAATATTTACTTATTATAAAGATGACAGCTCAAAGTATGATTTAGAACATAAATTAAAAATTTCAAGAGTGTATGACTTATTAATATCAAATATGACAAATAAAGTTAAAAGATTTGTTTTTAAGAAAGTTGAAAACAAAGAAAACGCGAATTTAGAAAAATACGAAGATACTTTTGATTATTTAGTGGCATCAGGTATTGCCAATGCAAGTAAAGCTGTTAGCAATCCTGCTTTTCCATTAAATGAATCAATTGCTAAGAAATTAATCAAACTATATTACAACGATGTTGGTATTCTTACAAATCTTTTATATAAAAATAATGTGAGTATTATTTTAAATAATGATAAGGCGATTAATCTAGGATCTGTTTACGAGACTTTTTGTGCTATGGAACTTGTAGCGCATGGCCATGAATTATATTATTTCGATAGTAAAAAAACAGGAGGAGTGGATTTTTTGATAAATGATTATGAGACACCAAGCGTTTTACCTATCGAAATTAAATCGGGTAATGATCAAAATAATTTTAGAGCTATTCCAAAACTTGTTTTACCTAATGGTAAATACAAGATGCCTTATGGCTATGTTTTTGGTAATAAGAACGTTTTTGAAGCCAAAGACAATCTTATAATGTTACCAATTTATTTAATAATGTTTGTTTAGTAATTGTAGACAAATTATATGACAATTTTGTCTATAAATAGGTTACCACTACATTACCAGTACAAAATTAAATTTTCATCTTGTAAAAAGTGGCAATCAATCAAGTTTTTATCTTGTAAAAAGTGGCAATCAACCAAGTTTTTATCTTGTAAAAAGTGGCAATATGTTTCATATTACAGCGTAAAAATATACAAGCGACATTGCACAATCGTTTTTAATATATACGCAAAAATTGCGTATTATTTATTGATGGATACGCAAAAATGATATATAATGATAGTAGGAGATGATGACAATGTCACTAAAAGAATTGAGAATTAGTAAGAGGATAACTCAATTAGAAGCATCTATTATAGTATCTATGCCGCTTAGAACATATCAAAATTATGAGAATGATTCTTCTAAGAAGAATACAATAAAGTACAAATATTTGCTTGATGCGTTAGAAAAATATAACAAAATAGATGAAGACAAAGGAATATTATCATTTACTGACATTAAGTCAATCGTTTCTCAAGTTTTAACTGAATATGATAAGGAGGTAGAATGTTGCTATTTATTTGGATCTTATGCAAAAAACAATGCCAAAGGAAATAGCGATGTCGACTTACTTGTATTAACATCTTTAAAAGGTTTAAAGCTTTATGGCTTAGTAGAAAGATTAAGACAGTCTTTACACAAAAGGGTTGATTTATTAGATGTAAAACAGTTAAACAATAATCTTGCCCTAGTAGAAGAAATATTAAAAACGGGAATAAAAATTTATGGATAAAGTAAAAAATGATGTTTATTATGTTATGACAATTCTAAAGGACATAAACTTTATCATTGCTAATTCGAAAAATTTAAGTAAAGATGATTTGTTTGATTATGATGTTTTGACAGATTCATTTATATTTAGATTGATCCAAATATCAGAGATGACATCTCGTATATCAAACGAGTTTAAAGAAGCTAATCAAGAAATACCTTGGATAGATATTAAAGGTTTTAGAAACAGGTTGGTTCACGACTATGGCAGCGTTGATTTACATTTCGTATTTGATGTTGTTACCAAGGATATTTACACTTTAAAAAGTCTTTTAGAAAAAGCAATTGAATAGCAAAAAAGGAAATGCAACAGCATTTCCCTTTTTATATGGTTTAAGAATTATTAAGCTTTTTTGGCTTTTTTAACTTCTTCAATTAATAAAGGTAGAACCTTCTTAACATCACCAACGATACCTAGGTCAGCAACTTTGAAGATGTTAGCAAATTTATCTTTGTTAATTGCAATGATTAGTTCTGATTCTTCCATACCAGCGACGTGTTGGATAGCACCAGAGATACCTAATGCAAAGTAAACTTGTGGTCTAACTGTTTTACCTGTTTGGCCGACTTGTCTATCTTGAGGTAATGTACCATCATCAACAACAGCTCTTGAACATGATAATGTTCCACCGATAACTTTAGCAAATTCTTCTGCTAGAGGAATGACATCTTTCTTAACGCCACGACCGATAGATACTAGAATCTTAGCATCTTCAATTTTAGCGATCTTTGATGTAGCCTTTAGAACTTTTACTAATTCAACTTTGAAGTTCTTTTCGTTGAATTTAATCTTTTCATCTGTAATGATACCACTACGTTTGTTGTCTGCTGGAAGTTTTTGCATAACGCCAGGTCTTACTGTTGACATTTGAGGTCTGTGATCTGGAGAAATGATTGTAGCCATTAGGTTACCACCAAATGCAGGACGTGTCATGTATAATGAACCGTCTTCTTCAACTTCTAGTTTTGTACAGTCAGCTGTTAAACCAGTACCTAGTTTAGCTGATAGTCTTGGAGCTAAGTCTCTACCAATTGATGTAGCACCAACTAGAATAATGTTAGGTTTTCTTTCATTAATGATTTGGTAAAGAGCTTGTGCGTATTGTTCTGTAACGTAATCTTTTAAGTTCTTATCATCTGCAACGATAACTTCATCAGCACCTGCAGCGATTAACTTCTTTGCTTCTATTTTAACACCACTACCAAGTAGCATTGCATGTAGTGTAGAATGTGTCTTATCAGCAATTTCACGTCCTTTACCTAATAATTGGTAAGCGACATCTTGGATTTTTCCGTCTCTTGTTTCTGCAAAGACGTAGACATTTTTATATTGTTTCTTATCCATTACTTTTACCTCCTATAATACATGCTTTTCCTTTAGTGTCTTAACAATTTCTTTTGCTGCATCTTTTGGTTCTAGTGAATCTTTTAAGACGCCAGCAGCTTTTAATTGTTTACCAAAGGATTGGTGAACTTTTGTTGGAGAACCTTTTAAACCTAGGCGATTTGGATCGACATCTAGTTTATCAGCTGTCCAAACTTCAACTTGTTTTTCTCTATAAGCATCTAAGATACCTTCAACACTCATGTATCTTGGTGTAATTGCTTCACCTAGAACTGTGACAACTAGAGGTGATTTTGCCTTTAGTACATATGTTCTATCTTCGACTTTTCTTTCAACGATGAATTCACCGTTTTTGTAGTCGATTGATTTAGCGTAGCTAATTTGTGGTAAACCCATTAGCTCTGCAGTTTCAGGTCCTACTTGAGCTGTATCACCATCGATAGCTTGTCTACCCATGATAACTAGATCAAATGGAGCAAGTGCTTTTAATGCACCACTAATTGCACTTGATGTTGCAAGTGTATCAGCACCAGCGAACTTAAAGTCACTTAATAGATAGCCATTGTCTGCACCCATTGCAAATGCTTCACGAATAACTTCGCTAGCTTGTGGTGGGCCCATTGAGATAACTGTGACTTCTGCACCGAATTTATCTTTTAGTTGTAAAGCAGCTTCTAGACCTGCTTTATCATCTGGGTTCATGATGCTTGGAACGCCATCACGAATTAATGTTCCTTTAACAGGGTCAATTTTGATTTCAGTAGTATCAGGAACTTGTTTAATACAACAAATAATTTTCATCATTTTCCTTAACCTCCTACTTCATAACTGCACCAGAAATAACCATTCTTTGAACTTCGCTAGTTCCTTCGTAGATTTCTGTGATCTTTGCGTCTCTCATCATTCTTTCAACTGGATATTCTCTAGTATAGCCATATCCACCGAATAATTGGACACATTTAGTTGTAACGTTCATTGCGTTTTCAGCAGCAACTAATTTTGCCATTGAAGCTTTGACTGATAAATCTTTTGCGTGATTTTCTTTTGCTTCAGCAGCTTGAAGAACAAGTAGTCTTGCAGCTTCTGTTTGTGCAGCCATATCAGCAATTTTGAATTGAGTGTTTTGGAAAGCAGAAATTGGTTTATTGAATTGTCGTCTTTCTTTAACATATTTGATTGTTTCATCAAGTGCTCCCATTGCAATACCTAGAGCTTGTGATGCGATACCAACACGGCCGCCATCAAGTGTCTTCATAGCAATTGAGAATCCTTGACCTTCTTTTCCAAGTAGGTTTTCCTTTGGAACTTTGACGTTATCAAAGATTAATTCACATGTTGATGAACCTCTGATACCCATTTTTAATTCAGGTTTTCCAACGCTGAATCCTTTCATCTTTCTTTCCATGATGAAAGCTGAGATACCTTTAACGCCTTGTGACTTATCTGTCATTGCAAAGATGATGAATAAATCAGCAAATCCTGCGTTAGTGATAAAAATCTTACTACCATTGATAATGTAGTTACCATTCTTATCCTTTTCAGCAATTGTTTGTTGACCAGCAGCATCTGTACCAGCGTTAGGTTCTGTTAGACCAAAAGCACCGATTAATTCACCACTACATAGTCTTGGTAAATATTTCTTCTTTTGATCTTCTGTGCCAAAGTCGAAAATTGGTTGACAGCATAGAGATGTATGAGCAGATAGAACAACTGATGTTGATGCACATGCCTTAGCAAGTTCTGTAACTAATAGTGAATACATAACTTGTGTTCCGCCAGCTCCGCCTAACTCTCTTGGGAAAGGAATACCAAGCATTCCTAATTTACCCATTTTTTTGAATGTTTCCATTGGGAACATTTCTTCTTCGTCGACTTGCTTTGCTAATGGTTTGACTTCATTTTCTGTGAAATCACGGATTAACTTCTTAAAAGCTTCTAATTCTTGTGTGTTTCCCATATTTTATCTCCTTTTCTATTTATTATGTTTTAAAACATAAAAGCTTGTCGTTTACTATTTTACTAAATAATACCTTATTTAGTCAAGAAAAACGTGAACGATTATTCATAATTTCTTTGTTAAACAAGAAAAAAGAAATACAAAAAGATACAAGTATCATCATTTTTTCACAATTGTCACAAATATTGACAACTTTTGTCTCAAATGTTAAAATGAAGACAATATGTATTAATACATAGTAATTAGGGAGAAAAAAGATGACAAAGAAAAGATATCAAAAATTTGACTTATTTAGCTACATAAAAGCAAATTTTAAAGCTGATCAAATTTTTGATATTTCTTCTTTTAAAGACTGCTGTATTTCTTATGATAATTTAAGACAAAAACTCTCTAGACTTGCTAGGGAGAAAAAGATATACAGAATCAGTAATGGTAAGTACTCACTTAGTGATGAAAAAACTAAAAACGATGTTCTTGTTGCTAAATACTTAAAGGACGGAAGAAAAACAATTGGTTATCTAGGAATACTTGATTTTAATGGAAAAAGAGTTCAAACAAACAAGTATGGTTTGCTTGAGATTGTAAGCAACAATGAATCATCAAGAGGTAGAAACCTCAAATTGAACAATAAAATTTACAAAATAAGATGTCCTCATTGCAAAATCAATCATTTTAACTACCGAATGCTTGTTTTGTTTGACTTCATAAATTATTCACAAACAAGTGAAATTACTTTTCAACTTCATGAAATCAAACAATACATTCAAAAGTACGGATATGCATTTAGAAGTTACAAAAGAGCGCTTGGAAATTACCCTGCAACAGTAAGTAGAAAGTTATTAGAAACAGGGCTATTTGACACAATTTTGATGGTAACAAGATCAAAAAAACCCTATAAACATATTGTTTAATGAAAAAAGTTTAAAAATTGTTCCCATTTACAATGGGAAGTGTTATAATGCAGATAACGAAATGAAAAAAGTTCAAAAAAAGTTTTTATCTAAGATAATTGATGAAACCTTTGAAAATATGGGCTTTTTAGAAGATTCTGGCACTATGACGGTGCTATTACTATGTAATAATTAGTAAAAAAAGATTGACACCCCTTACGCGTACGTGGTAGAATGCTGGCAAGAGGTGATTTTTAATATGAAAAAAATCTTAAGATTAGTCACGACTTCAGTCTTAACACTAACTCTAGTGGCCTGCGGAGAGGCAACCCAATGTCCAACATGTGAGACATGTGAAAAATGCGAAACATGTCCAACATGTCCAACATTACCAACAGAGGGTTATGCCGATGTTAGCGTAATCGCTATCTCTGCTGACACTAGCTCTTTAACTCAAGTAGTAGGTGCAACAAAGAGTGTTGCAGTTACCGCAAAATTTGACGGTAAGGCAGATCCTGCTACTGCTTTAGAGTGGTACGTTAATGACGTTAAGCAAAGTCAAACAGGAAAGACATTCGAGTACACACCTGGGGAAGCAGGAAGCTACAAGATTGTCGCAAAAGCTGGTTCAGTTTCATCAAACGAACTAGTAGTTACAGTTGGCGCTGTCGCTTCATTAGAAGCAGCAGAACCAGTTGTTATTGATGCTAACTCAATTCAAGTTAAGGCAGAAGCAGGTGCTTCAGTCGAACTTTCAGTTGCAGGAACAGCATTAACATTAAAAGATGAATCTTACTATTCAATCTCAGACGGCGTTTACTATCTAGAACTTGCTAAAGATTTAAAGCAAGGCGATGAAGTTAAGGTCGTTTTGAAGAAAGATGGCAAGGAAGTTTCAAAAACTGTGGTTTACGACACTCGCAAACTTACAGTTGAGGTTACACTAAACGGAACAGAAGTCACACCAGAAGATGACGGAAGCTACGAAGTAGAAAAACCACACTACACAGACCTAACAAACGAAGGAGCAGTTACATATGCTTTAACATTTGCACATGAAGGTCTAGAGTTAGCTACTCTACAAACTGTTGCATTCACAGCTACAGCACCAGAGGGAGCTACAGCAGCAACATCAACTTCAGCTAACTCAGTTGTCACAGCTACAACAACTTGGGGCAAGACATTCACAGTCAACAAAGATACAGTCCCAGGAACATACACATTCAAGTATGCAGTTGGTGACAAAGAAAAAGAAGTTAAGTTTGTAGTCACAGAACCAGAAAAAGAAGCTGGCCTATATGCAAAAGCAAACTATTACTACGCATCAAGTGCAGATGCTACTGTTTTAAAGAAAACATATGCAAAGATTGCATTAGGAACAGTAACTGTTTCAGACCATGCTGCAACAGTTTTTTCTACAAATGTTGAAAATAAGTATGGTGTTAATGGTGTTTACAAAGCATCACTTGCTGATGTTGCAGGCAAAAACACAGTTGACCTATACTACGCAACAGAAACAAGTGAAGATTATTTCACAATTGAAAAGCCATATTTTGATGCAGCAATACCAAATACTGCATTTAGCTTTATGGTTGATGTTGATAATCTAGATATTCCAGCAGCATTAAACAAAACTGGAAATACGTCAACACCTAACATGGTTATTGTTAGTGTTAAAGCACCAGATGGAACAGCTCAAATGAGAATTAAAACTGGTGAAAAGCAAAATGCTCTTCAAACATTAAAATTAAGAGAAGCAGCAACAGAAACATACGTACAACGTTATGATTCAACAACACCAGCAGGTGAATATGTATATACAATCTCAGTTCTAGAATCTGGAACAGAAGTCTTCAACAAGACATTCACAGTTAACCTAGTTGAACCAACAGCTAAATTAACATTAACACCAAGCAATCTATTAGATGCTTCAGGTGATGTTGGTCAAGCTCTTGTTCAAGATGAAGTTAATACAGATTTATACGTTATTACAAAACCATCTTCAACTTCAAAAGATGCACAAGCAATCACATTTAGTGCTACTTTAAAGAATTACGATTCTCCAAAGGCTAACCAAAATGGTGTTGCAAGTGATCCTGAAAAAGTTTTCTCTAACGATAAAACAACTCCAGCAAACGGAACAAAGAAAGAATTCTTAACATACAAGAAATCAGTTACTGGTCCACAAGAAGTTAAAGGTCAAGATGCTGATAAGCTAATTGCAGTTGAATTAGGAGCAAATGCCTATGTTAATAGTTATAAAGGTGAATGGGATGCTACAGAAGCATACAAAAAAGCTGTTACCTCCGGGGGAAATCCTTCTCCAGCGGATATTGTTTACTATGGCGGACTATATTATGAAGCAAAAAATGATGTGTCAGCTTCATCTGATGGAACAAATGCTGACCCAATAACAGCAACAACTTCAGTTTGGGCATTATGTGAAACATTTGATGCAAACGATCAAGTTAATAATGCAAGTGGCATTCCTGCTGGAAACATTATTTTCCATAAAGGCGTTGCATACAGAACTCTTGTAGCACTAGCAGATGATGAAAAATTTGACGACATTGCAGACGGATTAACAGCAGCACAAGCAGTTAACTACAAGATTTCAGGTGCAAACTACAAAGGAACATGGAGCCAAGCAACAAAATATAGTGAAAATGATATAGTCTTATATAACGGACTATTATATAAAACAAACGCTGGTAAGGATGCTTATAAAGGTGCATATAGTACTTCAAAAACATATGCTGAAGGTGAAACTGTTTACTTCAATGGCAAGTATTACACTGTAAAAGATAATAACAATGGAACACCTAATGAAAAACTAGCTCCTCAATACACTGCATACAGTGTTACAAATTCAGCAGCTGAAAGTGAAACATACAAAGTCCTATTTGAAGGTAAATATTATGCAGAAAAAACAGACAAATCTGATACAAATGTTGAACTAACTTCTGGGTATAAAGGCGCATATGATGCATTAACAACAACATATGCTGCAAATGATATTGTCAAATTCACAGATGGCAAATACTATATTGCTAAAGGAGCAATCCCAGCAGGCACAGCATTTGCTAAATATGATGCAACTGTTGATGACTATGCAACATGGGAATTATATACAAGTGCTAATGCAGCCATTGGAACTATTCTTGAAAAAGAAACAGATGCAACAAGTCTTTATTATGGAATGTACAAAGTTATGGCTGGAAAATCAATCGTGGCAGGTACTTCATTCTATCTAGATGGTGTTAGATATGTTTCTGGATCAAGTGGTATTGCCGCAGGAGCATACTTATCAACAGCGACTGTCGAAGGTACTACTTTAGTTGCTAACTATGCACCATACTCATTAGCAAAAGAAACAGCTGTATGGGAACTATATACAAGCGATGAAACTGGTTTTGTTATAGGTACAGATTTCTATAAAGACGGCATTAGATATGTGTCAAAAGCAACAGCAACAGGTACAGCAGTTGCAAGTTTCATTGAAACTGCATCTAACTATGAAGAGTTCAATGCATCAACATATTTTAAAGATATAGGTGATGAAGGTAAGTGGACAGAACAATCACCTTATTCAACCACAACACCTAGTGGTTATAAAGAACCAAAAGCACCAAATGCTGATACAACAACATGGGCTCTATTAGATAGCGCTTCTGAAGGTAAATACACAGTAAGTGCTGCAAGGGATATCTTCTGTCATGAAGGTGTCGCTTATAGAGCATTAAATGAAATTACTTCAAAGACATTCAAGGAATTAAAACTTGGAACAGATTATGTAGCAGCAGATGCTAAGATTGTTGAACTTGATTCATTCTATCAAGGACAAGATCTAATAAAGAATACATATACTGCAGATGACAAGACAGAAACTGCAAAGGCTTACTACAAGTCAGCAACAAATAGCATTACATTAAACGATGTATTTGACTTTGCTGTTGATTACAATACAAAAGCTGGAGATTATAACTTCACACTAACAATTGGTGAACTAACAAAGACTGTCACGATTAGAGTTAAAGAAGCTGAATCAAAAGTTAACTTTGGTCTAGCTGAAAATGCATTCGGCGAATACTCAGGTGGCGCTGCATATAAAGAATCAGAAGACTTATACGATGCAGCAGGCTTAGATAAGACAGGTCTATATCAAAATGCTGATGAATCATACACAGTTACATGTGCAAGCAACACAGCAGGTGCTTGTGGAATCAGCGCAGCAGTTGAACTAAGCATTGATCACTTCACACCTGGTCTATTAGGTGATGCATACACATTAACAGAAGTTACTCCATTAAATAGTAAAACAACAACAGGAGTTACATTCTTAAGTGATACAGGAACAAATGATGGTCATGCTACAGGCAGTGTCATTGATTCAATCAAAATTGCTAATGCTGGTGATTATGAATACACATTAACAATTGCTGGCGAAACAAAGAAGATTGTTATCCATGCATTACCAGCAGCAGAATCTGGTCTAAAAGCTTTATCAGTATATAATGGAACAGATAAACTAGTTGAATTAACAGATAGAGAAGGACATAAAGCATATGTCTACAGTGCTAAAGAAGGTACAACTCTTGCTCTAACAATCAATGTTGAAACAGAAGGACTACCTGAAGGTGAAAAGATTTACTACTCATTCGATGGTTCTGTTATGACAGAATTAAAAGATGGTAAGATTTCTTACTCACTACTAGCAGGCGAAGAAAGAAAAGATAAGACTGCAACAGTCACTCTATACCACTATGTTGGATTAGCTCCAAAGGCAATTGTTGGCGAAGACGGTGAAGATGCAGAATTAACACTACAATTCTTCAACTACGATTTTACAAAGAATAGTTAGTTGTCGTGACGGCTATTAAAAAGATTATTAAATAATATAAATTACCTACTTTACTAAATTAACAAATAATAAATCTCTTAAGGGGAAACTTCCTAACTCCCCTAAGAGATTGTAAAGGTAAAATGGGTAAAGTTAGGTAAATAAGATAATGATACTAAATAAAGTATCGAACAAAAAATATAGCTGTTATAAGGCAGCTAAGAAAGAATAAACAGAGGTGAACTAATATTATGAAAAAAATTCTTAGATTAGTTACAACATCAGCTTTAGCTCTTGGTCTAGTTGCATGTGGAGAGGCTACTGAGTGCCCTACATGTCCAACTTGTGAGACATGTAAGACATGTGAGACATGCCCTACTTGCCCTACTACAGGAGAAAGTTATGCAGCAGTTAGCTCAATTGCGATTGCAGCAGACTCAAGCGTGTTGGAACAATTAAGTAATTCATTAAAGAAAGTTACAGTAAATGCAACTTTAAACGCAAACGTTGATCCTGCAACAGAAATCGAATGGTATGTAGATGGTGTTAAATCAGCACAAACAAGCAAAGCATTCGAATTCCAACCAACTTCAACAGGTGAATTCAAGATTCAAGCAAAAGTTGGAAACGTCAAATCAAATGAAATCGTTGTAAAGGTTTCAGCACCATCAACAGGTGCAGTTGAAATCTCAGCAATCAAATACATTGATTCAAAGACACTAGAAGTATCTTCAGAACAAGGTTCAGAAGTAAAAGTCTCATTAAATGGCAAAGAAGTTGAATTATCATCAAATTCTTACTATGACATTGCAGACGAAAAATACATCTTAAAACTAGCAACAGCAATCGCACAAGGCGATGAAATCAAAGTTACAGTTAAGAAAGATGCAAAAGAAGGCTCACTATCATTAACATATGATACAAGAGAATTAGCAATTAAGAGTGCAACAGGCTTTACAACACTAGTTCCAGTAGATGGCATCTATTACATCTATAAGCCATTTGAAGATGCTGGTGCTGTCTTAGCCCAATATACATTTGGATTAGAAAGTACTAACTGCTTAAAAGCTACTGGCAATACTTCATTCAAAGTTGAGACAGAAGTTCCAGCAGGAGCTAGTGCAATTAAAGCATCAGAATCATTAATTACAGCAGATGCAAGTATGGATACTACATTCAATGTAACAAAAAATACAGTTCCTGGACTATATACTCATAAATTCACATTAGGTGGTAAGAGTATTGATGTTAAGGTTATGGTTCTAGAACCAGAAGCAACAATTGCACTAAATCCAGCATACAATTTAGTATATGATGATTCCACAACAGCAGCAGCAGAGTATTATGCTGTCAAATATGATGAAGCTGTCTATGATGGCTATGGTGAACTAAAATTAGATACAGCTAAGCACACAGGTGTTGTAGCTAATGCAGATGGCTCATACACAGTTACAAAACCATATGCTTCATCAGGATATAACAGTGTTTTATCATTCGAAGTTACTGGTAGATATTTTGATAAATTAGAATATGGTCAAAGCAATTACTATTCAGTATCATTAACAGGGCCTTCAAATCAAATCGCAGGTATTGTTAACCTAACTGATGGTATGGAAACTAATGCAGATGGTTCATCAAATAAAGCTAATGGCATTAGTATCACTGATGGCTCAACAGGTGGAACAACTGTAGGTTCAAAGACATTTGTAGTAGGTAACGAAATTAATAACGCTGCTTTCGCTGCTCAATATGATGAATTTGGATCTCCAACAACGAATACTAAAGTAATCACTCAAGTTATCACACCTGACACTCCAGCAGGAAAATACACATTTACATTCAAAATGGGTCCTATGGGGCAAGAAAAGTCATTTGATGTAGTAATTAACGTTGAAGAACCAAAAGCTTCATTAACAGGAAAACTAGAAGGATTAGGCTTCATCGAAGGAACACGTAACGGTGAATACGTTACAGTAACCAATTATGCAGCAAGACAACTTGACTACGAATTTGATGCAGCTACAAACACATACACAATTACAAAGCCTAAATTTGAAGGTGAAGAAAAATATCAATACAAACTATGGTTTGATTTAATGAATTATGAATCAGAAAAAGCAAGTGAAGCAGAAATTCTAGCTGAAGAAGTTAAAGTTTATAACTATCCAGTCATTGAAAGTTCGTTATTTAAAGCTTCAGAAGTAATTGCTCTTGCTTCAGAAACTACAGGTGATAGCGGAACTCTTAAAGCACAAGACGTTCCTGATGCACCAAAAACATATGAGGAAACAATTAAGGCATTAAATATTCGTGGAACAGTTGTTACCCCTGCTCTTACAATTGAGGGTATCGATGATCTAATCAATACAACTAGAGTTAGTGGCGAAACAGCTTATAGAAAATGGACTAATTATTCATTTGTAGAAGATGGCCCAGGAGTCACAACAGATAACAAAGTTTATAAAATGGCTTTAGTCTTAGGTAACTCTGAACCTGGAATTAGATTTGCTAATGCTTTAACATATGACATTAACAAAGCTACTGTTCCAGGAACATACACATACACAATGACTATTGATGGATTAACATCAACAGTTACAGTAGTTGTTAAAGAAGCTGAAGCAAAACTATTTGTCTTATCAGGCGCTAATGCAACAGCAATTAAACATGCTAGCGGATTACACTTTGAAAAAGCAACAGCAGATGGTACAGCAGCAGATCAAGCAAACTACTTATTATCTTCTGCATTTGTTACAACGACTGGTGCTCAAACAGCAACAGATAATCTAACTGGATCAGAAGGTGCACCTGTAGTAACAAATACATCATACGAATTCATTAAACTAGTCGCAGTAGGTGGATCTGCAGCAGGGACAACTTATATTGCCCCAGCAGCTGATGGTGAATATTATATTGATTTAGCTCAACTAGGAACTACTTCAAACACACTAGATGCAACATTAAATTTAGCAGACTTTACACCTGTCTCAACAGTTGAATACGCATATTCAGTATCTAAATCATATCCAGAAATTGAAAAGGATACTAAAGCTAATGGCTTAGTAGTACTAAACTCTGCTGGAGAAAAAGCCCATGGTTATCTAGGAACTGCTAACTTCAAGGACGTTCAATCTTCAGGATTTGCATTCAATGATGCATTTAAAATTCACGAAACATCATTAACAATGGGTGATTATGAATACAACTTTGAATTTAATGGCCTAAAGAAGACAATTAAAGTTCATGTTGGTTATTCACTACCTACACTAAAAGTTGAAAGAATGACAATTGGTGCAACTCAATTAACAAAGATTGGATCAACATTCACATATGAACACCCATCTAATGTAAGTGCAGCTACTGTTAACGTTGTTTTATCAGGAGTTAACCTTGATGCATATGCAGGTAATCTATGGATTTCTACAAAAGAAACACTAACTTCTTCAACTATTCTAAATAATGCTGAATTAACAGCTGTCAAGTTTGATGAAAATGGTGAATTTGCTTACTATGTTGATCAATTCACATATCCAACTGAACCACAAGCTATCGAAAAGAAAGTTGTCAATGCTACTAAGTTATATCTATACACAAGAAACCCACTAGCAGCAACAACTGCTAAGAAGTTAGCTGAAATTCAACCTTCTTACTTCGTAGTAACAGTTGATGCTACAACAGGTAAAGTAACTAATTAAGCCAAGACTAATTTCTAACAAACTTAAGAGAGAGACTCCAAAAGAGTCTCCTCTTTTATCTATTTTTATAAGGAGGCTATCACATATGAAACTATTATCAATTATTACCACATCATTATTGAGTTTATCTTTACTTTTTAATAATGGATTAATTAATAACAAAGTAACTAGTGTTAATTTAGGTAATAATGTATATGGAGATACTAATGCCTGCTATGAAATAGGATATGCAAATATCACTACACTATCAGGGACTACTAGAATCTATCTAGCTAGTTTAGATAATAATTTAAATATTAAAGACTATTATCAAATAGTAGATACTGACATCTTATATGATGTTATTAATTATTCTAATTATTTAATTATTAATGAAACTGATTCATATCTATTTATTCAAGATGATGGTGCTAGTTATGTAATGCATGTAACTAATAATAATGGAGATTATTCTTATTCTTTTGATGATGTAAATGATTATAGTAGTTATATGGATGATTCTTCTAATTTAATATTAAGTATTAAAGAAGGGTCTCTACATTTATCAATTAATGGAATTGATTATGATTTAGAATATAGTGGTAATGCTAATATTACTTGTTCAAGTCACA
>JAZRXY010000015.1:0-10914 GCA_045600465.1 Bacilli bacterium
GATATTGATTTCATCAGTAGAAGTAACCGCAATAACTAAATCTGCATTTTTTACCTCAGCTTGTTTTAATACTTCAAAATCAACACCACTACCAACAACACCATTTATATCGTATTGTTCAATAATTGTGTTCACTAAATCAGCATCAACATCAATAGCAACAATGTTATGCCCTTCTTTTGCGACATTTTCAATAATTGATTGACCAATTTTACCTAGTCCAATAACTATAATATTCATAAACAATCACCTGCTTACTTTCATTAGTATAACATAGTTATATAATGAAAACCATTTTTTTGGTTATTTTGTATAAAATAAAAGCCCTACATAAGGGCTTAAATCTATTCTTTTGCAATCTCAACTAAAATCTTAACTACTTCTAACATTTCCTCTAAAACAGCAAATTCATATGGACCATGGCAGTTATAACCACCAGTACCAATATTAGGAGTAAGTAGGCCCATTTGCGTTAGTTTAGCACCATCTGTTCCACCTCTAATAGGTTCGATTTCAGGGTTAATTCCAACACGCTTCATGCAAGAAGTTAAGCGATCAATACTTCTTGGATCTTTAGCTATAGCTTCTTTCATGTTGAAATATGAATCTTTTAGTTCTACACTTACTGTGCCTTCACCATATTTTTTATTTAACTTAGTAGCTATTTCTTCAAATAGTTTCTTTTGTGCTTGTAATTTTGCTAAGACATGGTTTCTTAAAATATATTGCATATCAGCATAACCAACTTCTCCATTGATGTAAACTAGGTGGTTAAAACCTTCATATTTTTCGGTATACATTGGCTTTTCTAATGTTGGTAACATTGATTCAAATTCAGTTGCAATAACAGAAGCATTAACCATGTAGCCTTTTGCACTACCAGGGTGAATATCTAATCCTTTAATGTGAATTTTAGCACTAGCTGCATTAAAGTTTTCATAGTTAATTGTGTTTGCAGGGCCACCATCAATAGTATAAGCATAATCTGCACCAAATTCTTTAACTTTGAAAGAATCAATTCCCCCACCAATTTCTTCATCAGGAGTGAAAGAAACACAAATATTTACGTGTTTAACTTCTGGATGAGTTACAAAGTATTCTAGCATTTCCATGATGTTAGCAATACCTGCCTTATCATCAGCTCCTAAAACAGTTGTTCCATCCGCACTAATAAGTGTTTTCCCAATCATATTTTTCATATATGGGAATTGTTTTGGTGATAAAACAATATTATTTTTTAAGACAATATCTTTACCATCATAATTTTTATGAACAATTGGATTAACATTAGTTCCACTAAAACCTGGAATTGTATCTAGGTGAGCTAAAAATCCAATAGAAAGTTTGCTATTACAGTTACTTGGTAAATGTGCTGTTACGATTGCATGTTCATCAACACTAGCATCTTTTAGTCCTAACTCTAATAGTTCTTCTTTCATAATGTTAGCTAAATCAAATTGTTTCTTTGTTGAAGGAGTGCAACTAGCTTCTTCTGCACTCATTGTATCTACTTTTACATATTTTAAAAATCTATCTAAAACCATATTATTCCCTCCTAGTTATAGTAAATGAATATTATTTTTAGCAAGTTTTTCTACTTCTAACTTATCCCATAAAGAAACTTGCACTTCACCGATATGAGCCTTTTGAAGCATAAACATACATAATCTAGATTGACCAATTCCACCACCAATAGTTAATGGAAGTTCATCATTTAAGATTTTCTTACAATAATCATTGTTTAGTTTCTCCTCCTCATGCTTATATTTTAATTGTTTTAATAAGCGTTCTTTATTAACTCTTATTCCCATACTCGATAGTTCTAGTGCTATATCATAGAGTGGGTAATAAACTAAGATATCTCCATTTAATTTCCAGTCATCATAGTCAGCTGCCCTAGAATCATGTGGCAGTTTATCTTTTAAAGGAAGTCCTATTTGATATAAGAATACTGCTTTATATTTTTTACATATTGCGTTTTCTCTTTCTTTCCTAGAAAGATTTGAATATTCTTTTTCTAATTCTTTAGTAGAAATAAAATGAATATCTTTAGGAAGATCAACATTAAGGTCATAAGTTTTATTAACTTTTAAACTTAATGAATAAATAGCTTTGTATACTTTTTTAACAATACGTTTTAAATAACTATAATTGCGTTTTTTCTCATCAATTACTCTTTCCCAGTCCCATTGGTCAACATAGAGCGAATGAATAAAATCTAATCCTTCATCTTTTCTAATTGCATTCATATCTGTGTATAAGCCACTATCGACATCAAAGTTATATTTCTTTAATGCCATTCTTTTCCATTTAGCAAGAGAATGAACTATTTCAACTTGCGAATCAAAACCATTAACATTAAAACTAACAGGAGTTTCTTTTCCGCTCAATCCATCATTTAAACCCGAACTATTTAAAACAAACATTGGTGCACTAACTCTAGTTAAATTTAATTGTTTTACAAGTTCTTTTTGAAAGCCGTCTTTAACAAACTTAATTGCTTTTTGGGTTTCAACTAAATCAAGTTTTGAGCAATATTCAATTTCATAAACAGATTTCATTCTTGATCACTCCTATACAATTTTTATTATAACATAATAAAACTTACTATGTTAATGAAAGCACTTGCAAGTTTTCTAGGCTTAGGCACTAAGTACAACTTACAAAAAAAGTGTTTCATAAAAGAAAATACTTTTAGGCTTTTTTATCTAGTAATGAGTTTTTAAAAATTAACTATTAATTATTACAAGTTCTGCGTATAGTTAAAAGTTAATTTTAAAAGTAATAAGCAAAGGATTTTCCGCATTTATTACCTCTTGTTAGTGTTTGTTAGTATTTGTTAGTATTTTGAGTATTTCATTGAAGTTGGCAACAAAAAAATCGGATTACTCCGATTAAAGTGGTGGCTCAGGCCGGAATCGAACCGGCCACACAAGGATTTTCAATCCTTTGCTCTACCAACTGAGCTACCGAGCCACACATGGCGGTCCCTACGGGAATCGAACCCGTGGTCTTCTCCGTGACAGGGAGACATGTTAAACCGCTACACCAAGGGACCTTGAATAAAAATGGTTGCGGGGGAAGGATTTGAACCAACGACCTCCGGGTTATGAGCCCGACGAGCTACCAGGCTGCTCTACCCCGCGATAAATAGTAAAAACAATGGCGGAGAAGAAGGGATTCGAACCCTTGCTAGGCTTGCACCTACTGTCGGTTTTCAAGACCGATCCCTTCAACCGCTTGGGTACTTCTCCATAAAATATGTTTTTTTGTTTGGTGGACCCTATAGGACTTGAACCTATAACCGCCCGGTTATGGGCCGGGAGCTCTAACCATTGCGCTAAGGGTCCTATAAAGAAATGGTGGCGGCAGAGGGATTCGAACCCTCGACCTGTCGGGTATGAACCGAATGCTCTAGCCAACTGGGCTACACCGCCATAAAAATATCCTTAGATAAATAAATGGTGGAGCCTAGGGGGATCGAACCCCTGACCTCCTGCGTGCAAGGCAGGCGCTCTCCCAGCTGAGCTAAGACCCCAAGAAGTAATAAGTAAATAAATAATGGTCGGGATGGCAGGATTTGAACCTGTGACCCTCTGGTCCCAAACCAGATGCACTACCAAGCTGTGCTACATCCCGATAACTGTTGGCGCGCCCAACAGGAATCGAACCCACAACCTTCTGGTCCGTAGCCAGACGCTCTATCCAATTGAGCTATGGGCGCGTGTGCTAGAATATAATATCAATTTTTCATAATAAAATCAATACTATTTCTCCGATTTTGTTGGTTTTTTTCTTTTTTTAAGAAAATATGGAGGTTCCAACCGGATTTGAACCGATGATCAGTGAGTTGCAGTCACTTGCCTTACCAGCTTGGCTATGGAACCATAGCGCCTTTATATTATAGCAAAAGGAAAATGCTTTTTCAATAAATAATAGCTTATTTTTCATCATATCTTTGTAATTGTTACCATAATTATGTAAAATATAGTCGATGGGGTTGTAGCTCACCTGGTAGAGCATCTCGTTCGCAACGAGAAGGTAACGAGTTCGAGTCTCGCCAGCTCCACCATTTTTTTGTTAAAAAAAGCAAAAGAATTGCTCTTTCGCTTTATAATATTTCTATGCTTAAATTACTATTTAATTTGTTTCTTATAGTAATAAAAAGATGCGCCAATAGAACTAATTACTAACACAGTCGTAACTACTACTATAAGCAATATGTTCCACATTCCTGGAACAAAAATAGAAGCTATTATCATAATAATTCCACATGCAATAGCTATTATCCCTCCAAAGAGTTGACTTTTAGTCCAAACTTCATCATTAGCCATACTCCACTTTGTGCGAATTCCAATTGAAGAATTACGCTTCATTTTAGGCATAAGCAAACCAATAACAATAAGTAATACACCAATTATTATACTTGTAAATTTGCTGATATCTAAATCTATTAACGTCGCTTCACTTGGATTATACTTCATTGCTTTAATTCCAAAATAAAATCCTAAAGTGGCAAGCAAAATTGTTATTAATATCCCAGTGATAAGAATTATTTTTTCATTTGCGTATTCTTTCTTTTTACTAGACTTTTTTGCTGATGCAACAAGTATTATCTCCATTGCCAGAGTGATAATAGGGAAAATAATAAGTTCGTATTTGCTTCCTAAACGATCTACCACACCAGAAAAATCATAATGAACTGGCACTATATCAGGGGTAAAAATTAATATAACTGCAGCTCCTGCAAAACACAAAATTGTTAATATGTAGCTAATTATATAATATTTCTTCATCTATTTCACCTGTAAGACACATTAATTTAATTATACCAAAAGATAGTGAAATTGTTAAGTTTTTTTGATTGCTTTAAACAACAGTAAAAAAGCCCTAAAAAGGACTTTATTACTAGTAATTAAATTTTCATTTTTTATCTTACATACTTCTTCCAACTAGGAACTAAATCAAGTTCTTCATAACCTAATCCTTTAGCGTTACTACCAAAGTGGCCATAGCAGCAAACTTGTTTATAAATTGGTGAATCTAGATGAAACTTATTAATAATCGCTCGTGGTCTCATATCGATTTTTTTAACTAGTTTATAAATCGTTTCAATAGACACGTGTTCAGTGTTAAATGTTTCAATAAAGACTGAAGTAGGTTTTGCAACCCCAATTGCATAACTTATTTGAACTTCACATCTATCTGCCAATCCACTTGCAACGATGTTTTTTGCAATGTATCTAGTTAGATAAGCCCCTGATTTATCAACTTTAGTTGAATCTTTACCACTAAAACTTCCACCACCATGTCTTGCTACTCCGCCATAAGTGTCAACAATGATTTTTCTACCTGTTAATCCACTATCTCCTGCAGGGCCTCCAATAACAAATCTTCCTGTTGGATTAATAAAATATTTTGTCTTATTATCTAATAAATTATTAGGTAAAGCCACTTTAATTACTTTCTCTAAGATATCTTCTCTTAAAGTTTCCATATCAACATTTTCACTATGTTGGCTTGAAACAACAACGGCATCAATTCTAGTAGGCTTGCCATTATCATACTCAATAGTTACTTGTGCTTTACCATCAGGTCTTAAATAAGATAGTGTATTATCTTTTCTAACCTTTTCTAATTGTTTGGTTAATTTATGAGCCAAAGAAATTGTTAAAGGCATATAATCTTCACTTTCATTACTTGCATAACCAAACATCATTCCTTGGTCACCTGCACCGGTATCTAATAAATCCTTTCTATCAACACCCATAGCAATATCACTTGATTGTTTATGTAAATCAACATCTATTTCACATGTGTTATAGCAAAATCCTAAACTAGGGTCATTGTAGCCTATTTCTTTAATAGCATCTCTTGCAATCTTTTCATAATCTAGTTTAGCACTTGTTGTTACTTCTCCAACAATATGTAGTTTATTGAAACATGCCATAACTTCAACTGCACTTCTTGCATTTTTATCTTGCTTTAACATTTCATCTAAAATAGAGTCTGCTATTCGATCGCAAACCTTATCTGGATGTCCGCATGTAACTGATTCTGATGTAAAATATGTCTTCATAATATCGTCTCCTTTTGCAATATAAAAGCCACATGTTTACACGTGGCTTAGCTTATGTATATAAGTTTGCATAATGTATGCCACATGTAATCAAGATTTAGCACCTTACTGTTGCAGGTTGCCGGCACTTCATCGAGCTTGATCTCTAAGTGCACTCATCATGCGTCCTTTGATGGACAATGACAATTATATGTTTAGTTATATTAATTGTCAACAAAAATATTTATATTTTTATTTATCTGCTCTTTTAAATCTAGTTTTCATATGATCTGATGTTTCTTTCAAGACAATGTTTAGAATCTTTTGTGTTTCTTTTTTAGCCATTGCTGCTAACTTTTCATTAGCTTCATTAATCAAATCAAATTTCTTAGCTTTAATCATCTTTTCATCATATTCATTAATGATGTTATGCCCTTGAGATGCAACTGAGTTTTGATAACGTTCAATGTTTTGAGCATTGTCAAAGAAACAAGCATCTGCTAAAGCAGCTAGATATCTTGAACACCAATAGAAGTTATCTGTTGTAGCATCTAATGTAACATTAGATAGATACTTTGGAATTGTATTGGTGTTTGTATAAAGTGGTAAGAATGAATTAAAGACATTACAACCAAAGCAAATCCATTCAACACCTTTGATTTCATTAGGAACATAAGGTCTAATTTGAAGTAAGGCCATAAAATCAGTATTGCTTACTGCAATTGGACGATATTTTTTAGTATCAACTGTTGGAACTTTAGCATAAGCATCATATTTAGTTCCTTGATAATATGAAGATAGAACATATTTAACATCTTCAATTGTGATCTTTCTTTCTGGAACCATTGACCATGGGATATCATCACTTTCTGGTGTAAAATCAGCATCTTCCCCGTCCCATAAGTATGTTCTAGGGTTAAAGTATCTCCCAATAAACCAAGCACGTGGAGTGTTATAAATGTGGTCATGGTCACTTCTACTACCAAAAACATTTCTTGGGTTAAAGTTACCATCATTATTTAAATCTAAATGATTCTTAGCAATAAATTCTTTTAAGTCTTTACTGCATAGGTTTTCTTTTTGTTCACCAAAAGCATCTTCAATATCAAATGTGTCTAAGCCAAATTGGTTAGGCATCATTACAAATTCCTCATCTCTTACTCTTCTAGCAATCCAATGATGTCCACCGATTGTTTCTAACCACCAAACTTCGTTTTCATCATTAAAAGCAATTCCGTTTGATTCATAAGTTCCATATTTTTCTAGAAGTAGTCCTAATCTAATGACACCTTCTCTAGCACTTTTGATGTAAGGTAGTACTAATAAGACTAAATCTTCTTCTCCAATACCACCGGGAGTTTCATTCTTGCCTTCTTTTTTGTATTCAACGTATGGGTCTGCTCCTAAAACTCTTGCATTTGTTGTAGTAGTTTCTGTTGCACTCATACCAACATTAGCTGAATTAATGCCAGCTGCTGGCCAAACTCCTCTTACTTTACTTACACTAGGACAGCATGTGTATCTAAGTGGGTTATCAGGTAATTCAATTTCTAAATGAGAAATAACACTTTTATAGTGTCTTGGTTGTTTAATAGGCTCAACTACTATCATCTTTTTGGTATCAAACGCTGCATCATCATTTCTTGCAACCATTGTTGAACCATCATAACTTGCTTTTTTACCAACTAAAATTGTTGTACATGGCATATATATCACTCCTTTGATACTAGTTAAATGATACTACTTATTTAATTAAATTACATCATTTGTTTAAACTAGTCTCCATTTTTTAGATTTTCCTTTCATCAATATAAACATCAAATTGTACGAATTTATTATTTAAACAAAAAAGTTTCAATATGTTAATGTATTGAAACTTTTTTTGAATTTGTTTATTTATAATTTAAATATTTTCTTGCTCTTTTGACGTTCTTCTTCCGTCCATGTTCCATTTTTCATCGCTGCAGAACGTCTTGCCTTATATTTTTGAATGCGAGATTCTATACATGCAATCATAGTTACTGTACTTAGTAGACTAAAACTGTTTAATATCATATAGTACTCTTGATGATTGATAACTTGATTCACCGTCTCTGCTATTTGTAAAACAATAGCAATAACTAACATAATTCTGCTTACATTGATTATTATGGTGTCACCTTTATGATCTATTTGTAAAAGAAGGTGATTGATAAACATAATTGTTAGAAAAATTGTCATAAAAAGTTCAAGATAACCTATTGAATTTTTTTCAGCACTAATAAATCCTGCCATGATGCCCCAATAAGCGTACATCAATACTCCTAAAGATGCTCCAACAAGTGCTTTTTGACAAGATGTTTCACCTTTTTTATAACAAATCAATAGTAAAAGAGAAAGCGCTCCAAGTATCAAGTACTGTTCAATTAAATTAGCAGAAGTTATACCGCTAATAACTGCAAGGGCAAAATAGCCAACAGCACTAATGATTCCACTGATAATCAATAATTTTGATTTAGTAAAGACGTCTTCAAATAATTTCATAGTAAGGTTTACCTCCGTATATTTTTTCTTTAGATATCTTATTAAGTTACCTTATTATACACTAACATTAGTGTAGGTGCAAAAGAAAACCCTACGTTTGTAGGATTTAAACTAAATAATTTTGGAGCAGGCGGCGGGAATCGAACCCGTATAACTAGCTTGGGAAGCTAGGGTTCTACCACTGAACTACGCCTGCAAACAAATTAATTGTATCTAGTACCCTAGATAAAGTCAAGATTATTACTTTACAACTATGTCCTTGGGTGCTATTGTGAAAGTGGAAGTAATAAGGAGGCGCTAAGATGAAATATAGTGGAACAATTTCTAGAGGAGTTAAAGCCCCAATTATTAAAAAGGGCGATGACTTAGTTCAAATCGTTAACGATTGCTTACTTAACCTAACTAAATATGAAGGCGTAGTATTACAAGATAAAGATGTAGTATGTCTTACTGAGGCTATTGTTGGAAGAAGCCAAGGCAACTATGCAACATGCGAACAAATAGCAAGTGATGTTAAATCCAAATTTAGTGCTGATACTGTTGGTCTAGTCTTCCCTATTTTTTCACGTAATAGATTCTCACTTATTATGAAAGGTATTTCAATGGGTGTTAAAAACCTTGTAGTTCAATTATCCTTCCCTGCTGATGAAGTTGGAAATAAAATGTTTTCAATGTCAGAACTTTATTCTAAAAATATTCCTGCTAATGCAGTCTTTAGCCAGGAAGAATTTAAAAAGATTTTCCCTAATACTATTCACGAGTTTACTGGCGTTGATTACATTGAATTCTATAAATCCATAAACACTAATATCACTATTATTCTTTCAAATGATCCTCGAGCAATTTTAAAATACACTGATCAAATTGTTGTTGCTAATATTCACGAAAGAGTTCACACAAAAGAATTGTTAAAGTCTTGTGGTGCAAAACTAGTTTATGGTTTAGATGATATTTTAACTAAATCAGTTGATAGTTCAGGCTTTCATCCTCAATATGGATTACTAGGTAGTAACTTAGCCACTTCAGATTCTTTAAAACTATTCCCAAGAGATTGCCAAGAGTTAGTAGAAAAAATTCAAACAAAACTAAAAGAAACATTTAATAAAAATATTGAAGTAATGGTATATGGAGATGGTGCTTTTAAAGACCCACAAGGAGGTATTTGGGAACTTGCAGACCCTGTTGTAAGTCCAGGATTCACCAGTGGATTAAAAGGAACTCCAAATGAATTAAAACTAAAATATCTGGCAGACAATAAACTTGGTGATTTAAAAGGGCAAGAACTTATTGATGCAATGAAAAAAGAAATTAAAAATAAAAATAGTAACCTAAAAGGTAAAAACGAAACATTGGGTACTACCCCTCGTCAATTAACTGATTTACTTGGTAGCCTTGCTGATTTAACAAGTGGATCAGGAGACAAAGGAACCCCTATTATTCTAATTCAAAACTATTTTAAAAATTACGCAGATGATTAAAACAAAAAAGCCCACTGGGCTTTTTGTTTATCTTGCAAAAATTCTAATTCCATCCTTAAGGATAGTTTTTACAAGATTAGGGTTTTGGATTGCATCATCAATTATTAGAAGAGAAACTTTTTTATGGAGAGAGAGATTAAGTTTTTCTTGCAAGGCAATTAGAGCCAACCCCTTTGGTGAATTACTAATTAATAATTTGACATCACTAGTTCTAGTGGCAATATTTTTAGCATAGCTACCATAAAGGTAACAATACTCTATATTATGGTTTTCAATGATACTTGTAACAGAATCGACAATGTCTTCTAAGTTTAATATGCCATTTGATTCATCAACTTTAATATACTTTTGCAATATCGACATTATTTGCTTGTATTTAAAGTTTCCTTGATAAGAGGGTTCGTGTTCATATCTAAAATAAGTTCTTAGTGGCAGACCGACAATATCTGCCGCTTTTTTTTGACTTAGACCACTTTCCTCTCTAAGTTCTAGTAACGTCATCTTATCACCAAAGTCATTATAACACTATTGGCAACTTTTGGCAATACATTTATTGCCATTTTGTCATTTTAATAATTGCCAACAAAAAAAGACCCAAAGTGTACTAGTCAATAAAAAGTAGACAGTTTAAAAAGAGACCCTAAAACCCCATGTCAGTTTTATACTGGTGTGGGGTTTTATATTGTAAACAATACATAGGTCGTACATGATTGTAATAATTGATATATTTTCTTATCAGAGCTAATACATCGTCACACTTCTTAAGATTAAAATCTATAAACATTTCTTCCTTAATCCAACCATTCAAAGATTCATCAATTGGGTTATCTGTTGGAGTTTTTGCTCGTGACATTG
>JAZRXY010000016.1:0-4546 GCA_045600465.1 Bacilli bacterium
ACGGCCATCTGGTCTAATCTTATCGACGCTAATTAAACGTCTTACTTCGTTTCTAACAATATCATCTAAAGCAACTTTAACATCTTTTAATGTTTGTTTTTTAACATCTTCATCTTCGAATTCTTTTTCTTCATAAGTTGCTAAAACTTCTTCATTAATAGTTTCGATTGCTTTTTGATTTTCTAGTTTGTCTTTAATTCTAACAGCTTTAACTAGTTTATCTTTAGCTGTCTCTTCAACCTCTGTCCTTAAATCGTCTGGCACTTCATGAATTTCAATTTCACGTTTTGGTTTTCCAACTGCTTTAACGATTTCTTCTTGGAATGCAATTAATTCTTTGATGTGATCATGTCCAAACATAATTGCTTCTAGCATGACACTTTCAGGAACTTCTTTTGCACCTGCTTCAACCATGTTGATTGCATCTTTTGTACCAGCAACTGTTAGGTTGATATCTGATAATTTTTCTTGTTCTTGGCTTGGGTTAATAACAAATTCGCCATTAACTCTACCAACCTTAACTCCAGCGATAGGTCCATTGAAAGGAATGTCGCTAATGCATAGAGCTAATGAGCTACCAAACATTGCAGTCATTTCTGGAGATGCATCAAGGTTAGCAGCAAAAAGTGTGTTAACTACTTGGACTTCATTTCTAAATCCTTCTGCAAATAATGGTCTAATTGGTCTATCAATTAGTCTTGACGTTAGTGTTGCGTGTTCACTAGGTCTTCCTTCTCTACGTAAGAAACTTCCAGGAATTCTTCCTACTGAATAAAGTTTCTCTTCAAATGATACTGTTAAAGGAAAGAAGTCAGTATCCTTTGCTTGGTCACTTCCAACAGCAGTTGATAGTACAACTGTGTCATCGTACCTAACTAGACAAGCCCCGTCGGCTTGCTTTGCAATTTCTCCGATCTCTACGCTAATGGTACGCCCCCAAAATTCGCGTGAGAACACTTGCTTTGCCATATTTTTAATCCTCCGTTTTTAAACAAATTTATTTTACCATAATCTAGGAAAAAATACACTAACAATTACTTAATATGTAATTGTTTTCTCAATTCTTTGACTTTTGGTGAGATAATAATTACAAAAACAACATCAATGACAACTGATGCGATTGCTACGATGCTAAAAGGTAATAGACCTGCACTTTCTACGTAATAATCACTCACAAAAAATGCCAATGTTTCAATGACTGCTAGTCCGCAGACAATCTTACCAAATACTTCAAGAGTTGGTAAATCTTTTTTACCATCAGCTCTAAGTGCTCCACCATAAAATAACATTAAAATTACTACAACAATCATAATGCCTTTTCTTAATCCTTCGCTTGCTAGTATTTCCATAATTACTTCTCCTTTTATAATAAAAACCAGCATAATCGCTGGTTTTAAAAACTACTTTCTGATGTTTAATGCTTCAATTAATTTTGTATAGCGTTCTAGAGAAATACCTTTTAGATAACTTAAAAGTGCTCTTCTTTTGCTAACCATCTTAATTAAGCCATAACGTGAATGCTTATCGTTGTTGTTTGACTTTAAGTGTTCAGTTAGTTCATTTATTCTTGCTGTTAAAACAGCAATTTGAACTTCTGGAGAACCTGTATCTCCTTCGTGAACTGCAAACTTTTTGATAAGTTCTTGTTTTTTGCTTGGTGCGATCATTTTAATTACCTCCTAAATTTTATTCTTAGCAGTACCCAAGGTAATCGTTGGAGATTCGATTATCCTAGACACAGCTGCAAAGTTATTTTATCTTAATTTGACATATAAATCAATAGATTTATGATAATTTCCAATCAATTGGGTCAATCTTTTTAGAAATTAGATACTTATTGATTCTAGTAAATGGCTTAGATTTATAGAAACCTTGTTCTGCTGATAGTGGTGATGGGTTAGGTGCTTTGATGACTAAATCCTTTGTTTTAGAAACTAAAGTTTCTAATTTTGCAACATACTCACCCCATAATACATAAACCTTATGTGATTTATATTCACTAACTATTTTCATTACTTCATTAGTAAACTTTTCCCAAAGTGCTAAATGACTTAATGGTTTAGCTGCAGTACAAGTTAGACCTAAGTTAAGCAATAAAACTCCTTGCTTAGCCCACTTTTCTAATGAGCCATCTTTTGGAGAAGCATACTTCAAATCATTAACATATTCTTCTAAAACTACCTTAGTTGTAAAGTGAGAATCTACACCCTTTTTAGTAGAATAAGCTAGTCCGTCTGCTTGATCTTTTCTATACCAAGGTATTTTCCCAGCAATAACAACTTTTACTTCACTTAAATCGCATAATTCAAAGGCCTTAAAAATATCTTCTTTATTTGGATAAACCTTAGAATTTTTATATTCTTTTTCTAATAATGTTATTAATTCTTTAAAGTAATTTTTTCTAGATTCTACTTCAAATAATTCTTTCCAACCTTCTTTGATTTTATAAGTATGTCCTAAGAAAATAAAATCAAATGTTTTGACTTGCTTTTTAGGCTTTGCTACTACCTTTACTTCTTTTTTGGGCTCAGGCTTTTTTGATTTTAGTTTTACTGTTTCTTTAGTCTTGATTTCCTTTTTAACTGTAGGTTTAGTTTCTTCTAGTTTTAGAATAGCATTTCTTTGCATTTCTAATTCATGATGGTAGTCTAGCTTTATTTCTGCCGCATTCATTCTTTTTAATTTGGCAGATTCAAAACCAAAATAAACAAGCAAGAAATAAACAACTAATAAAGCTAAAAAGCCAAAATAGATGATAGTAAGAATTTTATAGGCTTCAACTAAGAAAATATCCTTCCATTCATCAATGAAAAAACTAGGAATCATATATATTGAACCTAGAATAAATATCACTGAGAGGATAATTCCAATAATCTTAGCTGCTTTTTTCATGCTATCACCGCCTTATTAAATTATATTTAATTTAATCATTTAATGCAAATAGGATTGCTTCCCTGTCTTTTTTTATTGCATTAACTAGTTCTTCTTTACTAGTAAATTTCTTCTCTTCTCTAATAAATTTAAGGAAAGTAACACTAACATCTTGATCATAAATATTGTCATTAAAATCAAAAATATTAACTTCTAAAGTGGGACTACTAGATAGGTTAATTGTTGGTCTAAGTCCGACATTAGCCATTCCTAAATACTCCTTATTATCAACAACTACTTTTACCCCATAAACACCGTGTTTTGGTAAAACATAGTCTTTAATATCAACATTGATAGTAGGATAGCCTATTTTATGCCCGACGCCACTGCCTTTTATTACCTTTCCTCTAATCGTAAAGTTATAGCCAAGTAATTGATTTACTTTTTCAATATTGCCATTTGCTAATTCTTCACAAATTCTAGTTGTAGATACTTTGATATTATCAATAGTTACTTCATCAATAACACTTACTTTGAATTGATCATTTTCTAATGATTTCAAGACCTCAGCATTACCTTCACCGTTTTTAGCAAATTTAAAATCAAAACCACAAATTAAATATTTAGCATTTAATGGTCTAATGACTTTATCCATAAATTCTTCTACACTATATCCTGCAGTGACTTTATCAAATGATAAACCAATAACTTCATCTATTCCTAAAGACTTTGCAATCTCTTCTTTATCTTTATTAGAAGTTAAATACTTATCTTCTTTTTTAGCAAAGAATGCTTTAGGAGAACTAGTAAAAGTAAATAGACATGGCTTTAGATTCTTTTCTTTAGCTACTTCTATTGTTTTAGCTACTAGTAATTGATGTCCCAAATGAAGACCATCAAAATAGCCAATACAAATGGCTCTATTAATGTTATCCTTTTTTGCTACATGATTAATAATCTTCATTTAAATACCTCTTAAACAACGATAAACGTCTTTATCTTTTTGATAAATTGCAATAGCTTTCTTATCACTATTTAACAAGACAATTATATCCTCTTTGGCATCAATTTCAAGAGGTTGACCATATTTTGCAAGTCTTGATTTAACATCATCTAAAATAACACTAGGTAAAATAGAAAGTGCTTCTTCAATGCTTGTTAGTGGCACCTCTTTTTCTAAACCATCTAGATCAATGGCGTCACTTAAAGAAAACCTACCTATTGATATTCTTTTTAAGTTGATTAAATGACCAACAGTATTTAGTTTACTTGCAATATCTTCTCCTAAAACTCTAACATAAGTTCCTTTAGAACATTTTACTCTAAATTTAATGATATCATCGTTAAATTCTAGTAGTTCCATCTCATATATTTCGATATTTCTAGCTTCTCTTTCGATAGTTTTACCTTCTCTAGCTAGTTTATATAATTTTTCCCCATTGACTTTAAGAGCTGAATACATTGGGGGAACTTGTTTTATTTGCCCTATAAACGATTTTAAAGCATTGTTGATTAAGTCTTCGTTTAGGGCTGGAACGTCTTTTATTTCAACGATTTTGCCCTCATTATCGCCTGTTTCGCTCTTACTTCCTAGTTTTAAAACTGCAATATAGTCTTTTTCTTTAGCTTCGATAAATCTTGATAGCTTTGTAGCGTTATTTAGTGTCACAATAAG
>JAZRXY010000017.1:0-26795 GCA_045600465.1 Bacilli bacterium
TAAAACGTATTATTCATTTATATGCAAATGGTGATATTGATTATGAAACAGCTTGTTTTGCAATTAATAGATGTTTCTAGGTTTTAAATATGGAAGACATTTATGTTTATGAAGGAACCAATGTCCTTATTAATAAGAGAAACATTAAAAATAACGAAGAATTAGACCAATTTGAAAACGCTATGACGTCGTTGGCTATCATTAATATAAATCGTAATTTTGAATTTAATGATTTGAATGATATCTATAGAATTCATGAGCTGCTATTTTGTTTAAAACTATTGATTCATAAAAATACAAAACAATTAAGAATTATGGATTAGATAAATATCAATACACTTACCATAATTACAAAAAAAGAGTAAAATAATACAAAGAAAGATATAGAAGGAGGGATTATATGGATAAAATTAAAACTCGTTTACTTAAAATGTTAATGTGCCTATTACTAGTTTTTCCATTAGTTGGTTGTCAAAAAAATGATGAACAAATCAAAAATATTGATCAACTAAGAAATGGTGAATATGTTTTTGGTGTTCCTTCTTTAACTTATTGTCAAGAACAAGGGCCTAGTGAATTTCCTAATGCAAAAGAATGGCGTGCATTTAATGATATTCCAGGAGCATATCTTGCATTGCAACAAGACAAGATTGATGCTTTAATTCAAGATGAAACAATGGCTAGAGTAGAAATACATAACGGCGTTAGTGGAGTAAAAATTCTTGATATTTTACCAGATATGTCTGTAGATATTGCTGTTGGAATTTCTCCTGAATCAACAATAGTCACGGAATTAATATTAAATACGTGCCTAAATGAACTAATTAATAGTGGTGTTATCCAAGATATGGAAAATAGATGGACAAAAGAGGCCGACTATACAATGCCGGAAATCGTTTTACCTACTGGTGATGTTCCTACTTTTAAAGCTGCTACAGCAGGAAATCTTGAACCATTCTCGTTTTATAAAGATGGTGAATTAACTGGATATGATATTGAATTATCACGTAGAATTGCTCAAAAGCTTAATTGTAAAGTAGAATTTGAAGTCAATCCAGAATTCACAACACTTATTTCTTCCACTCAAAGTGGTAAGACAGATATTTTAATTTCTAATTTATATGTTACTGAAGAAAGAAAAGAACAAATGTCTTTATCAATTCCTTATCGTACAAGTTATGGCTGTATAGTAGTTAAAGATAATACAAATGATACTGGATATTCTTCTTTGGAACAACTTAGCCATAAAAAGATTGGATATGAATCAACAAGTACGCAATTTGAGTCTCAATTAGATAGATTTTTACCTACATCAGAAAAAGTATTATTTAATAATACAGCAGATTGCGTTGTTGCATTGCAAAATAATAGAATCGATGGATTTATTTGCGATCTTCCTAATGCTAAATATATTGTCGATAAAGCAGAAGGAACAATGATTCTTCCTGAATATCTTGAAGAAGATAATTATGGATTTATGTTGCAAAAAGACTCTCCATTAACTGCAGAGTTCAATGAAGTAATCAAAAAGTTCGAACAAACAAACATTCTTAAAGATCTAGAGGGAAAATGGTTTACTGATTTTGAACATCCAAATAAAACGATGCCTACTCAAGATCCTTCAAAGAATTACACAAAAACTATTAGAGCGGCCACATCGGCAATTATTCAACCAATGACATATCTTAATAATGAAAACGAAGTTATTGGTTACGAAGCTGAATTATTAATAAGAATTTGTGATGAACTTAATTATAAAGTGGAATTTTTAAATCCATTTAGTGATATTGGTGCCGTTATTACTTCTCTTGAAACTAATAAGGCAGATGTTGGATTTAATGCCATTTCAATTACTAAAGAAAGAATGGAACGCTCTGATCTTACCCTACCTACTTATAAAGGTGCAGCGGTTATCGTTGTTAAAAATGGTGTTACCACCAAAAAGGACTTTTTTGAAAGAGTTGGAGAATCATTCCGCAGGACATTTGTTGTAGAACAAAGATGGAAGATGATTCTTGATGGCATGTTTATGACATTAATCATTTCCTTATGTTCAGGAATTGTTGGCTTATTGTTAGGGTTTGGAGTTTGCATGTTGAGAAGAAAGAAAAATAAACCTCTTAATGCGCTATTAAAAGCCATTGTTAAAGTTATCCAAGGAACTCCTATCGTAGTATTTTTAATGATTATGTACTATGTGGTTTTTGGAAAGATTGATATTAGTGCAGTAATAGTGGCAATTTTAGCATTCGGAATTAACTTTGGAGTATATGCTTCAGAGATTATGCGCTCAGGCTTTGAAATGGTTGATAAAGGCCAAGAAGAAGCGGCTAGAGCTATTGGCTATAGCAAAAGACAAACATTCTTTAAGATTTCTTTTCCACAAGCAGCAAAGTCATTTTTACCTATTTTACGTGGTGAATTTATTTCCATGGTCAAAATGACATCAATTGCTGGATATATTTCTGTTGCCGAATTAACTAGAGTGGGGGATATTATTAGATCTAAGACAATGGAAGCATTTACACCTCTCATTGCCATTACTGTGATTTACTTTGGCATTGCTGAATTATTGACATTTGGGTTGAGAGAATTAGAAAAGCAATTAGATGCAAAGAAAAAACCATTCAAGATTAAAGGAGGGAATAAAAATGCCTAGGGAACCACTAATTAAAATTAATCATCTTCGTAAAGAATATCCTGATGCTACTCCTTTAAAGGATGTGAATGCCAAAATCTATAAAGGAGACATTATCTCCATTATTGGTCCTTCAGGGACAGGTAAGTCTACATTTTTAAGATGTATTAATAGACTTGAAGATCCTACCAGCGGACAAATCATTGTTGATAAAGATGATGTCACAGATCCAAAGACAGATTTGAATAAAGTTAGAAGAAAGATGGGAATGGTTTTTCAAACCTTTAATTTGTTTTCACATAAACGAATTATTGAAAATATTATGATGGGTCAAATAGACTTATTAAATAAAACTCCTCAAGAGGCATACAACCGTTCTTTAGAACTTCTTGAATCAGTAGGGTTAAAAGATAAAGCTTTGTCATTCCCTGATGAATTAAGTGGTGGGCAAAAACAAAGAGCAGCGATTGCTCGTACGCTTGCTATGGACCCTAAGATTATTCTTTTTGATGAACCAACAAGTGCTTTAGATCCAACAATGGTTGATGAAGTTTTAATGGTTATTAAAGAACTTGCTAACAAGGGCTTAACTATGTTATTTGTTACTCATGAGATGAATTTTGCAAAGAATGTTTCTAATAAAATATTCTTTATGAATGATGGTATTATCTATGAAGAAGGTTCACCAGAGCAAATCTTTGATAATCCTAAAAAAGAGAAAACAAGACAATTCATTAATAAACTAAAAGTGTGTCAAATTGTTTTTGATGCAAAGAATTTTGATTTTGCTAGCACATTTGATGCTTTAAAAGAATTTGCTCGTAAGAATATGGTGACTATACCTACTCTTCATAATCTTGAATTAATTGTGGAGGAAATATGCATTAGCCATATGCTTAGCAAAAGTAAAGAACCATTTACTTTTATGGTGGAATATTCCCAAAAAAGCAAACTTGCTACTGCGAAAATCAAATATAGTGGTGATAAATTTGTATTGGAAAACGAACTTGATGAACTTCAACTAGCAATTATAAAAGGCATTACAACTTCAATTAATTCTTCTATTGAAGAAAACATGAATGTACTTACCTTTGAAGTAAAATAACGGCTATTATATAACTAGTATAGGTTTGCTCAATGTAGCAGACCTTTTTTTACTTGAGCATTACAAGGGCGCTATCTTTTTTTGCCAAACTTTCGATTTAATTTCAGCCAAACTTTCGATTTAATTTCAGCCAAACTTGCGATTTTGATAAAAAAGTATATAATATAGATGAGGTGGGAATATGGAAAAAGATTATATAGAACGCCTTTTTGATAAGGAACTCGAATTTTATTTAAAAAGTGTTGGCGCAGTACAAATAGTTGGTCCTAAATGGTGTGGCAAGTCAAGAACTGCCAAAAGATATGCAAAAACTATAATTGATCTGATGAAAAAAAGTGTGAGGGATCAATTTGTTCCTATTGCAAAGCAATCACCTGATGTGTTGCTGGATTATGGTCAAAAGCCATTATTAATAGATGAATGGCAAATTATTTCGTATATATGGAATAGCCTAAAAGAAAAAATAGATGAAAATGGATCATTTGGTCAATATATATTAACAGGGAGTGTTACAGACGCGACTGTAGATAAATCTTTGTATGGCGAAGAAAACGAAAGACACACTGGAACAGGAAGAATAGTAAAAAAACTAATGAGGACTATGTCTCTCTATGAGAGTGGAGATAGTGATGGCAGCGTATCCATATCAAAACTTAAAAATGGAATATTTAAACCAACAATTTGCAATAAATCTTTGCATGATTATTCTTACCTTATTTGTCGAGGTGGATGGCCTCTTTCGATTGGAGAAGAAAAAGAAGTTGCACTCCAACAAGTAAAAACATTTTTTAGCGGATTAGTGAATGAGGATATTTTTTCTCTTTCTGACATTTCATTAAGAAAAGATGTAAATAGAGCAAAGAAAATATTAAGAGCTTACTCAAGATGTATATCATCAGAAGCATCGAATGAGGCAATTAGGGAAGATGTTAAATTCGGTGGAGATGAACTTGATAAAGACACGTTTAAAAAATATATTTTAGCATTAGAAAGATTATATGTTATTGAAGAATTAGAAGCATGGAATCCTAACTTAAGAAGTAAAACAGCAATTAGAACGAAAAACACAAGACATTTTGTTGATCCTTCTATAGCCACCGCCGCATTAAATCTTTCCGAAGATAATATGTTTTTAGATATGAACACATTTGGTTTATTGTTCGAATCATTGGTTATAAGAGATTTGAGGATATATTGCGATTCAATAGGTGCAAATGTCTACCATTATCGAGATAGAGCAGGAAGAGAAGCAGATGCTGTTATAGTATTTGATGATGAATCGTGGGCTCTTGTCGAAGTAAAATTATGTAATAAAGAAGACATAAAAGAAGCTTCAAACAAATTAATTGCATTATCTAATGATATCGATAATACAAGGCACCCAAAGCCTTCATTTCTAATGATTGTAACTGCTACTCAGACGGCATATGTTGATGATAATGGGGTATATGTTGTGCCAATCGCTTGTTTAAAAAATTAAAACATCGATTAGATTCGGCACTTAATAATATATTAAAGAAGATGAATTATTTGTTTTTTGCAAATATGACATTTTGTTTACAATTAAAAAAGGCTAGTCACATTTTGAAGTGATTAGCCTTTTAAAAATTTCTAAATAAGATGCCTATTTACTTTGAAGTATAGTGATAAATTTCATCAAGATAAGAATATAAACTATCTTCATGAACTGTTACATTATACTTATTTAAATAGTATTGAACAGCATTTCTTGTGTTAGCTGAGTTTTTAGCAAGTGCTTTAGCACCTAACTTCTTATCTTCATTAGAAGAATTTGCATCAATTACTTTAACTTTAACAATGTAATAGTAAGCATCGCTACCTTTGATAACGATTGAATCACTACCGCTAGTTGCTAGTAAGAAGCCATTACTATTTAGTGCAAGTTTACTTCCTGATTTAAATAATAATTCATCAATTAATGGATCAATTAATGTTGCACCTTCATTAGCACCAACATCTTCATAGAAATACTTAGCGTTATCTAAGACTCTTAATTGAATTTCATGACCTTTTGCAAATGATGTTTGATTGTCATTTGAATAAGTCTTGATTAGATCTTCAATCTCGTTCTTTTCATCGCCTTCTAGGACATCTAGGTTAAAGATATCAACATAGTTATCAGCATAAATTGTTGATTTAGTTGGATCAACTTTAGCATAGTTTTGTAACTCGTGATCTAACATGTAGTCTCTCCACATCTTATCTAATCCATTAGGATCATTAACAATGATTGATAAGTCAGTTGTGTTGATTCTAGCGATGAAATCTTCAAACTTTGTTGTGTATTCATCAACATCGACATATGAATATGGTTTGAATTTGAAGTATTGAACACTTCTAATTAATTTGTTTTTGAAATATCCTTGCTTTTCAGCTAATAGATATTCTTCTTTTAATAAATCTAGAGCAATAGAACCATTTAGGTAATTTTCAATGTAACTTGAATAATCGCACTTTAGATTTGAATAAAGGCTATTTCCATTTAAGTCACTTCTTGTTCCTTTAAATGTTGAAGTAGGGCAAGTAATTGCATAACCTTTACTTCTTAAACTTGAAACAAGTAAATCTTCAGTAAAGATACTTGATGACATATATGAAGTATTAAAGAAATCTTCGAAAGCATCTTCAATTCTTTGATTCCATTCACTTTGGGCTCTTCCTGAATCTTTGAAAACTTGTTTTGCTACTTCATAAATTAGAGCGGTACCAGCAATTTCTCCGCCAGCTTGTTCATATACTTCATCATAAAATTCTTGATATGAAATATTGCTGACAGTTTCATTACTTGTATTAATTAGTTTTGTATCACCATTAGTGATTGATACTCCATTTTCTCCACAACCTGCTAAAACACTAGCAACTAGGAGTAATGGCATGATTTTGTTTAACTTTTTCATTTCTATTTCCTCCTATATTACTTTTTTGTTTTTCGCATTTCATGGTCAAATTCAATTGAATCGATATAGCCTTCAATTAATGAATTGTTATATTCGTTAATGACTGTATTTAATGCTAATAATGAATCATTAGTTTTACCGATGATTGCTTTTCTAACAAGAGCATTGTTGATTTCGATACCACTAGATTTTAAGCCATCTAGGAATCTATTGTATGAAAGGTAAGTTTCACTTGCTTCGATTCCTACAAAACCTCCTTCTAGGTAGTTTGTGACAGCATCTTTGATATCTTCTTGTTTTTCTTGGATTGCGCTAGCTAAATCATCATAGCCAGTGTAGTTTTCATTTAAGCAGTAGTTGTTATCTTTTGTGATAATCTTGTTGCTTGATGAGAAAGCAAAATATTTAGCGTTATCTTCTGCACTATTATTAATTGAATCATAAGAGACAGTGATGAAGTGGACTCCATATTCGCTTCTAACTACCATGATTGGATAACCATTGCTATCAGTAACAATGTTTTTAGCATTAACACTACGTTCATCTACAGGATAGTTTTGGTCACTTGCACTATTTGAGTAAGTCAAGAACTTAACTTCTGGTGTATTGAAATAAGTGTTAAAGATTTCGTTACGTTTAGCAGCGTTAGTTGAGTTAGTTAATAAATCGGTTGCTATTTTATCAACTTCAATAGTTTGAACTGTGCCGTTAGGATAGATACCATTGCTTCCAAATAATGCCTCATAATTTTCATCATTAATATGTAAAGCTTTCTTATAATCTTCCTTGTTATCAGCTAATGCCATTAGGCCAGCATAAGTGCCATATTTGAATGAAGAAACAAATGATGTTCCTTGATCCATGATACCTAGGCAGCCGCCATAAGCATATGTGCCATCATCACTTTGTAAAGCAATGCTATCAAATGAGTTTGCAGCATTATTTGATAAAGCAAGACGGTTACAAATTGTACCTAGCTTTTCAGTTTCATCTTGAGTTAAAGAAGCACCTTTATAATAGTTACCATTATCTTCTAGTTTGATTAAGATATGGTTAACAATCATTGGAGTATAAGCTTCTAGATAACGTTCAAGTGGTGAGTCACCTTTTAAACTTGAATAGTTTGGTTCAAGGTTATTTTTTAGATAGTTCTTTTCGAAAGTTTTCTTTTGTTGTTCTAGAAGCAAAGCAGCTTTCTTTTCATCTTCTGATTTGTAGCCTTCGTTTTCTAAAACAAGTAGGATTGCTTCTTTCTTAGAATAACCATAAGTAGAAACAACTTCTTGGACTGTTTCGTCTAGCCAATCATCATATGCAAGTTCAGCTAGATTTTTGATTGTTGTTGTTACAGGCACAGAAGCTTCAACGATTGCATTATAGATTTCATCATATGCAGATGTTAAACCTTGATTAGAATTTAAATAATTAATATCAAGTCTATCTGATTCGAAACCTAGGACGTCATCAGCATAATAGCTAGTGCCATTAATTGTAAATAAAACATATTTACCATCTTCAACTACTTGGCTAGTTTGGCTTTTGCTTCCGCAACCACCGATAAGCATTGCGCCAACAAGTAAAGTAATTGGTAGAATTTTTCCTTTCATTCGGATTCCTCCTTTTTTGATAGATACAAATAATATTCTATACTAAATGTGTATTTATTTCAATAAAATAAATACCGACATTTATTTAATGATTTTAGGATGTTTTTTATTGAAAAACAAAATATTTTATAATATTGTTTGTATTTTTTCTATAATTCTTATAGAATTATTGAGATAGGATGTGATACGATGCATACACTAGAAATTAAAGATCTTCATGTAAGCGTTGGAGATATTGAGATTTTAAAAGGAATAAACCTAACTATTAATTCAAAAGAAACCCATGCCTTACTTGGCCCTAATGGTCATGGTAAATCAACACTTTTGAATACAATCATGGGGCATCCAAAATATATCATTACTAAAGGGAGTATTATCTTCGATGGTAAAGATATTACTCATGAAAGTGTTGATGTAAGAGCAAGAATGGGTTTATTTTTAGCTATGCAATATCCATTAGAGATTAGTGGCGTAAATGAATCTGATTTCATTAGAAGTGCCATTAATGCAAGAAACGAAAAGCCTATCTCACTATACAAATACATTAAAGAATTAGAAACTGCTACTAAAACAGTAGGGTTTGATTTGGATGTGGCACATCGTTATCTAAATGAAGGTTTTAGTGGTGGCGAGAAGAAACGTAATGAATTACTACAATTGTTAATGTTAAAACCATATATTGCCTTATTTGATGAATTAGACTCAGGGCTTGATGTTGATGCACTAAATACAGTAGCAAAAGTAATTAATGACATTAATAATACTAACGAAGAATTCGCAAGTATTATTGTTTCTCACTACGCAAAAATGTATAACTTAGTTAAACCAAGTCACGTTCACATTATTGTTAATGGAAAAATAGTAATGGAAGGTGACGCAAAGCTTGTTGAACGAGTTGATAAAGAAGGCTATGAATGGTTAACCAAAGAAAAAGGTATTGTAATTACTAAAGAAAGAAAGGTAAATCCTACAATGTTAGGTAGTTGCGGTAGAAAAGTAACAAAGGAGTAAAAATGGAGAATTTAAGCACTAGAAATTTAAATAACACCAGAGTAATCACTAAAGGTGATGGCTTTAGTGTGAATTTAGATTCTAGTGGAACTTATTTACTTGATAAAGAATACAAAAAACTAGAGATTAATGTTGCAAGTAATCAAGAAGTTAAACTTGTTTACATTGCTAAAGCTCATTTAATTGATGAATTAATCATTAACTTAGATAGTGATGCTAAATTAACTCACGCTATTGTTAATCTAAATGATGTCTCATTAAATGATAAAATCTTAGTTAATGTTAAAAGTGATGCCTCTTATCAATTAGTTTTAGTTGATAATGCCAAAGTTTCTTATGATTTTAACGCAATAGTTAACTTATTAGATCAGGGGGCGAAAGCCTATTACGATGGGAGCGTAGTAGCTAAAAACTCTGCCAAGAAGAATCTTGATGTTGAAATTGTAAATAAAGTAGGAAATACGGAAGGATTAATAACTAATTATGGTATTAGTGAAGATACATCTAATTTGGTATTTAGAGGAGTTGGCCAAATACTAAAAGGCGCTAAAAACTCTAAAGCAATTCAAAAAAATACGATGTTAGTATTAGACAAAACATCTATTGCTGTTGCTAAACCAGAGTTATTAATTGCAGAAAATGATGTTGTTGCAAGCCACGCTAATAGCGTTGGAACAATAAATGATGAAATTATGTTCTATTTATGTTCTAGAGGTTTGAGTGAAAAACAAGCTAAAACAATGATGATTAGAAGTTATTTAGATCCAGTTTTAGCAAAATTAGAAGACGAAAGACTAGTAGATATGATTAATGAAACAATCGAGAAAGAAGGTCTTTAAAATGATCGATGTAGAAAAAGTAAGAAAAGATTTCCCGGCTATAGGTAATACTTTAGTTAAAGGAAAAGAAATGATTTATTTTGATAATTCAGCCACATTGTTAAAACCACAATGCGTTATTGATACTGCTAAGAAATATTTTGATGAATGCTTTGCTAATCCTCATGGCGAAGATTACGAAGTAGCACAAAAATCTTTCAAAGAGTATTGTAAGGCAAGAGATAGCGTTGCAAAATTACTAAATGCCGAAAGTGATGAAATAAGTTTCACTTGTGGAGCAACAGGTGCTCTAAATGCGATGGCAACAATGCTAAAACAAGTTTTGCATGAAGGCGATGAAGTAATTATTAGTATCGCTGAACATGCTTCAAATGTTTTACCCTGGTTTGAATTACAAAAACATTTTGGTATTAAAGTAAGAGTCGCATCTTTAGATAAAGATGGTAGATGCACGCTTGAAACTATCAAAAAAGTAATAACAGATAAAACTAAAATTATTTCGATTGCACAAGTTACAAATGTAATGGGTTACATCATAGATGTAAAAGAAATAGGAAAATATGCTCATGAACATGATATCATAATGTGCGTTGATGCCGCTCAAGCTGCCCCACACATCAAGATTGATGTTAAAGACATTGATTGTGATTTCTTAGCAATTAGTGGTCATAAACTAGGAGCTCCAACCGGAATTGGTGCTTTATATGCTAAAAAGTATTGGCTAGAAAAACTTGATCCATACCAATTAGGTGGTGGAATGAATGCTAGATTTAGTAGTAATGGGGAATATAGTTATACAAACATTCCTGGTAAATTTGAAGCAGGAAGCCAAAACGTTTTAGGAGCAATGTGTCTAGGAACAGCTTGTGAATATTTAATGTCGATCGGCCTAGATAATATTGCTAAAAGAGAATATGAATTAAAGCAATATGCTGTTAAAGCTTTAAGTAAAGTTAAAGGCGTTAGCATTTATAATGCTAAAAGTGAAGCAGGTATCATTGCCTTTAATAAAGATGGGGTTTTCTCCCAAGATTTAGGAACACATCTAAGCACTTATGGAGTTTGTGTTAGAAGTGGACATCATTGTGCCAAGATGTTACCTGAATATTTAAATGTTTATTCAACAGTTAGAGCAAGTTTATCTTTCTATAACACTGAAAAAGAAATTGATAAATTTGTAGAAGCTGTCAGCAAAGGAGATGACTTCCTAGATGCCTTTTTTAAATGATCCTGAAATATTAAGAGAAATCATCATGGATTATTATCAAAATCCAAGAAATAAAAGAAATATGGAAGATAGTGATTATTTATCAACACATTTAGCAAGTGATTCTTGTATTGATGATATTCATGTATTTGCTAAATTTGAAGGAAATACGATTAAAGATATAGCTTTTGATGGTATTGCTTGCGCGATTGCAACATCATCAACATCTATTATGTCTGAACTTTTAATTGGTAAAGACATAAGTGAAGCTAAAAAGATTATTGAAAATTACAACAATATGATTTATGAAAAACCATATGATGAAGATTTATTGTTAGAAGCTAATGCTTTCCAAAATGTCCATAAACAAGCCAATAGAATTAAATGCGCAACTATTGGATGGAAAGGGATTGCTAAACTTATCGAAGAATACGAAAGCAAGGAGAAATAGATGACGGATAAAGAAAAACTTTCATTTGAAGAACCATATAAATATGGTTTTAAAGATGAAGATGTATCTGTTTTTAAAACTAATAAAGGTCTAAATGCAGATATAGTAAGAGAAATATCAAAACTTAAGCATGAGCCAGAGTGGATGCTTAATTTTAGACTGCAAAGTTATGAACATTTTGCAAAGTCTAAAGATCCTAGTTTTGGACCTGATTTAAGTTTTTTAGATTATGATGATTACACCTACTTTATTCGTCCTACTGATAAACAAGAAAATACTTGGGATAAAGTACCGGAAAGTATTAAGAATACTTTCCAAAAGTTAGGAATTCCAGAAGCAGAGCATAAATTTCTTGCTGGAGTTTCTACTCAATATGAAAGTGAAGTTGTTTATCATAACATGTTAAAAGAAGTAGAAGAAAAAGGAGTTATTTTCCTAGATACTGATACTGCTTTAAAAAAGCACCCTGATTTATTTAAAAAGTATTTCAACACTGTTGTTAACTTTAGAGACAACAAATTTAGTGCGTTAAATGGTGCGGTTTGGTCAGGGGGATCATTTATCTATGTTCCAAAAGGTGTCAAACTAGAAAAACCACTTCAATCTTATTTTAGGATTAATTCGGAAAGAATGGGGCAATTTGAAAGAACACTAATTATTGTTGATGAAGGCGCAGATCTTCATTATGTTGAAGGTTGTACAGCCCCAATATATTCTAAAGATTCACTTCACGCGGCAGTTGTAGAAATAATTGTTAAAAAAGGCGGAAAATGTCGTTATTCAACAATTCAAAACTGGTCAGACAACATTGTTAATCTAGTCACTAAAAGAGCTTATGTTGAAGAAGATGGCTTAATGGAATGGATTGATGGTAACGTTGGTAGCCAATTAAATATGAAGTATCCATGTTGTGTTTTAGCAGGAGAAAGAGCTAAAGGAAGTTGTATCTCTATTGCTGTTGCTAAGAACTTACAATATCAAGATGCAGGAGCTAAGATGATTCATCTAGCACCTAATACATCAAGCGTTATTATATCTAAATCTGTTGTTCATGGTGGAGGAGTTGCTAATTATCGAGGTCTTGTAAGTATTAATGCTAAAGCAATTAATTCTAGGGCACACATTGAATGTGATACATTGCTACTTGATGATAAATCAGCATCTGATACCATACCAACAAATAAAGTAATGAATAATGAATCTATAATTGAACATGAAGCAACAGTTTCTAAGGTTAGTGAAGATCAATTATTTTATCTAATGTCTAGAGGATTAACCAAAGAAAGTGCAACTCAAATGATTGTTATGGGATTCATTGAACCATTTGCTAAAGAACTTCCTATGGAATATGCAGTCGAGTTAAATCAACTCTTAAAACTTAATATGGAAGGAAGTATTGGTTAAAATATTATTAAGGATAAGAATTAATTCTTATCCTTTTCTTTTTTTCTTTAATTTAAATTTGTGGCGAAGCAAAAATGTTGCGGGATGAAACGCCAAAATGTTGCTGGGTGAAATGTCAAAATATTGCGGGTTTATATTGAAGAATATTGCGGGTTTTGTTATAATTGTGTTGAAAAATAAGGGGGTAGCAAAATGTCAAAACTATTACTGGATAAACAATATAAAAAAAGAGTTATAGATAATTTAATAGAAGATTATTTAGATGTTTTTGGCGCTGTATGCATAGAAGGCCCAAAATGGTGTGGTAAAACATGGACTTCTGCTTATCATTCAAAAAGTGAGTTTTTGGTCGGTGATCCAGCAAACAATTTTCAAAATCGCCAATTTGCTATGATTTCATTGGATGAAACACTAAAGGGGGAAACTCCTCGTTTAATTGATGAATGGCAAGAAGTCCCCGCGTTATGGGATGCAATTCGTGGTGTCGTTGACAAAAGAGGTAAAAAAGGTCAATTTATGATTACTGGATCTTCTACTCCCAAAATAAAAGGAATACTGCATAGTGGTGCGGGTCGAATTGGTAGATTAAGAATGAATACAATGACTCTTTATGAAACAGGTGATTCTAGTGGAGAGATTTCCCTCAATGATATTTGCCAAAAAAGATATGTTAATAAGCAAACAAAAGAGGTTAGTTTGGAAAAAATAGCTACACTTGCTGTTAGGGGAGGCTGGCCAGGAAATTTAACTTCAAAAGAACAAAATATTTCCATCTTGTCTCAGTCATATATAGATACAATTATTTTGGATGATATACAGCGTCTTGATGGGTCTAGTTACGACAAACGAAAATTAAGGCTTTTGCTTCGCTCTTTAGCTCGAAATGAATCTACTACTTGTTCTAATTTGTCCCTTGCAAAAGATATACAGGAAAATGGTGAAGGTTCAATTGATAGAGAAACAATAGTGAGATATCTAGAAGCGTTAGATCGATTATTCCTTTTGGATAACCAAAGACCTTTCGAGCCAAGTGTTAGATCATCTTTACGAATAAAACAAGGAGAAAAAAGACATTTTTGTGATCCTTCGCTAGCTTGTGCATTACTAGGGATGACTCCAAAAAAATTACTAGGGGATTTAAACACTTTTGGTTTTATTTTTGAAGCGATGGTTGAACATGATTTAAAAATATATGCGCAATCATTTGGCGGTAAACTATATCATTATCAAGATTATCAAAACAATGAAATAGATGCGGTAATAGAGCTAAATGATGGAAGATGGTGCGCTTTTGAAATTAAACTTGGCGCATATAAAATAGATGAAGCAGCAGAAAACTTGATTCGTATTAATAAAACTATAGCCAGTAATGGTGGTAAGCCTGCTGATGTTATGTGTGTTATTTGCGGGATGACTAGTGCTGCAAATCTTCGTCAAGATGGTGTTTATGTAGTTCCATTTACAGCATTAAAACAATAAAATATAGAAAGAGTAGACACAAAGTGCCTATTCTTTTTTTATGACTGTTGACAGTTATAGTATATTTTCGTATAATATAACTGGAGGTAGTTATAATGTTGAAAGATATAATAAAAAGTCGTAATTTAAGTGTTTATCGACTTGCTAAAGAAACGAATTTACCTTATACAACAGTTAATGAAATAGTGCTAGGTAAGAAGAACGTTGAAAATTGTTCTCTAGCAACAATTATGCCTATTTTAAATTATTTAGATATCGATATTGATGAGCTTATCTCTAGCAAAAAAAAGAAAATCGAACTTGCTAGTACTTGGGAAGAAAAGAAAGATAAAAAATTTATCTTTCCAATCATTACTAAAGATACACCTTATGAAGCAAAATACATTCATCCTTTAATGCAAAGAGAAGTTAAGAAAGTATATGATACTATTAGTAAAGAAAAATGTGTGGAAAAACTTATTTTATTTGGTAGTAGCATTAATATTAGATGTAATTATCAAAGTGATCTTGATTTCGCTGTTAAATTAAAAGATGATTGCTTTACAATAGAAAACAAAAATATGATATCAGAACTTATTCAAGAAATAACAGAATACAATGCTGATGTTATCTGGCTAAATAGTCTTGAAAAGGGAACACTACTAGAAACAAATATAAAGAAAGGAATTGTAATATATGAGCAAACTACTAGCAAGAGCAAAGATTAAAAGAATCAATGCCGAACATGATTATAAAAATCTAGAAATAGATGATGCTTATATTGATGATTGTTGTTATAATCTAGAACAAACAATTGAGTTTTGTTTGAAATACATTGTAGAAATGAATGGTTACCACTATATAACAACACATGATATCAGAGCACAAATGAATAGATTAAAGACATTAAAAATTGATTTCCCTTGTGAAAAAGAACTAAGATACATTGCATCTAGCCTAAATTCCTGGGAAGCAGAATCAAGATATAATGATTCTTTTGTAGCATTAATAGAAGATATTGAAGATGCTAGAAAAATAGCGGATAAATTAATAAAATACTGTGATTCGCTTGTAATCGAAGAAAAATAAAATTAAAGATGTTTCTTTAAATTACTTCATGTTTTTGTTTTTATTGTAGGAAGCAAGTAATGCTTTATTAACTAATTCATATAAACCATCATTTAATAAAACATTGACTCCTTCAATTGTAGATCCACCAGGAGAGCATACTTCTTTTCCCAGTTCTATAACTGATTTAGAAGATGTTTTATTTAATAACAGTGTTCCTTCAATCATTTGATTAACTAGTTTTGAAGCATCATTGCTATCAAAGCCTAAGTTAATGGCGGATTTTATCAAAGCATCTATAAAGAAATCCACATATGCAGGACCACTACCACCAATAACGCTTCCAGCATCCATCATAGTTTCTTTAATAGGGTAGACTATAGAAACATTAGACATAATACTAGTAAATTCATTTAATGTTTCTTTGCTAGCATTATTTGAAGTTACAAAGACAATTCCTTTTTTTACTGCTATTGGAGTATTAGGCATAATCCTAATTATTTCATTATTTTTAATAATGTCTTGGATTTCTTTTAAACTATAACCAGCTGCCATTGAAACAAAAATGCAGTTAGTTTTAATATCTTTTATTGAATTTAATAAAGAAGTTAAATCAGTTGGTTTAACCCCTAAAAAGACATATTTACATTTGTTTAATATCTCTTCAATTGAAGAGTTATGAGCATTATTTAATTTAGTTAACAAATTAGTAATTCTATTACAATCTAGATCATATAAGAATAATTCATTATTATCACTTAATGAAATAGCAATACTGCCACCCATATGGCCACAACCAATAAATCCTATTTTCATAATATCACCAAAATAATTGTAGCTTAAATATTGCTTAGATAAAAGACTATTTTTATTTACTATGTAAAATAAAAAAGCTATTATATTAATATGCTGATGTAGCTTAGTTGGTGGAGCAATTGATTCGTAATCAATAGGTCGGCGGTTCGACTCCGCCCATCAGCACCATTTTTTATAAAAAATAGGGTTTTATACATAAATAAAGTTTTGGTATAATATACCCGTATTTAAAAAATAAAAAAGGAGAATTATCAATGGATATCTTTAACGTATTAGAAATGATAGGTGGAATGTGTCTATTCTTATTCGGGATGAATTTACTTGGGCAAGCGCTAGAACGTAAAGCAGGCAGCAAATTAAAAGGTGTTCTTGCCAAAATGACGACTAGTAAACCAGCAGGTTTTTTAACAGGCTTAGGCGTCACTGCTGTTATCCAAAGTTCATCGGCTACTACAGTCATGGTAGTCGGTTTTGTTAACGCAGGAATTATGACTTTAGCTCAAGCAGTAAACGTTATAATGGGAGCAAATGTTGGAACAACTATTACAGGTTGGATTCTTTCTCTTGGAGGAATTTCTGGTGATAGTCTAGTTGTCCAATTATTAAAACCAACTTCTTTTACGCCAATACTAGCCTTAGTTGGTATTATTCTTTATATGTTTATCAAAAAACAACAAAAGAAGGACACAGGACTTATTTTTCTTGGCTTTGCAATTTTGATGTTTGGAATGGCAACAATGACTAATGCCGTGTCAGTATTAGGAGACTTACCAGGATTTAGACAATTATTTATAATGTTTCAAAATCCTTTGTTAGGATTACTTGCAGGAGCACTATTAACAGCTATTATTCAATCAAGTTCTGCTTCAGTTGGTATCTTGCAAGCTCTAGCTATGACGGGAGCTGTTTCTTATGGAGCAGCAATTCCTATTGTTATGGGAGATGCTATTGGAACTTGTGTTACTGCCGTAATCTCTAGTATCGGTGCTAAAAAAGATGCAAAAAGAGCGGCAATGGTTCACTTATTATTTAATATTATAGGTGCATTATTCTGGTTAATTATTTATTCAATCATTCGTGCAATATTTAATCCGTTGATCTTAAATCAATCAGCAACGATTTTAGGAATTGCTATTGTAAATACTGCATTTAAAGTATTATCAACATTACTTCTTTTACCTTTATCAAAAGTGTTAGAAATATTGGCAAGAAAGATTATTCCAGATGCTAAAGAAAAAGAAGAAATTACAAAACTTGATGAAAGACTATTAGCTTCACCAATGATTGCTTTAAATCAAAGTCATATTGTAACAATGGAAATGGCTAAAATGACTAGAGAATCTATTTCGATGGCAATTACAAGTATTACGGATTATTCTAGTGATAGAGCTGAAATAATTAGAGAAAAAGAAGATAAGTGTGATGCTTATGAGGATATGTTAGTAAAATATTTGATAAAAATAGGATCAAGTAATCTTCGTGAAAAAGAAAGTGAAAGAACAACACTTTTATTAAAAATGGTTACAGATTTTGAACGTATTAGTGACCATGCATTAAATATTTTGGAATCAGCAGAAGAAATTGTTAATGGTAAACTTAGTTTAAGTGATGATGCTAAAAAAGAATTAACAGTCTTATCTAGTGCTATTAATAGAGTTGTTGGATTAGCATTTAAGGCTTTTGAAGATGATGATTTAGCTTCAGCTAGATTAGTTGAACCTTTAGAAGAAGTTATTGACTTGTTAAAAGAACAATTAAGAACAAATCATTTAAAACGTATTCAAGAAGGAAAGTGTGTTCCTGAAATGAGTTTTATTTGGTCAGACATTATTACAGATCTTGAACGTGTTAGTGACCATTGCTCAAATATTGCAGCAGGATTACTTACAAATTCACCTCATGATTTAAAAAATAAAATTAAAAATGATAAATTCTTTGAAACACAATATAAGGCATTTTATGAAGAATATAAAATTGTTTAAGATAAATATATGAATGCGAGCGAAATGTGGACAAAATATTGTAATGAAAACAATATTGATATAAATACAAGACATGATATTTGGAAGTTTTGTGGTGGTGGAGAAGTTGGTGATAAATTAGTTAATTTAGTTTTAACTAATAAAAAAAGAGCTACCGCTAGTTTAAAACTTGCTTTTCAATTAGAGAATGAGCAACTTCCATATGTAGGTTGTTATAGCATTGTTTTATTTGATAACGATGAAGCTGCTTGTATTATTAAAGATACTAAGGTATCAATAGTTCCTTTTAGTAGCGTAAGTGATAGTCACGCTAAAAAAGAAGGAGAAGGAGACTTAAGTTTAACTTATTGGAGAAAAGTTCATAAAGAATTTTTTATGGAAACATTCAAGAAAATAAATAAAGAATTTGATGAAAATAGTGAGTGTGTTTTAGAAGAATTTGAAGTGGTATTTTGTTAGTTAAAATGATAGATAGTTAATGCTATCTATTTTTTTATGAGTAAAAAAGAAATCCTTTCTTGTAAGTATTAATAAATACTTTTTTAAGGAGGGGTAAACTATGGGCTTTAGCCAAGAAGCAAAAAAAGCTAGGAAGCATTACGTTAAAGAAGTTTCATACCAATATAGGAAAGCCAAAAAAGATATTGATTTATATAAAGACGGCGATATTCCATATGCTAAGTACATAAAACAAAGAGCTCTTGTTAACAATGTTGATCGAGTTCTTACTTTACTAAGTAGCGAATCAAGGGATGTAATTGTTAATGATTTTTTTGGGCCAAAACAAAAAACCTATTGGTGGGTAGGTTTGTATTCTAAAAGTACATATTATAGACGTCTTTCACTAGCAACTAAGGAATTTATTTATTATTACAAAATATGAAAGAACTACTTTTAACTATAGCATTACTTTTAAATGTTAATGTAGCAACTCCACTATCTACTAGTAGTATTGATATTGAATATATCAATTACGAAGTAACATCTAAAAGCGATACACCACACGTAAATATAAAATTTAACTCAATAGGTAACGTAGATATTTTAATAGTTACAAGTGCTAAAGGAAAAGAAGTAGGAAGGAATAACTATTCTAGTTATATTAGTGATGCTGACAAAATTTATGAATATGATTTTGCAGCTTTTACTTCTAAAAAACAAACTTATAATTTAGCAATCACAGTTAATGAAAAAACATATAACTTAAATGTTATTAGTGCAGCAGAAGGCTCAACTAAACTTACTCCATCTTCTTCTAATAAAGTTGTATCGATGTTTAAGGAAAGCAAAGTGGATGCAACTAATAAACAAGTAACTGTAAATGAATCAATAGATTTTAGATATTGTTTTGTTAACGAACCTCAAAATAGAATATTTGATTTATCTAGATATCGTCTTGTTTTAAATAATGTTGATATTAATGATGTTGGCGGAAGTCTAGTTAGTGATTGTAATTTTGAAGAAGAATTTAAAAAGGGTATTAATTACAGTGTTGATTTAAAAGTTATTAATAAAAATGGCCAATATGTTTTAGCATTAAATGATGGTTACTTCTATGATGAAAATACTTCAAAAATGAATAGTATTTCTGGATACCCTATTAAGAATGTTATTTTAATTAGTAATGCAAATGATACGATGTCAAGTGACATAGTGGTGAATATTTTAGATGCTAATAACTATAAAATAACATTAGATCTTAGTGAAATTAGTATAAATTATAAAAACATCTATGGAGATTGTGCTAGTTCTTTATTTTGTGTTAGCAAAGAGGATGCACTAGAAGATGTTAAATATAAAAAAGAAGTGATATATCCATGATGAGTGTTTTAATGATTTTTGAGCTATTCTTCAGCGTAGTAATCACTAATACAATTTATTCCATTGATTATGCTAGATTTAACAATACTTGTGAGAATATTAATGAAGCCATTTTATTCAATTCAATACCTTTAGAAGAAATGTTGAATCTAGAATTTCTAGGAATTAATGAAATGAAATTTGAACAAACATTAAAAGAGTTTTTATTAACAAATAATAATCATGAAAAAATTAAGGTAAGTTATTACTACTATAATGCTGATAATAGTGCTTGTGACGTTAATCAATGTGACTCAGTCCAAATTAGAATTGGATCTACTTCACCATTTCTTAGACTAAATAAAGAATACAACTATCAGGTTGTGATGAATAAATGAAATCAATTATTAGTGCATATTTAGAAGAAACTCCATTAGCAAGTTATCTTACTAGTGAAGTTAGTGAACTATCTTTTAATGGTAAAGATTTGTATTTAAATTATGTTAAGAAAAATAGAGTAAAAGTTAATAGCGAATTTGATGAAATAAAAGCTTATGAATTCATTAGACATATCGCAGATTTAAGTGGCAAGAATTTTAATAATTCATATCCTATCTTAGATGTTTCATTTGATAACTATCGATTAAATGCTATCCATCATAGCGTGGCTAGTAAAAATAATGAAGGTACAACCACATTTATCATTAGGCAGATGTATGAAGGATTTAAGATTAAACCCAATGATTCTAATTTGTGTGATATTAGTGTACATCGTTTGTTGAAAAAAATAATTGATGCTAATCAATCAATAATTATTAGTGGTGTGACGGGTAGCGGTAAAACTGAATTACAAAAATACTTAATTAGTTTAATTCCTTCTTATCATCGTTTAATCATGATAGAAGACACTTATGAAACTCATATCAAAGAATTAGTTCCTAATTTAGATATTAATATTTGGATTGCTAAAGATAATGGTAAAGAAACTTATCACGAAAACATTCAAAACTTAATTAGGGCAGGACTTCGTAATAACCCTGATTGGTTAATGTTAAGCGAGGTAAGAGGTGAAGAGATGATGGATTTATTACAAACTATCACCTCAGGTTTATCAATCATTACAACTATTCACTCTAAAAGTGCGATTGATACCCCAAATAGAATGTTACAATTAATGGCTAATTCTAAAATTTTAAATCAAGAGCAATTAAAACAAGAGATTTATTCTCATCTTCATGTTTTTGTTCATATGAAGAAAGTTTATTTAAAAGATGGCGTCAAAAGATTTATAAGTGAGATTGCAATAATAGATTATCTTGATGAAGAATATTTCATTCAAGATATTTATCGAAATGACGAAAATAACAATAAAGAATTCTTTAGTTTAAATGAGAAGATAGCAACTTATTTAAATATCAATAAAGACTGGTATAAAGGAAGTGAATAAAATGAGTAGAACATATATTAAAGCAATAATTCTAGGTATCGGATTTGGTATGTTTAGTTTGATTTTATTAGATAACTTAATAGTGGCATTAATTATGGCATTATCTTGTGTTTTCTTTTTAGTAAAATTTATCTATCCAAGTGTTAATATTGCAAAAGAATATGAAATGAAATTGGATGAATTGCATGCCTTTACAAATTCTTTATCTATGCAATTACTTTCCACTCCATCAATTCATGAAAGTGTCAAGATTTGTAAAGATTATTACAAACCAAAAGTTAAAGAAATCTATCAATCATATAGTGAGAATATCGATGATTTTTTAGTTAGTTTAAAAGATTTTTTCAATAATAAATCTTACGATGTTTTTTATGAATTATTACTGATTTATGAAAATTCAGGTGGGGATATAAAAGCAACAACAAATGCGATTATAAGTGATGTTGCTTTTAAAAAGGAAAGTGCAGAAAATCTTTTCAAAATTAAAAAAAGAAAAATCGGTGAATTTTTAACGATGTGGGCTTTTGCTTTTGTTAGTTTGCTTTATTTAAGAGTAGGACTATCTTCGTATTACGTTAGTATGTTAGAAGATTCTTTAGGCCTTGCTGTTATCGCTGTATTACTACTTTTCTTATTTAGTGTTACAAAAGCCTTTATTGATTTAAGATCAATTAATTATGAAGGAAAACTGTAGGGGAGAAGGCAAAGTATGAAAGAAAAATTAGAAAACTTTTTTAAAAATAAGAAAAAAGATAGTAAAGCTAAATTAAGATTACAGTTCATCACATTTTTATCTTACTTTGATGCCTATTTAAGTGTGGATGGGAATGTCTACCAAGCCATTAAATCTTGCTATGAAAAACTAGATGGTGAAATTAAATCTTTAGTTGGTAATCTTATTAATGAAATGGATGAAGATAAAGGAATAGATCCTTTCATTAATTTTGCCAATGTCTTTGATGAAGAAAATATTAGCCAAATTGTGACAATGATTTATCAATATGGTCAAGTTGGTAATGGTAAAGATAAAATCAGCGAGATGTTGCCACTTCTAGAAAGATTAAAAAACATTGCTATTAATGAGTATGTTGAAAAAGAAAAAGGCACCTTAAATTTAATTTTAGCGATGCCACTACTAGGAGTAACAGTTGTATCTTTAGCCTTTTCTTTAGGGATTCTTAATTCAATCGTGGTGAATATTTAATGGCTAATAAGATAAGTATAATGTTATGCATGTTTTTCTTGCTTCAGTTCGTTATATTTTGTGGTGACATAATCGGCTATCAATTAGCGATATCTAGAGCATATTCAGCTATGGGATATATCAATAGTTATGTAGCAGAAAGGGGAGTTATTGATGAAGAAATACAAGACTATGTTAGTGAGACACTATCGTCCTCAATTGAATGCATTACTACCTGCAGTGCTAGTAGTGGTTCCAGCATTGACTATCGTTTGGAAGTTTCCTTTCAACCAACTCTGGGAATTATTAAGGATGCTAGTGGGGAAATTACTTTAGAACAAAGAGTTTATGTTAGATAGGAGGTGAAAGAATGGGAGAATTTAAAGCGCAAATTTTAGGAATTGTATTAGTTTTAAGTGTGTTTGGGATTTTAGTCGCATCAGTACCTAATGTCTTTACTGGAGTTTGGACAGGTATTGAACAAAAAATAGCTGATGACACAGGATATACAATCACTGATGGTGATACAACAATAACACCAAAAAGCTAATGTCGATTAATCTAGGGCAAATAGAGAAATCTATTAGCCCTTTTTTATGCAAAAACATTTTGATAATGTATTATCAATTTGTTATAATTATTGCATGAGGTGATTTATATGGATTACAAAAAAGAATTTATAGCTTTACTACAAGAAAAAGTCGGAAATAAAAAAATTGATGAAAATACAGATTTAAGAGGATTAGGAATTGACTCTCTTGATTTAGTTGAAATCATTATGGCAGCAGAAGAAAAGTTTGGGGTACAATTTACAAATGAAGAATTAAATGGATTCCAAACAGTTAAAGATGTACTTGCTGCAATTGAAGCAAAGAAATAATTATTAACCGACCTCTAAGAGGTTGGTTTTTATTGAGTAAGGATAATTATGGCATTACTAGAAGTTAATAAGGTTAAGAAAATATTCAATGGAGAAGCATTATTTGATAATGTCACTTTTAGTGTTAACAAAGGTAATAAAGTAGCTTTAATTGGCAATAATGGAGTGGGTAAAACAACACTTTTAAAAATGATTTTAAATCAAATAGATATTGATGGTGGAAATATTAATATCGCACATGGGAGTAGTGTTGGATACTTATCGCAAGTAATGATTAACTCGTTTGAAAACACTTTGTATGAAGAGATGTTATTATCTTTTAAGGATGTCTTAAAAATGAAAGATGATTTAGAAAAACTTTCTAAAGAACTAGAAAAAGAACCAAACAATGAATCTTTACTTAAACGTTATGGAAGTTTAGAAAATGAATTTAGAGTAAGGAATGGTTATGATTATGAATACTTAATTTCTACTATGGTTAATAAGTTTGGCTTTTCTAATGCCGATTATAATCGTAAGATTGCAACGTTTAGTGGTGGTGAAAGAAATAAGATTGCTTTTACAAAACTCCTTTTATCAAAACCTGATTTATTAATTCTTGATGAACCTACTAACCATCTTGATGTTGAAACTATTGAATGGTTAGAAGATTATTTACACTCCTATGAAGGCGCAGTATTAATTGTTAGCCATGACCGTTATTTTATTGATAAAGTTTGTGATGGCATTGTAGAAATTGCCAATAAAACCAGTGATGTTTTTGCAGGCAACTATTCGTATTATCTAGATGAGAAAGTCAAAAGATATGAACAACAATTATTAGCGTATAATCTCCAAGAAGAAGAGATAGCAAGATTAAAGATGATTATTGAAAAGAATAAACATAAAGGTAATTATCGTTTAGTTAAAATTGGATTAGATCGTGAAAAGAAATTAGCTAAGATTGAAAAGAATAGAATCGAATCTCCTAAAATTTCATCTAAAACAATTCACCTTAATTTAAAAACCGTTGATGAACGAAGAGTAAGACAATTTAGCACCAGTGAATTAAGTTTTGGTTATGATAAGCCACTTACAAATAATAGCCTTGATATATCAGTCTTTTTTGGTGATAAAATCGGTATTGTAGGGCCTAATGGGATTGGCAAAACAACACTACTTAAAACGCTAGCTTTTAAATTGCCGATGTTATCAGGTAAGATTGTCAAGCATCGAGAGCTTAGAATGGGTTATATCGATCAAAATCAAATTCAAATATCTTCATCTAAGACAGTGTTTGATTATTTTCATGATGACTATCCAATGCTATCTAATTTTGAGGTAAGAAGTAAACTAGGAGCTTTTCTATTTAGTGGTGAAGATGTTTTCAAAAGAGTAGATGATTTAAGTGGAGGAGAAAAGGTTAGAGTATCATTTGCTAAATTAATGATGAAACGTTATGACATTTTATTTCTTGATGAACCAACTAACCACTTAGATATGGAAACACGTAAAGTTCTTGAAAGTGCATTGTTAGAATACCCGGGGACCATTATTTTTGTAAGCCACGACCGTTATTTTATTGATGAACTTGCGAAACATTTAATTGTAATAAATAATAATGAACTATCATTATTTGATGGGAATTATACCGATTTATTAGAATCAAAAAAACATGCTAGCAACGAAAATTTATCATCTATTGAGACAAAAAATGAAGAAAATGTTAAGATAAAAGCAGCTAGAAGCGATGGCCATCGTTCTAGGTTAAGTTTAGAGAAACTGGGAAATAAAATTTCTAAACTTGAACAAGAAATAGCTGATTTAAAAGAATTAATGTTTGAAGAAGAATATTATAATGATCAAAGAAAAATGGATGAATTAGATGAAAAGATTCTAGATAAAAAAATAGAACTTGATAAACTAAGTCAAGAGTATCTAGAAAGACAAGAATAGGAGTTATTATTTATGAATATATTTTTAGCATTATTGATACCTTTTTTAGGAACATCATTAGGCGCTGCCATGGTGTTTTTGATGAAAAAGGATATCAATGATAAGGTCAAAAAGATTTTACTAGGATTTGCAGCGGGGGTTATGATTGCTGCTTCTATTTGGTCACTACTACTTCCAAGTATGGAAATGGTAGAAGATAGTAGTAAAAGTTGGATTCCAGCGGCAGTTGGCTTTGTTTTTGGGATGTTATTCTTATTGGGATTAGATAGCATTATTCCTCACCTTCATGTTTCTAGTAAAGAACCAGAAGGTATTGTAAATAAACCATTAAAAAAGAAAACAATGATGGTACTTGCTGTTACACTTCATAATATCCCTGAAGGAATGACGATGGGTGTTATTGTTGCAGGAATGCTTGCTAACAATGCCGCGATTACTTTAGCTAGTGTATTATCACTTTCTATAGGTTTAGCTTTACAAAATTTCCCGGAAGGAGCAGTTGTATCGATGCCGCTTGCTCTTGAAGGCAATAATAAACCAAGAGCATTTGGACTAGGTGTTTTATCTGGAATTGTTGAGCCAATTGCAGCAGGAATAACAATTCTAATTTCTAGTTTATTAATTCCAATTCTTCCTTACCTATTAAGTTTTGCAGCAGGCGCAATGATTTATGTTGTGGTGGAAGAGTTAATTCCAGAATGTCAACAAGGGAAGCACTCTAATATTGGAACAATCGGAGTAATGCTTGGCTTTGTTGTTATGATGATTCTAGATGTTGTTTTAGGATAAAGAGTATCTATTTGTTGTAGATACTTTTTTATGTTTAATTTGGTTCTCTAAAATAAATTGGGGGAAATGGGGGTTTTAATCTCAAATTAATTGGGGACACCAAAAAACCAGACAATCAAAAAAACGGGGGTGAACAGACTAGTGATCCCTCGTTTTAATGTGTCTAGAAACAGCTATTATTATATTTGGCAGAATAGATTTGTAGGAAAATGGCGATTAAAAATGTTGTTTTTAAGTATCTTTCTCGAAGATGTTTT
>JAZRXY010000018.1:0-10754 GCA_045600465.1 Bacilli bacterium
TGAACTGCTAATCTAAAAGTAGACACGACAAATGTCTGCTTTTCTTTTAAAATAAATTTTAAGGAGGATATTAGAATGGCAAAATTTTCACCGTTAGAAAAAGAGAGAATGGTTTTAGAGTTTAATTCATTGGATCTTAAAGTTAAAGACTATTGCAATAAGCGCCATATATCTGAAACATCACTCAGAAAATGGATTGCTGCTTATGATTCCAATGGTCTTGAAGGATTAGTCGAGGACGAAGAATTAAGGCAATTGTTAAGGCACGCTAAAACTGATCCAAAAGATCAATTAAGAGAAATTATTACTCTGCGTATCGAAAATGAACGATTAAAAAAAGGTTATCAAGTGAAGGGGGGTGGAAGCAAAAAGGAGTTCGTTACTATAAAAGGCAAGAATTCAAAATAGTTAAAGAACTTTCTAAAGAATACCCAGTCAACTTGTTATGTGAACTAGCTAAAGTTAATCGAACAAGCTACTACAAATGGTTGAAAAGGCCACAATGTAAGCAAGATGATAAACATCAAATAATTTTAGACTTAATTGTTGAAATTAATAACAAACATCCAAGTCATGGATATCGATGGATAAATGCTATGCTGAAAAACGATTATGGACTAGTTATCTCTAATAACTTTGCTTATAAGTGTTGCAAATATCTCGGAATTAAAGCTAAAAGCAAACACGTTGGTAGGCCATCTAGAAAAGAAAGGGAAACAGTATTTGATAATCTAGTAATGAGATCATGGAAAAATGTTACTAGACCATACGAAATTATTGTTTCTGATATGACAGCATTCTACGCTAATTACCATTATTATGAATTAACTTTATATTTTGATGTATTAACAAAGTTAATTGTAGGAGCTTCACTTACAACAAGAAGAGGAAATAGAGAACCCTATATAGATGGGCTGAATCAGGTATTGAATAAAATAAAAGATGAATCACAGACCGAAGTTACGATTATCCACACCGACCAAGGTTCCGTATATTCATCCAAAGCTTATAATGAGCTTTTAATTAATTATAACATAAAAAGATCAATGTCACGAGCAGGAACTCCAACAGATAATCCAATGAATGAATCTTTAAATGGATGGATCAAAGAGGAACTATTTGTTGATTTTGATCTTGGACAAGCTTTAGATATTCCAAAGCTTATCCAAGAATATATTGATTATTTTAATTTCAATAGACCGGCATATTCACTTGATTACATGACACCTGCACAGAAATTTCTTAAGTACAGAAAAAAGGTTCCAACCTGTAAGTTGTCTACTTACGAAAATAGATTTTTTAAAAGATTGGAATATTTGATTGATTAAAGGAAAAATAAAAAAGTATATAAATGGAGAATTTGTACAACTAAAAGAAAAATAAAAATTAAAAAAATAGAAAAAGTGTCGACTTTTACTTGAGCATTACAATTTATTGATAGCCACACCCGCCAAATGACGGAAAAATTTTCGGACAAATGACGGAAAAATTTTCAGCCAAACGGCGGGAAAGTGTTGTATAATCAAATAAGATGAAATATAATATGATTGTAAGAAGAGGAATACTACTATGAAAGAATATCGCAAAAGAATAGCGGATGAAATTTTAAAAAAGAAATTAGAAGGGAAAGGCGCTGTGTTAATAGAAGGTCCAAAATGGTGCGGCAAAACAACAACAGCAGAACAAATAGCTAATAGTATTTTATATATGGACGATCCAACAAAGATTACTCAAAATATAGTACTAGCTGAACTTAACCCTAAAAAGCTATTAGAAGGGGAAACACCTCGCTTGATTGACGAGTGGCAACTAGCACCTAATCTTTGGGATGCTGTTCGTTTTGAAGTAGATCATAGAGATGAATTAGGTCAATTTGTGCTTACTGGTTCTGCGCTTCCAATTGATCCAAGTAAATTAACTCACTCAGGGACTGGACGATTTTCCTGGGTAACAATGCGTCCTATGAGTTTGTTTGAATCAGGGGACTCGACAGGAGAAGTGAGCTTAAAAAAATTATTTGATGGTGAAGACAAAGTTGATGGCAACTCTTTTATTGATATTAATCGCTTGGCGTTTCTTGTTTGTCGAGGTGGATGGCCTAAATCTTTAAATATGAAAGAAGAAATAGCTTTAGAACAAGCTATCGATTATTATCAAGCGGTTATTCATTCTGACATTAATCGTGCTGACAATGTAGAAAAAAATCCAGAAAGAATAAAAAAATTGATGCGTTCTTATGCTAGAAATCAAGGATCTCAAGTATCAACTGCTTCACTTGCCAAAGATATTAATGGGAATGGTGCTTTAAAAATAAGCGCTGAAACAGTTAGTTCTTACTTAAATGCTCTTCGTAAAATATTTGTTGTAGAAGATATGCCAGCATGGAATCCTAATATTCGTTCGAAAATAGCAATTAGAACAAGTGATACTCGTTATTTTGTTGACCCTTCTATTGCTAGTGCAGCTTTAGGAATAGGACCTAATGATTTAATCAATGATTTAAAAACATTTGGATTTCTATTTGAAACACTTTGTGTTCGCGATTTACGTGTTTTTGCTGATTCTTTAAATGGTGAAGTTTATCACTATCGTGATAAAGATGATTTAGAGTGCGATGCAGTAATTCATTTAAGAAATGGCAAATATGGCTTAATTGAAATAAAACTTGGCGGTGACTCTCTTATTGAAGAGGGCGCTAAAAATTTAAAAGCATTAAGTAATAAAATAGATACAGAAAAAATGAAAACTCCATCATTCCTTATGGTTTTAGTAGGAGTGGGTGATTATACTTATCGCCGCCATGATGGAGTAATAGTTGTTCCTATTGGATGTTTAAAAAATTGATAGTTATTTTCTTAATGTTTTAATAGCTTCTATTGCTTTGAAGAAACCAACATCTATTTCTTGTAATTGTTCTTTGCTTAATGATTTAGATAAATTGAAACTTACAAGGATGTTACTAGCAACGCCACTAGCAAGTTTATTGATAAAGATAAGTAATGAGAATAAATCAAAATTATCATTACCATATGCAAAAGCATATGGCGTTACATGAGTGAAAGCATTAGATTCTTCAAATAGTGCTAGTAGAAGACTTGAGATATTTTTATTAGCACTACCAAAGTAAGTTTCACATAATAAATTAACAAAGAAAGGGGTATTAGGAACATTTAAGTTATTGATGTTTTTAAGTTTAATAGCCCAACCATTAAGTCTAGCAATGTTTCTATCTTCAACATCTAGAGTAAATGTTTCTTTATAATAATTTTTAATGATTTCAATGTTTTTATTGTAAGAGTCAGTAAGATTCTTGCTATTTAATGCTAAATCGGCTCGATTTGCGTTAATAAAGTCTGCTTTGATAACTTCTGCATCATAGCTTTTAATGCTTTGATGAAGGGCATAAATGCTGTTTCTAGTTTCATCTTCATTTAAAAGGATGTTAATAATACTTAATGATTCGATTACAAATCTAGATTGTGCAAAGAATTGCATTGGATTATCTTCAAAAACAGCATGTAACATATCATCATATCTACTTGCTAGATCTCTAAGTAATAGAATAGTGTTTTTAGCCTTGATACTACTATTATCTTTTTCAATGTAATTAGCTAACATTCCAATAATATAAGGGATACCACCAATGTAATCAGGAGATTTAGCATTTAACATTTGATATTTTTTAGCGATGTTAAACTTTGAATAAATTCCACTTAGAATTACTAATTTATTTTCACTAGTGTAGTTAATCTTATTTAATTCTTTTAAATCAATAGGAATTAAGAAATCATTATAAGTTTCATTATCAAGGATTTCTTTTAAAATAATAAAGATATTCTTATTTAATCTATTCTTATAAGCATCATTAAATGATTTTAAGATGTTGTAAGTTGCTTCTTGAATTATACCATTATCAATAAATAAAGCTAAAACACCATCAAAGTTATTTGATCTTTTTTCTTCATTTAATGTTTCAACATAAGTAAAAGAAGGGTGAATAAAAGAATCAAAGTTTTTAACAATGATTTTATATTGTTCTTTTTGAGTTTCATCATCAAAATCAACATAGTTTATTAAATCACTAATTGAATTAGCTTTTTTACCAAGATATCTAGGAAGCCAAGAAAAACGTTTCATGAATTTCTTTTTCTCTTCTTCCTCAATTTCACTTGGTTTATATAACTCTTTAATTCTATTCTTATCACTTTCTAATGTTGCATAATATTTAGATGCATAATCAGGATGATTTTCTAAGACATTTAAAATAAGCATTGCTTCAATACAGTTTCTAAGTAATAACTTATTAGCATTAGCTTTAGGTAAGAAATCGTATTCTTCATATCTTAAATCATCATAAACTGATAATAGATAAGACATTAAAGATTTATTAAAGGCATTAAAACATGACCAAATAGATAAATCATAGACTTCATTGCCATCAGGTTTTATTTGGTTTAAAAGGTAATCTAAAAAGGAAGTATAAACAAAATACTTTTTTATCTTACTATAAAGAATCTTTTTATCACTTGTTTTACTTTTCATAGGCTTTTACTTAAATAAAAAACATATATCTAAATTATAACAGATTTTTAAAATAAATTGGTGCATTTTATTAAAACACTTTCATAACTCTAAAATAAAGTTTTGAAAGCGTTTTGTGTAATTGTCAATGAAATTTGTAGATTTTATGGCGATTGAAAATGTAGGTTATTATCTTAATAAATGTATTTGTTTTTGCTCAAATCGTTAAACAAAGTGAAAAAAGTTGCTGCTACTAGCAAAATATTTCAGTAGAATTGTTGACGAATGCCTATAAACAGTATTACAATTTAAGTGAAAAAAGTTGCTACTACTAGCAAGATATTTCAGGAGGGTATTATGGAATTTCCACGTTTTAATAAATTACAAGAATTGATAGATTCAGAAGGCAATCACATGATTAAGATTGTAACGGGTCTTAGAAGATGCGGGAAGTCATATCTATTGAACCGTATTTTTAAGAACTATTTATTAACTCAAGGTGTGAAAGAAGATCATATTATTTCATTTGCCTTCGACTTTGATGAAGATATTGACAAGTTAGAACAATACTTCCCAAAAGAACCGACTAGAGTTCATGTAAAAGGGAAAAAGGACTCATATACAATTAATTCAAAGAAATTTAGAGCCTATATTGAAGATGTAACAAAAGGGAGAAATAGATATTATCTTTTGCTTGATGAAGTACAAATGTTGGAAAACTTTGCGGGCACACTTAATGGTTTTTTAAGGCATGAAGAATATGATGTTTATGTGACCGGTAGTAACTCAAAATTTTTATCATCGGATATTGCAACCGAATTTAGAGGTCGTGGAGACGTTATACATTTGTATCCGCTAACGTTTAAAGAAATCTATCAAACTTGTGGGGGAGACAAATCAGATTTGCTAGAAACTATATTAAGATATGGGGGATTACCTCTATGTGTTTTAAGCAAAACAGATGAGCAAAAAGAAAAATATCTCCAATCAGCATATGATACAATTTATGCAAGAGACATACTTGAAAGAAATAATATCAAGCGTGAAAGTGAGTTTAAGGAATTAATTGAAGTTGTTGCTTCATCGATAGGATCGTTTACAAACACAGAAAAAATAGCAAACACATTTCGCTCAAAAGAAAACAGCTCAATTTCAAATAACACAATTTCTAAATATCTTTCTTCGCTAGGGGAAGCTTTTGTTATTTCTAGAACTAAGCGTTATGACATAAAGGGAAGAAAATATATAGCATCGCCTTGCAAATATTATTTTGGTGATTTAGGGATAAGAAATGCTGTTATAAATTTTAGGCAATTTGAAAAGACGCATTTAATGGAAAACCTAATTTATAATGAACTTTTAGCAAGAGATTTTCGAGTTGATGTTGGAATGGTAGAAAAGTATGTTCCTAACAAGTCTGGAACTTATTCGAAAAAGAATTTAGAAATTGATTTCGTAGCTAATAAAGGTTCTCAAAAATTCTATATTCAATCAGCATTTTCTTTAGAGGATGAGGATAAAAAAAGCCAAGAAGAAAGATCTCTTGACGTTATTATGGACTCGTTTAAAAAAGTAATCATAGTTTATGGGCAAACAAAACCTTATTATAATGAAAAAGGCTATCTAATTATGGGACTTATTGATTTTTTGCTTGATGAGAACGCACTAAATAAATAGAATATCTAGTCTTTACGCCTTGCTTGCATAGCGAGGCTTTTTTATGTAATGCAACACGCATAGTAAAAACGGATGAATTACAAGAGTTGATAACAAAAGATTACAGTTACTTTAATGGAGGCGGAAAATCATAATTAATGATAGTATTAAAGAATTATTTGCGGGATTAATGTGACATTGACATTACACCGCTTAACCGATATAATTTGGTGGGTGGTAACATGAGAATCAATGACTTGTTAAAAAAAGAAAAAATGACAATTTATAAACTTGCTAAGCGCAGTGAAATACCTTATTCTACATTATTTGATATAGAAACAGGGAAAAGTAAAATCATGGATTGTAGGGGTAGAATATTATTTAAATTAGCAAAAGCATTAAATGTTACTATGGAAGATTTAATATTATTAGAACAAGAAGAATACAATAAGGCATATGAAGAAGAAATGCCTAGTTTCTTACTTGATTCATTAAAAAGAGTGAAAAAATATAGAAATAAAGGAAATAACTTTTTTGATTGTTATTTAGATGAACTAAATAGTTCAATAAATGTCGCGGAAATTGAGAATATGATAAGTAAAGAACAGGCCGATTATTTAAGGTCTAAATATTTGGAGGGTTGAAATCGATTTAATTGATTTTAATAAATATCTTGATAGATACTCTTGATTATATTACTACAAATCATAAACTATTTTTAAAAGAAGTTATAAAAACTAGAATTAAAGAATTCCTATTTTAGATATTAAGATATTTTTTGCAAAACACGTGTTTTTATAATAATGATTAATTTATTGTTTCTACATTACCCATATAGATAGGTAAGTTATTACTATCATAAATTACATAGACAAAAGGTTGGTTAAGTTTAACTTCTAATGTATCCATTTGAATAGGACCTGCTGAAGTTGCTTTCATTCCACTTACTGTAACAGATTTAATGACTGTACCATCTTCATCAAAACTAATCTTATTCTTTTGCTTAGTAAAATCTAAATAAGCAGGGTAAGGACAATTAGTAAATACATTATCAAGGGAATTAGCGCCACTCATAGTGTATTCTAGCCCTAATGATCTTAACTCATCACTAAAATCGATTAAAAGTTCACTTTCAAATTTAGGAACACTTAAATCAATAATTGATTCTTTTAATCTAGTTTCATCTTCAATTAAAAAGTTGGTACCTTTTAATAGAGTAAAGATATTATCACTAGAACTTAATGGTACTAGATATTGAATCTTTAAACCGTTAGCGTAGTAATCATAACAAGAAACATATTTATCATACATGTAGTATTCACCATAGTAACTATGGTTCATAAAATCAACATTTTCTTTTTGATAATTTATATTAGTAAATTTATCTTTATAAGTGTCAGATGTTACAAACTTATTAGCCCATTTATTATTAAAATACATGGTGGAAACAAAGTATGCTAAACTATCTTGATCTATTTCTAAATCATCTTTGCTTAAAAAGTTAGTTTCATCAACCCTTTCATCAATCCAATTAAGCATTTTTTTAACATCTTTATCTTTATTAAAATCTAATGAGTAAGCTTCACAATAATAATCTACTAAACTATTAATGAATTCAGGATTAACATTGTATTTATTTGTTAAAAAGACCCCATTATACATTTGGATTGTTCCAGAATCTGTCACAAAGAAGTCAGTTTGATACATATTAGGATATTGTTCACTTCTAATTTTCTTAGTAATGTTTAATAGCTCATCAAATTCTTTGTTTGTTAAAGAATTTGCTGCTGCTAATGAAACAATACTTAAATTAGAATAAAGCCCAATAGGAGAAAAAGAGAAGTTTTCATCAGCATATGTGTTATTAGCATAGATGTTATAAGCAAAATCATTGATAGCTTCTTTATATGATCCTGTTACAGGTAAGGATTTTAGATAAGTATCAGGGTGATTAATTTCATTTAATGCTTTAAAAGAAGAATCGTTAATAGCTTTTAATTCATTAAGAGAATAAGTCTTTTTAGTTTCTTTAACACTACTATCAACATTTATTGTCATAATAGCTAGTGGAACTGCAACTAATAGAATCGCTACCCCTAAAAAGCTAGATCCAATTATTATTAATGTTTTTTTCCATTTTTTCATTTTTAACACCTACTTTAGTCATTATTAAAATAATGACTTTATTTTACTAAATATTGGTATTATATGCAAATAACCAATAAAGTAGTTTAATGTTGCATTAAATAGGTGAAAGTAACAAATAATGGTGAACAAGACTTATATTGCCCTAATATAGGATTGAAAAAAAGTTCACCCTAACTTTTAATTGTTTTTACTAGTCGTGATAGTAAAAATCAACCCTCAATCATTGTTTGTTGCTTTCTTTTTTGTAAATTAATTTATCAAAAAATGATATAAATTGTTTTATGTAAGTAAAGTTAGATAAAAGGTTTGACTAATGTGATAAATATGATAAAATGTAGTCAAGCATACATGGAAATGCAAAGGGGAGAGTTCTGACCCATCCCTTTCATTAGGAGCTGCAAGCATATATGAGAAGTTTTACGTTTTTCATAGAGTTTATTTTTACTTTTCATCCTATATGCTTGCAAGCACCTGCCTAATTATTAATAAGGATAAAATATGTGAAAAGTTAACAATAATATTTTATTAAAAAGTTATAAAAGGTTTGACTAATGTGATAAACATGGTAAAATATAATCAAGCATACATGGAAATGCGAAAGGGAGGGTAGTAGCCCTCCCTTTCATTAGGAGCTGCAAGCATACATGGAAATTTATATTATTAAATAATTAACAATATAATTCTAAAAAGCAAAATAAGAATTTCTATGATTTTTTTCATAGATTTTATTTTTACTCTTCATCTTATATGCTTGCAAGCACCTGCCTTAATATAAGCATATGCTTAACCTCCTAAGGTTCATTTAGAACCAAATATATTATATAACAAAAAACGCTAAAAGTCCGTATTTTTAGGGCATTTGGGACGATTTTGACACTATCATGGGAATATGCTGAAACTTATGGAAATGAATATAGAAAATGATTTTAATTAAGTGATAAATCTTTTTCTTTTTTTATTGTTTTTATTTAATAATAAGTATTAAAATAATACTTGGGTGATTAGTTATGGGCAATTTAATGTACGCGATTAATATAGTCTTACCACTAGTACTTCTTGTGGCACTAGGTTACTTTTTAAGAAAAATCAAATTGTTAGATGAAGGATTTAGTAATGGAGCTAACAAATTAGTGTTCTATTTAGGAATTCCAGCATTATTATTTAAAGCTATTTATGATGCTGATTTTTCTAATGTTAATGTTAGCTATATTTTGTTTATCATAATCTCTTTATTTGCTTTCTTTATTATTGGTTGGATTGTGTATGGAATTGTTTATCGTAAATCAGGCAAAGTAGGAACAGTCCTACAATCTTTGATGAGATCAAACTATACTTTGATTGGAATTCCTCTTGTATTAATGATTTTTTCAGAAGGTAGCGCAGAATATGCTAATGCGAGTGCACTTGTATCACTTGTCGCAGCATTCTTTTTACCATGTAATACAATTTTATCAGTTCTTGCTTTGGCTTTATGTGATAAAAAAGAGAATGTTAATATCAAACAAACATTATTAAATGCTTTAAAAGGAATTGTTAAAAACCCATTAATCATTTCAATTTTTATTGGATTAGTATTTTCACTAGGTAGATATTTCTTCTTTCCAGGAGTATATTTCTTAAAAGATAATTTAGCTCCTGTTTATAAAGTAATTAATTATCTATCTCAACTTTCTACACCTTTAGCATTAATTATGGTAGGAACTAAATTTAGATTATCTGCAACTAAAAGCCTTGCTAAATATATTGTTGGTGGTGTAGTTGCTAAAAACATTATTATTCCAGGCGTAGTGTTTAGCCTTGCTTTATTTGTATTTAAATTCTCTCCAGCAGAGATAGCTTGCTTATTTGCGGCTTATGCTGCACCAACTGCTGTAAGTAGTGTACCGGTAGTAGAGCGGATGGGTGGAGATAGTGAACTAGGAGGGCAACTTGTTGTTTTCACTACACTAATTTGTCCATTTGTGATAGTAGCATTATTAACAGTCATTAAGAGTTTAGGAGTTGTATAATTTCTCTACTCTTAGTGTAGTTGTTTACAAAATGGTTGACGATTCTTGTGAAAATTAATATAGTTAGTTTACAATGAGGTTTACGCCATGAACTATCAAGATTTATATAACAAACAAATAAATAAATAGCCATTATTGTAATGCTAGAGAATTACAATATAGTAATAACTATGGCTATTTTTTGTCATATGAAGAATTAAATGATTTTTATGCTTACAAAGATAATCTAAGTGAAAGTACAAACAACAACTTTATCAAATTAGATTTAAAAACTTTTAATTGAACACTCTCATGACTAAAGTCACAAGATTCTAGGTTCACTGATCACAGGGCAATAAATGTCTCTTACACGATCTCCCCTAGCGTAACTTTCGATAGTTCCTACCGTAGTTTGTTATTATTTATTTTGATGAAGACATT